>DATJIR010000103.1:0-6378 GCA_035493135.1 Verrucomicrobiia bacterium
CGAGCGAGCCGAAGGCCTCGGTGTGGGCGCCCTGCACCACCGTGACCACCCCGACGGTGGGCCGGCAGATCGCGGCGAGCGACTCGATCTCGCCCGGGGTGTTGGCGCCCAGCTCCAGCGCGAGCGCCCGGTGCTCGGGACCGAGGCGCAGCAGGGTGAGCGGCAAGCCCCACTGGTTGTTGAAGCTGCCTTCCGGCTTGAGCACCGGCCCGAGCGCCTCCAGCACCGAGGCCATCATCTCCTTGGTGGTGGTCTTGCCGTTGGAGCCGGTGACCGCGGCGACCGGAACGTTGAAGCGCGCCCGGTGATAGGCGCCGAGCCGCCCGAGCGCCCGGGTGGTGTCGTCCACCAGGATCGTCGGCACCGACGGCGGCAGGTCGTCGGGCAGGTTGTGGACTATCAAACATGCTGCTCCACGCGCTGCGGCGTCGCGCAGGAAGGCGTGGCCGTCGCGATTCGGCCCCTGGATCGCGAAGAAGGCACCGCCGATGGCCAGGTGGCGGCTGTCGATGCTGACGCCGGTCACCGGCACGCCGAGGTCGCCCGCCACCAGCGCGCCCTGGGTGCCCCGGACCACGTCCTCGACGCTCAGGCCCGCCATCCCCGCCCTCCCGCTCCACCGCGCTCGGCCAAGGCCGTCCGGGCCACCTCGCGGTCGTCGAACGGCAGCGCCTCCGAGCCGACGATCTGGTAGGTCTCGTGGCCGTTGCCCGCGATGACCACCACGTCCCCCTCGCGCGCCCAGCCGATCGCGCCCTGGATCGCCCGCCGCCGGTCCGCGATGGACTCGTGGCGGCCCGCCGCGGAGGCGGGGATCCCGGTCTCGATCTCGGCCAGGATGGCCTCCGGCTCCTCGCTGCGCGGGTTGTCGGAGGTGACCCAGGCCCGGTCCGCGAGGCGCGCCGCGATGCCGCCCATGATCGGCCGCTTGCCGCGGTCGCGGTCGCCCCCGCAGCCGAACACCACGCCGAGCCGCGCGCCGGGCTTGAGGAGCTTGCGGGCGGTGGTCAGCACGTTGTCGAGCGCGTCCGGGGTGTGCGCGTAGTCCACGACGACCAGGAACGGCTGGCCGGCCTCGACCCGCTCGAAGCGACCCGGGACGGTGGCGACGCCGGAGAGGATCTGGCCGATCTGCCGCGGCTCCATCTCGAGCGCCAGTCCGACGCCCGCGGCCCCCAGGAGATTCATCACGTTGTGCTCGCCGACGAGCGCGGAGGTGATCGCGATCGCGCCCTGGGGCCAGGCGATCTCGAGCTCGATGCCGCCCATCCCCGACTCCCACCGCCGCGGCCGCAGCTCGGCCGGGGCCCGCAGGCCGAAGGTCAGGATCCGCACCCGGGGATCGGCCGAGGCGGCCCGGACCATGGCGGCCCCCGCGGGGTCGTCCACGTTCACCACCGCAGCGCGGCGCGGCTTGTGCCCCGTCGCGAGCAGGTGGAACAGCCGGGCCTTCGCGTCGCGGTAGGCCTCGAGCGTCCGGTGGAAGTCGAGATGGTCCTGGGTGAGGTTGGTGAAGACGGCCACGTCGAACTCGATGCCGTCGACCCGCGACAGCGAGAGCGCGTGGGAGGACACCTCCATCGCCGCGCCACCCACCCCGGCCTGCACCATGCGCCCCAAGAGGGCCTGCAGCTCGAGGGCCTCGGGCGTGGTCTGGCTCGCGGCCTCGGCCTGCGCGCCCACCCGGTACTGGATGGTGCCGATCACGCCGGTCGGCCGGCCGGCCGCGCCGAGCAGGGCCTCGACCAGGAGCGACGTGGTGGTCTTGCCGTTGGTGCCGGTGATGCCGACCACGGTGAGGCGCCGCGACGGGTGGCCGTGATAGGCGTCGGCGAGCCGCGCCAGGGCCGCGCGCGAGGACGGCACCAGGACCCGCGCGGTCGCGCTGCCCGGGAGCGGATCGGCGCCCTCGGCCACCACCACGGCCGCGCCGCGGCCGAGCGCATCCGCCGCGAAGCGCCGGCCGTCCTGCTTGAAGCCGGGGATCGCCACGAAGAGCGCGCCCGCCGCGACCTTTCGCGAATCGTACGCGAGGCCGGCCACCTGGGCGGGCAGCGTGCCCAGCACCGTCTTGTCCGGCAGGGCGTCGAGGAGCGTGGAGGTCGGCACGGGGCGGTCGCTCATGTCCTCAGCGCTGGAGGCTCACCGCGAGGGCGGCGCTCGACCGGCCAGCCCCGGGGGCCAGCTGCAGCCGGCAGACCGTTCCGGGGGGCAGCGGCGCGCCGGGCAGCGGGAGCTGGCCCGTCACCACGCCGCGGCCGGTGATCTCGAGGCGGACGCCGTGGGGCGCCAGGGTCTCCATGGCCTGCCGGAGCGACAGCCCGCCGAGGCGCGGCATCACCGGGTCCGGGGAGGGCGCCGGCGCGGGCGCGGCCTCGGCAACGCCGGCCGGCACGGCCGCCACGTCGACCACGGGGGGCCCTCCGGCCCCCGCCCCGGTCCGCGTGAGCGAAGGCGCGGCGCTCGCCATCTCGCCGCGCACGATGGGCACCGGGCTCGAGTCGCGGGGCGCCACATTGAGGTAGCGCAGGGCCTCGCGGCCGATCGCGGAGAAGATCGGCGCGGCCGCCTCGCTGCCCCACTTCTCGTTCTTGGGCTCGTCGAGCAGCACGATCATGGCCAGGCGCGGATCGTCGGCGGGCACGAAGCCCACGAACGAGAGCACGCCGGGAGCGCGCGAGTAGCGCCGGGTGGCCGGGTCCATCTTCTGGGCGGTGCCGGTCTTGCCCGCCACGTCGTAGCCGGGGATGGCCGCGTTGTGGCCGGTCCCGTTGCGCACCACGTTCACCATCATCTCGGTGAGGGTGCGCGCGGTTTCCGGGCTGATCACCTGCCGGACCGCGACCGGCTCGAACGAGCGGATCTCCCGCCCCTGCGCGTCGAGCACCGCGCGGATGATCTGCGGCTGCATGAGGCGGCCGCCGTTGGACACCGCGGCGAACGCGGCCACCATCTGGACCGCGGTCACCGAGATCTCCTGGCCGATCGACATGGTGGCCAGCGACAGCCCCGACCACTGGCCGGGCGGGCGGAGCTGGCCGCGGCTCTCCCCGGGCAGCCCGAGGTTGGTCGGGGCGCCGAAGCCGAAGCCGGTGATGTACTTGTAGTAGCGCTCCTTGCCCAGCATCATCCCGACCTTGATCGAGCCCACGTTGGAGGAGTTCTGGAGCACCTCGGTGAAGGTGAGCCAGCCGTACTTCTTCCAGTCGTGGATCGTCGCGTTCGCCACCGTGATCGCGCCGTTCTCCCCGTAGATCCGGTCGGTCGGGTGCACGACGCCCTCCTCCAGCGCGGAGGCGGCCATGATCACCTTGAAGGTCGAGCCGGGCTCGAACGGATCGGTCACCGCGCGGGCGCGGCGGTCGTCGTCGGTGGCGGTGCCGAAGGCGTTGGGGTTGTACGTCGGGCGGATCGCCATCGCGAGGATCTCGCCGGTGCGCGGATCCATCGCCACCGCCATCGCGGACTTGGCCCGGGTGCGGCGCCACGCCGCGTCCACTTCCTTCTCGGCCAGGTACTGGATGGTGGCGTCGATCGTGAGCACGATCCCCTGCCCCGCGACCGACGGCTTGAGCACGATCGGCGCGCCGGTGACCTCGCGGCCGAGGGCGTCCCGCTCCACCACCGCGCGGCCCTCGACGCCGGCCAGGTGCGCGTCCCAGGTCTGCTCGATGCCGGCGAGCCCCTTGCCCTCGGCGCCCTCGAAGCCGATGAGCTGGGCGGCGAGCTCGCGGTTCGGGTATAGGCGCAGGCTGTCCTCCACCAGGGCGAGCGAGGGATCCTTGAGATCGCGGACCGCGCGCGCCATGTCGGGCGTGAGGCGACGCCGCACCGGCGCGAACTTCTTCGCCACCGTGAGCCGGCGGAGCACGTCGCGGGCCGGCTCGCCCAGGATCACCGCGAGGCGGGCGGCCAGTCGCGGGGCGTCCTCGACCTTGGAGGGCGTGACGTAGAGGGTGTCGGCGCGCGAGGAGACCGCGAGGGCCTGCCCGGTGCGGTCCAGGATCGGACCGCGCTTGGGGCGGAGCGGCACCGTCTTGGCGTGCTGGTTCTCGGCCAGCCGCGCGTACTCGTCGTGCTTGAGGATCTGGAGATAGGTCAGCCGCCCGAGCAGGACGACGAAGGCGCAGGCCAGGCACGCCGCGAAGATCAGCGTCCGGCTTCGAAGGCCCTCGGCCCGCAGCTCGGTCATGGAGTCACGCTATTGGACCCCGACGCTCCGGGACACCCAGCGATCGGCGACCACCGCGCGCCGGTCGAGCGCGGCCGAGCCTCCGCCGGACTGGACGAACTCGCGCGCGAGCCGCACCTGGTCGCGGCCCGGAGCCACCATGCCGAGCTCGGCGCGGGCCTTGCCCTCGATGCGCGAGAGCGACTTGAGGGTGGCCATCTCGACCCGCAGCCGCCGGTTGGTCTCCTCGAGCTCGGCGCGGCTCTGCCGGAGCGCGTCGAGACGATAGGACAGGCGCACCTGCTGCACGCGCAGGCCCACCACTCCCAGCACGACCAGCACCGCGAGGCCCGCGCCCAGCACCGCCGCGGCCATGGAGCGGAGCCGGCGCCGATCGCTGACGCGGTGACGCCGCACCGCTTCCGGCTGGCGGGCGCGATGCTGGGAACCCCAGTGGGACTGCGGTGCGCGCGACGTCGCGACTCGACTGCTCATGCTGCCTCCTGCCGCGCGAGCACGCGCAGCTTGGCGCTGCGGGCCCGCGGGTTGTACGCCGTCTCCTCGCGGCCCGCGGTCACCGGAGTGGGCTCGAGCTCGACGAAGCCCCGGCCCGCCAGCGAGCGGAACGCGCGCTTGACCACCCGGTCCTCGCCGGAGTGGAAGGAGATGACGCCGAGCCGGCCGCCGTCCTCGAGGAGCGCGGCCGCCTGCGGCAGCGCCTCGGCGAGGGCGCCGGGCTCGTCGTTGACGGCCATCCGCACCGCCTGGAAGGTGCGGGTGGCCACGTGAGTGCGCTTGGACCAGGCGGCGCGCGGGACCGCGCGCTTGACCACCGAGACCAGGTCGGCGGCGGTGCGCAGGGGGGCGCGCCGACGCTGCTCGACCAGCACGCGCGCGATTCGCCGGGCGTGCCGCTCCTCGCCCAGCTCCGTGAGCAGGTGTGCGATCTCCTCCGCCGAGAGGCGCCCGAGCAGCTCGGCCGCGGTCAGGCCCTCGGTGGGATCGAAGCGCATGTCGAGCGGCTCCTCGCCCTGGAAGGAGAACCCGCGACCCGACTCGTCGAGCTGGTACGACGAGAGCCCGAGATCGAGGAGCACCGCGGCGGCGCGCTCGACTCCCGCGCTCGTCGCGAGCGCGCCGATGTGGCGGAAGCTGCCGTGCTGCAGCACCACGCGCGCGCCGAAGCGCGCGAGCCGCCGCGCGGCGCGCACGAGCGCTTCGGGATCGCGGTCGATCCCGAGCAGGCGCGTGTCGCCGCCCGCGGTCTCGAGCAGCTGCTCGGCGTGACCGCCCATGCCGATCGTCCCGTCCACCACCCAGCCCCCTCGACGGGGGCGCAGGAGGAACGTCACTTCGTCGGCGAGCACCGGTACGTGCTCTGCTTCATGCATTCCCGTCGCGTGTACGGGCTCACTCCGGCTGACACCGGAAGCTTCTCTCTCGAATGCGCTCGGCTCGCCTTCGGCTGCACCTCGCCCTGCCACTGCCTCGCCGTCAGGCCGTTCGCGCATTCCGCGCTCGCGTGCGTCGCGGTCGTGCCGTTGGCGGCGCATCTAGACGCCCTTCTCGGCGAGGCGGGCGCGCAGATCGTCGAACGGACCCGCCTGCTCGCGCTGATAGATCGTCCAGCGATCGTCGTCCCAGATCTCGAAGTGATCCATCATGCCGATGATCACCACGTTCTTCGAGAGGCCGCCGCGCTCGCGATAGTCCTGCAGGATCTGGATGCGCCCGTGCGGATCGAGCACCACGTCGAGACCCGCGGAGAGATACACATGCTGGAAGCGGCGCCGATCCGGATCGAGCTTGGCGAGCCCGTTCACGCGCTCCTCCAGCTCGCGCCACTTGTCCTCGGGGTACACGTCGAGACCGGTCCCGTTGGGCGCCATCACGAGCCTATCGCTGCCGGCCTCGCGCAGCACCTCTCGGAACTTCGCCGGGATGCTGAGTCGCCCCTTCGGGTCGATCGTGTGCCTGAAATGTCCCCGAAACACTGTCCCCCCGGTGGCCTCGATTTGGCCCCGTACCGCCCGTCAATGGCACTTCATGGGATTTCATCCCACTTCGAGGGACCATCCTAGTGGGGGTCGCTTGGGGGTGTCAAGCGAAAACTCCGGATTTTCAAGCCATTCCGTTGCGCCCGCTTGGCCACCCGTTGGGGGTAGCTGGCGGGGAGCCTACCGCGGGTAGGCCGGGGAGGGGTGACG
>DATJIR010000104.1:0-3162 GCA_035493135.1 Verrucomicrobiia bacterium
CATCGGGGCCCCGTTCACGGGCCCGTACCGCGCCGGCGTCGAGATGGCCGTCGAGGAGATCAACGCCAAGGGAGGCGTCCTCGGTCGCAAGATCGAGGTGCTGTTCCGCGACGACAAGGGGCAGCCCGCGGAGGCGGTCAAGCACGCCCAGGAGCTGGTGGAGTCGGACAAGGTCGCGATGATCACCGGGAGCTTCCTCTCCAACGTGGGGCTGGCGGTCTCCGACTGGGCCAAGCAGAACAAGACCATGTTCCTCGCCGCCGAGTCGCTGACCGAGGCCCTCACGTGGTCCAAGGGCCACGACTACGCGGTGCGCCTGCGTCCCAACACCTACGAGCAGGGGCGCATGCTGGCCGACAAGGCCGGCAAGATGAAGTACGTCAAGTGGGCCACCATCGGGCCCAACTACGAGTACGGCAAGCGCGCGTGGGAGACCTTCCGCGACCGCCTGAAGGAGCTGAAGCCCGACGTGCAGGTGGTCGGCGAGCACTGGCCCACCCTCGGCAAGATCGAGCCCGGCCCGCTCGTCACCGCCATCCTGAACCAGAACCCCGACGCCCTCTACGTGTCGCTCTTCGGCAGCGACTGGCTCGCCTTCGTGCGCGAGGCGGGCAAGCGCGGGCTCTTCCAGAAGATGTTCGTGGTGGGCATCCTGCTCGGCGAGCCCGAGTACATCGACCCGCTCAAGCTCGAGGCCCCCGAGGGCATGCTGGTCACCGGCTATCCCTGGTACGACATCAAGATGCAGAGCCACCAGGACTGGGTGGCCCGGTTTGTCAAGCGCGGGGACAAGAACCCGGTGCTGGGCTCGCTGATCGGCTACGTCACCTACCAGTCGGTGGCGGAGGCGCTGCGGAAGGCGGGCGCTCCCGAGACCGCGAAGCTCGTGGCCGCGTTCAAGGGCCTCAAGGTGGAGACCCCGATCGGGCCGGTGACGTTCCGCGCCTCCGACGGGCAGTCCACGATGGGGGGCTGGGTGGGCACGACCAAGGTGGACGCCCAGCGGGGCGTCGGCATCATGGTCAACCACGAGTACATCCCGGGCGAGAAGGTCCTGCCGTCCGACGAGGAAGTGAAGAAGCTCCGCCCGGCCAACTGAGGATCACCCTCGCCCTGCCCTCTCCCTCTCGGGGAGAGGGCAGATCCCGATGAGCCTCTTCCCCGCGGCGGGGGGAGGGCAGGGTGAGGGGGGCCGACCCCATGTCCCTCCTCCTCGTGCAGCTCCTGAGCGGGCTCGCGAACGCGATGTTCCTGTTCCTCATCGCGTCGGGCCTCTCGCTCATCTTCGGCGTCACCCGCATCGTCAACTTCGCCCACGGCTCCTTCTACATGCTGGCCGCCTACCTGACCTACTCGCTGGCCGCGGTGCTGCCGGGTGGGCCTGCCGCCTTCTACCTGGCCGCGCTCCTCGCGGCGCTGGCGGTGGCCGCGCTGGGCGGGCTGGTCGAGGTGCTGCTCCTCCGTCGCGTCTACCGCGCGCCCGAGCTCTACCAGCTCCTGCTCACCTTCGCGCTGGTCCTGGTGACCGCCGACGTGGTGCGCTACGTCTGGGGCGCCGACAACAAGACCGGGCCGGCCGCCCCGGGGCTGGCCGGCTCGGTGCCGGTCGCGGGCCAGCTGTTTCCCTCCTACGACCTCGCGATCATCGTCTTCGGCCCGCTGGTGGCCCTCGGCCTCTGGCTCCTCTTCCACCGCACCCGGTGGGGCGTGCTGATCCGCGCGGCCACCCAGGATCGCGAGATGGTGGCCGCGCTCGGCGTCGACCAGGCCCGCCTGTTCACCTCGGTCTTCGTGCTCGGCTCCTTCCTGGCCGGCCTGGGCGGCGCGCTCCAGGTGCCGCGGCTGGCCCTGACCACGGTGATGGACACCTCGGTCATCGTGGAAGCTTTCGTGGTGGTGGTGATCGGAGGCATGGGCTCGGTGTGGGGCGCGCTGCTCGCCTCGCTCCTCATCGGCGTGCTCAACGCCTACGGGGTGCTGCTGCTGCCGAAGGCCGCCATCGTGCTGATCTTCGTGGTGATGGCGGTGGTGCTGGTGGTGCGGCCCTGGGGACTCCTCGGGCGGCCCGAGATCCAGCTCCGGCCGCCGGGCAGCGGCGTGGTATCCGACCGGCCGGCGCGGCGGCTGAGCTCGGGGTGGACGGTGGCGGCGCTCGTGGCACTGGCCGGGCTGCCGATCGTTCTGCCGACCTTCTGGATCTCGATCGCGGTGGAGATCTTCGCGTTCGCGCTCTTCGCGGCGAGCCTGCACCTGCTGATGGCGGTGGGCGGCATGGTCTCGTTCGGCCACGCGGCCTACTTCGGCCTGGGCGCCTACGGCGCCGCGCTGCTGCTCAAGCTGGCCGGCCTCCCCATGCCGGCCGCCTTCGTGGTGGCCCCGCTGGTGGCCGCGCTGGCCGCCGTCGTCTTCGGCTACTTCTGCGTGCGGCTCAGCAGCATCTACTTCGCGATGCTCACGCTGGCCTTCGCCCAGATCGTGTACGCGATCGTCCACCAGTGGGACGAGGTCACCGGCGGCGACAACGGCATCCTGAGTGTCTGGCCCGCGGCGTGGCTGGCCACCCCGGGCCGCTACTACTACTGGGCGCTCGCGGCCGCGGCGGTGGGCATCGCCCTCCTGCGACGGGTCGCGGCCTCGCCCTTCGGCCTCACCCTGCGCGCGGCCCGCGATCACGCGCGGCGGGCCGAGGCCCTGGGGGTCAACATCCGCGCGCTCCAGTGGACCGCGTTCGTGGTGGCGGGCTTCGTGGCCGGGATCGGCGGGGCGGTCTTCGCCTTCCTCAAGGGCAGCGTGTTCCCGGTCTATACCGAGTCGCCGATGTCGGTGCAGCCCCTGGTGATGGTGCTGCTGGGCGGGGTGGGATCGCCCTCCGGCCCGCTGGTGGGCGCGGCGGTCTACAAGCTGCTCGACACCGTGATCACCCGCTACACCGACTACTGGCAGCTCGTGCTGGGCGCCATCCTGATGGTGCTGGTGCTCGCCTTCCCGCGCGGCATCGCGGGCGTGCTCGACGGCCGGCGCTCGTGAGCGGGTCCGCGCCGGCGCCGGTGCTGGAGACGCGCGGGCTCTCCAAGTCCTTCGGCGGCGTGCGGGCGGTGAGCGGCGTCGACCTCGCGATGCAGAAGGGAGTGATCCGGGCCCTGATCGGGCCGAACGGGGCGG
>DATJIR010000105.1:0-4451 GCA_035493135.1 Verrucomicrobiia bacterium
CTCGAGCTGATCTACACCCAGGGCGCCCAGCGCTCGAGCCTCGCGCCGGAGACCGCGCGCCGGTGGGCCCTCGCCTTCGGGCCGACGATCGGCGAGGCCGCGCCCCACTTCCTCGACGAGATCGAGGGCGTGGCCGAGGGGGCCGGCATCGACCGCGCGGAGGCGCTCCTGCTCCAGGTGCGCCAGGAGGTCGCGCACGTGGCGCGCTTCGGCACCGTGGACCTCGAGTGCACGAGCTTCACGGTCTCGGGGCCCTATACCCGCACCGGCGGGACCTTCGCGGGCCAGAACGCCGACCTCGCGGGCGGCATCGAGGCCTTCAGCGCGGTGCTCACCTTCGCGGTCACCGGCAAGCCGGCGGTCACGATGCTGGTGCCGGCCGGCCAGATCAGCTACCTCGGGATGAGCAGCGAGGGCCTCTCCGCCGACGCCAACTTCCTGCGCTCGGCCGGCTGGCGCACCGGCTTCCCGCGCTACCTGCTCACCCGACTGGCCCTCGAGCAGCCGACGCTCAAGGCGGCGGTGGACGCGGTCCTCACCCCGCGGCGCGCCTCGTCGCGCAACCTGCTCCTGGCCGACCGCGCCGGCGCGATGGTGGACATCGAGACCACCGCGCAGGAGCACGACCTCGCCTGGGGCGACGGCTGCCTCGTGCACGCCAACCACCACGTGCTGCCCGGCATGGCCGCGCACGAGACCGCCAATGCCGACGAGCTCCACAACTCCACCTGCCGCCACCAGCGCATCGCCGCCCTGCTGGAGGCCGACCGCGGCCGGCTCGACGCGGACACGCTCAAGACGGTGCTGCGCGACCACGGCCACCGTCCCCACTCCATCTGCGCGCACCCCGGCGAGCGCGTCTCCTACAGCTTCGCCTCGATCATCTCGGACCTCGACGCGGGGCACATGGAGATCGCGGTCGGCCCGCCCTGCGAGCACGACTACGTCCGCTACGAGGTGCGCGCATAGCCACCGAGCTCTGGCGGCTCGACGCGGTCGAGCTGGCCGACCTGATCCGCCGCCGCAAGGCCTCCTGCCGCGAGGCGGTCGAGGCCGCGCTCGCTCGCCTCGACGCGGTCAACCCGCGGATCAACGCGGTGGTGCGCCCCCTCCACGAGTCGGCCCTCGCCGAGGCCGGCGCCGCCGACCAGGCCCTTGCGCGCGGCGGGCCAGTCGGCCCGCTTCACGGGGTGCCAATCACGATCAAGGTGAACGTGGACATGGCCGGCTCCCCGACCGACAACGGGGTGGTCGCATTCAAGGACGTGATGGCGACGCGCGACAACCCGGTGGTCGCCAACCTGCGGCGGGCCGGCGCCATCGTGATCGGCCGCACCAACACCCCCACCTTCTCGATGCGCTGGTTCACCGACAACGCGCTCCACGGCGCCACCGCCAACCCGTGGGACGCCGGCCGCACCCCCGGCGGCTCGAGCGGCGGCGCCGCGGCGGCCACCGCCGTCGGCATCGGCGCGATCGCCCACGGCAACGACATCGCGGGATCGGTCCGCTACCCCGCGTACTGCTGCGGGCTGGTGGGGCTCCGCGTGAGCTACGGGCGCGTGCCGGCCTTCAACTTCACCGCCGCCGCGGCGCCGCGCCCGATCTCGGCGCAGCTGATGGCGGTCCAGGGCCCGTTGACTCGGCGGGTGCGCGATGCGCGCGCGGCCCTCGCCGCGATGGCGGTGCCCGATCCCCACGACCCGCGCTGCCCCGACGTGCCGCTCGAGGGGCCCGCGCCGAGGCGGCCGATCCGGGTGGCCCTGGTCGTCGACCCCGCGGGACGCGGTGGGGTGGCACCGGTCGTCGCCAACTCGGTCCGCCGGGCCGGCCGCGCCCTCGAGGCGGCGGGCTACGCGGTCGAGGAGATCGAGCCGCCCGAGCTCGGCGCGGTCGCGGACCTCTGGGCCGCGATCGCGATGGACGACGCGATCGCCGCGCTCGAGCCGGCGGTGCGGCAGTACGGCGACGAGGGCATCCAGCGGGCGCTCGGCTTCTGGCGCGCGCTCCACCCCCCGCGCGACGGCCGCCACGTGCTCGACGCCCTCGCCGCGCGCGATCGGCTGCTGCGTCTCTGGGAGCTCTTCCTCGTCGACCGCCCCCTGGTCGTGACGCCCGTCTCCAACGAACCGCCGTTCGCGGTCGGACTCGACGTGGTGGACGCGCCGACCACCCGCCGGCTGATGGACGCCCAGATCATGCAGTTCGCGGTGCCGGTGCTCGGCCTGCCCTCGATCTCGGTGCCGACCGGCGTGGCGGACGGCCTGCCGACCGGCGTGCAGATCACCGCGGGCCGCTACCGCGAGGACCTCTGCCTCGACGCGGCCGGCGCGGTGGAGGCCGCCGCACCGATGCCGACGCCGATCGACCCCCGCTAGTAGACGATCACGCTTCGCTTCACCTCGCCCTGCAGCATCAGATCGAAGCCCTCGTTCAGCTCCCCGAGCGGCAGGCGCCGGCTGATCAGCTCGTCGAGCTTGTACTTGCCGTCCATGTAGAGGTCGATCAGCATCGGCACGTCGGTCCGCTGGCGGCCCCCGCCGAACGACGTGCCGGTGAGCACGCGCTGCTGCAGGAAGAGCGAGGGGTCGACCGAGATGCGTGTCCCCGCGGGGGACACGCCCACGATCACGCAGGTGCCACCGCGATGGGTGGCGAGCAGCGCCTGCTCGATCGTCTTCTGGGTGCCCACCACCTCGAAGGCGAAGTCGACGCCCCCCGTGCCGCTCAGGCGCTGGACCGCGGCGACCGGGTCCTCCCGGCTCGCGTCGACCACGTGGGTCGCGCCGAACTCCTCGGCCCAGGCGAGCTTCTGGCGCATCACGTCCACCGCGATGATCCTCCCCGCGCCGATGAGCCGGGCCGCCTGGATGGTGTTGAGCCCGACCCCGCCCGCACCCCACACCGCCACGCTGGCCCCCGGCGGCACCTTGGCCCGGTTGAACACGGGCCCGGCGCCGGCCAGCACGCCGCAGCTCACCAGGCAGACCACGTCGAGCGGGGCGTCGGCCCGGATCGGGATCACGCTCGGCTCGGGCAGCACCGCGTGGGTCGCGTAGCCCGCGACCTGGAGGAAGTGATGGAGCGGCTGGCCGTTGCGCAGGAAGCGGCTCGTGCCGTCGTGCATGAACCAGCGCGGCTTGTCGCGGAGCGCGCACATGGTGGGCTGGCCGCCGATGCAGTAGGCGCACCGGCCACACGATGGGATGTAGCTCGAGCAGACGTGGTCGCCCGGCTTCACGGTCTCCACGCCGGGCCCGACCTTCTCCACCACGCCGGCCGCCTCGTGCCCGAGGATCACCGGGAGGGGATGCGGATAGTCGCCGGTGATCACGTGGAGGTCGCTGTGGCAGACCCCGTTGGCGGCCCAGCGCACCGCCACCTCGTGCGCGCCGGGCTCCAGCACCTCCACGTCCTCCACGACCACCGGCTTCTTCACCTCGTAGAGCACCGCCGCCGTCGCTCGCATGGCTCGCCCCTCCGCGTTCTGGTCGACCGGGTGGCGCCAGTGTGGGGCGAGCCCGGGCGGATGGCAAGAGCCCCTGCGGATCGCTACCATCGCGGCATGAGCGGGCCGATCGCGGTTCGTCCGGGTCGTGGAGCGCGCGCGGCTCCGGCGGTACTCCTTCTTCAGCTCGAACCGCCGCCCGGACACCCCGGTCGCATGCTCGACCGGGTCCTCGAGCAGGGCCGCTGGGAGTGCGTGTTCACCTCGTGGTGGACCATCTACCTGCCCCGGGACAGCGACTTCGATCCGAAGCAGTACCTCCGGGAGCACCAAGCCCCCCCGGGGGTAGCGCCGCCCCGGGCGATGCCGTATGATCCCCCCGCCATGAACTTCGACTTCTCGCCCGATCAGAAGTCACTGCGAGAGCAGGCACGGAAGTTCCTGTCCGAGCATTCCTCCTCCATCCGCGTCCGTCGCATCCTCGAGGGGGCCGCGCCGTACGACGCCGATCTCTGGCGGGGCATGGGCGAGATGGGCTGGATGGGCACCGCGATCCCGGAGGCGCACGGCGGCGCCGGGTTCGGCCACCTCGAGCTGTGCGTCATCGCCGAGGAGCTCGGCCGGAGCCTGGCGCCCACTCCATTCGCCTCCACGATCTACCTCGCCGCGGAGGCCCTGCTCCTCGCGGGCAGCGACGCTCAGAAAAAGCGCTGGCTGCCGCGCATCGCGCAGGGCCTAGCCATCGGCTGCCTCGCGCTCGCGGAGGGTCCGCACGTGGCCACCGCCGCGAACCTCGCCACCCGGGCCGACGGCGGCCGCCTGACCGGCACCAAGGTCCCGGTCGCCGACGGCGACGTCGCCGACTTCGCGATCGCGGTCGCCCGCGACGGGGCCGGCGCGGTGGGCTGCTACCTGGTCGACCTGGCGGCCCCCGGCGTCGCGCGCGCCGCGGTCGCCACCGTGGACCCGACGCGCTCGCACGCGCGCATCACGCTCGACGGCG
>DATJIR010000106.1:0-3386 GCA_035493135.1 Verrucomicrobiia bacterium
TACTCCTCGCATGCTGCTGGGCCTGCTGCTCGTCGCCATCGCGGCCGCGTCCTGGGGAACGACCGGGGCCACCATGACCTTGCTCTCGCGCGACGCCACCGTCTCTCCGCTCCTCGTCGGCTGGAGCCGCCTGGCCATCGCCGCGCCCTGCCTCCTGCTCGCCGCCGCCGGCGCCGCACGCCTCGGCCCGCGCTCCCCGACGCGGCGCGCCTGGCCCGCGCTCCGCGACCTGCCGCTCTGCGCCGCCCTCGGCCTCGCCATGGCCGCCTACCAGGTCTGCTACTTCCGCGCGGTCACCCTCGTGGGCGTGGCCGCCGCGGCCCTGCTCGCGATCTGCTCCGCCCCGCTGCTGATCGCGGTGCTCGCCGCGGGCTTCCTCGGCGAGCGGCTCACCCCGCTCGTGCGCCTGTCGCTTGGAACCGCGGTCGCCGGAACGGCGCTGCTCGTGGTCGGCCCGCGCGGACTCGACCAGGCCGCGGACCGCTTCGGGCTGGGGGCACTGCTGGCGCTCGGCGCGGGGGTATCTTACGCCGTGTACGCGGTGGCCGCCAAGGGGCTTCTGGCTCGCGTCACGCCGCTCGCGGTCGCCGCGATCACGTTCTCGCTGGCCGCGGTGTTTCTCGCCCCCGCGCTGCTCGCGGAGCCGGCACCCGCGCGGGCGCTCGCCGCGGGCTGGCCGCTGCTGGTCTACCTGGGATTGGGGCCGACCGCGGTGGCCTACGCGCTCTTCACCGCGGGGCTCACGCGCGTGCCCGCCACCGCCGCCGGCATCGTCTCGCTGCTCGAGCCGCTCACCGCCACCACGCTCGGGCTGCTCGTCTTCGGCGAGCGCCTGGGCGCGGTCGGCATCACCGGCGCGGTCCTGCTCCTGGGCGCCCTCGTCCTCCTGACCGTCAGAGAGGGCGGCTCACGGCGCGGCTGAAGGTGCAGTTGGGGACGACGCAGGAGTGCTTGCCGGAGCCGCCGCCGACCATCACGTAGACGTCCTCCGCGGAGGGCACGCGGGGCAGCCGCACCGTGTCGTCGGTGGCCTTGGCCATCCACTCGGGCCAGTCGTGCATGCCCCACATGCCGCCCAGCTTCATGCGCCCGAGCGGCAGCCGCGCGTGCTCGAAGACGAAGCGCTGCACGTCCGCGCGCGAGAACCCGTCCGCCGCGATGGTGGCGGCGTGCTCGGGCCCGAGCACCACCAGGAGCTGGCTCTGCGAGAGGTACCAGCCCACGTTGGAGCCGAGGCTGGTGGCCACGTCCGCCACGTTGTTGAGGATGCCGGGCGCGGTGGTCGAGACGTGGTCGTTCACGTTGTGCGGCCCCTCGCCGCCGAACACGGTGACCACGCTCTGGTCGGCCTTGAAGCCGAGCGCCACGTGCAGCGGGTCCCACGGGGTGACGTCCTCGCGCTCCGCGATCGCGTACGCGTACTTGGCGGGACTGCCCTGGGTGGCCATGTCCCCGCGGCCCGGCCAGCCGCCGCCCACGTTCATGAGGACGAGCCGGATCGCGCGCCCGATGGTGGCGTTGGCGCGGAAGCCGGGGCCGAACAGCCCCGAGCCCGCGTGCAGGCCGATGCTCGCCGCGTACGGGCCGCTCACCACCACGAGGGGGGCCACCGGATGCGTGGTGGCCTGGACGCCGTAGAGGTTGAAGCTCGGATCGAGCATGCACTGCACCGCGGCCACCACCACCGGGAAGTAGGCGGGCTCGCAGCCCGCCATGACCGCGTTCACCGCGAGCTTCTCGACCACCGCGTCCCGCCAGAGCGGCGGCATGAGCCCGAGGGCGGCGGTGGGGGCCAGTCGGGTCGCGGCCACCATCGCGCGCACGCGCTCCGGCGTGGGCGGCACGAACGGCAGCCCGTCGCACCACTCCCGCTTGCAGAACTCCGCGTAGACGTCTTCCTCGGGCAGGGTCAGGGTGGCGTCGACCGTCGCGCTCATGAGGCGGTCAGCGCCCCCCGAGCATCGAGCCGAGCTGCTCCACCGCCTGCTCGACCCGCCGGCCCACCCCTTCCGGCGCCTCGCCGCCCAGGGGATGCTGGATCACGAGCAGCGGGAGCCCGGACGCGCCGAGCGCGGCCATCTCCCCCAGCGCCAGGCGCTGGAACACGGTGGTGGTGATCAGTCCCGCGGGGGTTCCCGCCTTCGCCAGCTCCAGCGAGTCGTGGAGACTCCACGACGTGCAGGACCCTCAGTCCGCGGATCCCGCGAAGACGAGGTCGCACTCCTTGGCGAGGGCCTCGATGATCTCGTGGGCCGCCCCGGTGGCCGCGTTGGCCTTGCGGCGGATCACGACACGCTCGACCCCGTGGCGCTGCTTCAGGATCTCGCCGATGCCTTCCACCAGGCGGTCGAAGTTGTGCTTCGTGTTGTCGAGGAAGCCCACCGTGAGGCCCCGGAGATCGGCGGGCATCCGCGGGATCGCGGTGGTCGCCGTCCGGAGCTCGCCCACCGGGCTCAGCACCGTGATGAGAGGCATGGGATGAGGTCTCCTGCGCTCAGCGGGTGAACGGCGTGGAGCGGGCCAGCACGCGCTGGACCGCCCCGGCCATCTCTTCGAGCATGCTGCGCTTGATCCGGACGCTCACGCTCTCGACCGGCTCCGCGCTGCCGCGGCGGTGGATGACGAGCGTGCCGGTGAACTCGGAGGCGGTCTCGTCGGTCATGGCCAGCCCGCGGAGGGTCAGCAGCTCCCACTCCCGCTCCGCCGGCCCCGGGCCCGCCTCCATGGCATCGTATATTACCGCACATGCTCGTCGTGGCGGTGGACGTCGGGACCAGCTCCGCCCGCGCACGGGTCTTCGACGCGGAGGGCCGCGCGCTGCCGGGCGCGGAGGGCCACGTGGCCTACGAGCCCACCACCGGAGCGGACGGCGGCGTCGAGCTCGACCCGGGCGCGCTGCTGGAGGCGGTGGGACACGCGCTCGACCGCTGCCTCGCCGGCGCGGGGGCCCGCGCGGGCGACATCGCCGCGGTGGGCGCCTCCGTCTTCTGGCACAGCCTGCTCGCCCTCGACCGCGACGGCCGGCCGCTCACCCCGATCATCACGTGGGCGGACACCCGCAGCGCGGCCGCCGCGCTCGAGCTGCGGCGCGCGCACGACGAGCGCGCGATCCATCAGCGCACCGGCGCGCCGCTGCACTCCGCGTTCTTCCCCGCGAAGCTCCGGTGGCTCCGCCGGACGCGCCCGGAGCTCTTCCCGCGCGCCGCCACGTGGTGCGGCTTCGCCGAGTACCTGCTGGCGCAGCTCACCGGGATCGTCCGCGCGAGCCTGTCGATGGCCTCCGGCACCGGCCTGCTCGACCAGGCGCGCGGCCGGTGGGACGAGGCGATGCTGGAGGCGGCCGGGCTCGGCGCGGGAGCGCTGCCCACCATCGACGACGCCCCGTC
>DATJIR010000107.1:0-8307 GCA_035493135.1 Verrucomicrobiia bacterium
GGTTCACGTCGTTTCGAACCCACTCCGCCGCCACCCGCACCGCGTTCTTGATCGCCTTCACCGGCGAGGCCCCGTGGCAGATGATGGCCGCGCCGTTCATGCCGAGAAGCGGGGCCCCTCCCATCTCGGTATAGTCCACCCGCCGCTTCAGCCGCGCAAAGGCCCGCTTGGAGAGCGCGGCGCCCGCCACCGAGAGGATGTCGCGCGAGAGCTCCTCGCGGATCATCGCGGTCAGCATCTCGGCCAGGCTTTCGGAGACCTTGAGGCACACGTTGCCGGTGAAGCCGTCGGTCACCACCACGTCGCAGCGCCCGTTGTAGATGTCACGGCCCTCGATGTTGCCGATGAAGTTGACCGACGAGCCGCGCAGATACTCGAAGGCCTCCTTGGTGAGGTCGGTGCCCTTGCCCTCCTCCTCGCCCACCGACAGGAGCCCCACCCGCGGGTTGCTCTTGCCCACGATGTGGCGCGAGTAGACGTGCCCCATCACCGCGAACTGGAAGAGCTGGCGGGGCTTGGGATCCACGTTGGCGCCCGCGTCGATGAGCACGGTGTAGCCGGAGAGGCTCGGCAGCGGCGCCGCGATCGCGGGCCGGTCGACCCCGGGCAGCACGCCCATGACGAACATGCTGATCGCCATCGCCGCGCCGGTGTTCCCGGCGGAGACGAGCGCGCCGCACTCGCCCTCCTTCACCAGCTCCGCGGCCACGCGGAGCGAGGAGTCGCGCTTGCGGCGCAGGGCCTGCGACGGGGCCTCGGCCATGCCCACCACCTGCGAGGCGTGGCGCACCGAGACCGGCAGGTCCTGGGCGCCGAGGCGGGTGATCTCGCGCTCGATGGCGGCGCGATCGCCGACCAGCACCGAGGCGAGGCCGAACTCGCGGCAGGCCGCCACCGCCCCCTCGACCACGACGGCAGGGCCGAAATCGCCTCCCATGGCGTCGACCGCGATCTTCATGGCGCCGATCTTATGGCACGGCTCGGTCCAGCCGGAAAGAACTATTCTCCCTCGACCGAGATGACTTCGCGCCCCTTGTAGAAGCCGCAGTGGGGGCAGATGCGGTGGGGTGGCTTGACCTCGCGGCACTGCGGGCAGAGCGAGCGGCTCGGCGCGACCATCTTGTAGTGCGTCCGTCGCTTGCGGCCCCGCGTCTTCGAGTGGCGTCTCTTGGGAAGAGGCATCGGATCTCCTATCTGGTCCGCTCGGCCCAGTCCTTGAGGGCCGCCCAGCGCGAATCGAGCGTGGGCGTCTCGCACGCGCAGGCCGTGACGTTGCGGTTGCCGCCGCACACGGGGCAGAGGCCGCGGCAGCCCTCGCGGCAGAGGGGCTTCATGGGCAGTGCTAGGGTGGTCTCGGTCTCGAGCAGGGCCGTGACGTCGAGCTGGCCGTGCTGGTAGACGTCGGTCTCGAGGTCGTCGGCCGCGAGCTCACGCTCCTCGCCGCGGGTGGCCGGGGCGGGCACGAAGCGGGCGTCCACGTTGGGGTGCACCGTCACCGTGTAGGGCTCGAGGCAGCGGCCGCAGTGCAGCGGGACCCGGGCCTCGAGGTCGCCGCGCACGAAGACCACGTCGCCCTCTTTCTCGACGACCAGCGAGAGATCGTCGAGGGCCCAGCTCGAGTCCTGGAAGGGGCGCGGAAAGTCCGCGACGCCCTCGATACGCAGACCCTCGTCGGGGATCTCGGAGACCTGGATGAACACGTGAAGGACCCCTAACTTTCTGTCAATTAAGGCGTTTTGCTAAGGCCGCGTCAGTATAAGCGCGGGGTTACCCCTTGTCAACCTAATTGGCCCCCGCCGGGCCCGTTGCTTGACGGTCCAGAGGGCGACTGCTACCCTTCGGTCGGGAGGACACACCCCATGGGCAACCTCGTGAAAACCGGTGTCTTGCTGGCAGCCCTGACGGTGCTGCTCGTGCTCGCCGGCGGGGCCCTCGGCGGGCAGCACGGCATGCTGCTGGCCTTCGTGCTGGCCATGGTCATGAATCTGGGCAGCTACTGGTTCTCGGACAAGATCGTCCTGTCCATGTACGGGGCCCAGCCGGTGGACGAAGCCCAGGCCCCCGCCCTCTACCGGATCGTCCGCACCCTGGCCACCCGCGCCGGCATCCCGATGCCGCGCGTCTACATCCTCCCGCAGGAGACGCCGAATGCCTTCGCCACCGGCCGCAACCCCCAGCACGCGGCGGTCGCGGTGACGGAGGGCATCCTGCGGGTCATGAGCGAGGAGGAGCTGGAAGGGGTCCTCGCCCACGAGCTCTCCCACGTGCAGAACCGCGACACCCTGATCATGGCCATCGCGGCCACCCTGGCGGGGGCCATCACCTACATGGCGCACATGGCCCAGTGGGCGATGATCTTCGGCGGCGGCCGGCGCGACAACGACGAGGAAGGGAGCGGCGGCGGGGTCTTCGGCGGCATCCTGATGATCGTCCTCGCCCCCCTGGCGGCCACCCTCATCCAGCTCGCGGTCTCGCGCTCGCGGGAGTTTCAGGCCGACGCCAGCGGGGCCCGGATGGCCGGCCAGCCCTGGGGCCTGGCCAAGGCGCTCGAGAAGCTCGAGGTGGCCTCCAAGGCGGTCCCGATGGACGCCACCCCGGCTACCGCGCACCTGTTCATCGTCAATCCCCTGAGCGCCGGCGGGTTCGCCACGCTCTTCTCCACGCATCCGCCCATCGCCGAGCGGGTGGCGCGCCTGCGCGCCATGGCCTCGTCCCCGGCCAGGTAGCTCGATCGTCGACTCGGCCGCACGCACCATCACGATCCGGGGGAGACGGGCAACCGTCTCCCCTTTTTCGCGGCCATGATCGCCGCCCGGGATCTCCGTCGAGCCTACGGCCCGACGCTGGTGCTCGACGGGGTGTCGTTCACGCTCGGCGAGGGCCAGTGCCTGGCCCTGCTCGGCCCCAACGGCGCGGGCAAGACGACGCTGCTCCGGCTGCTCGCCACCCTGCTGCGCCCCACGTCGGGCTCGCTCCACGTGGGCGGGATCGACGCGGTCCGGGAGCCCGACCGCGTGCGGCCGCTGCTGGGCGTGGTGGCCCACGGCTCCTACGTCTACGAGGACCTGACCGCCCGCGAGAACCTGCGCTTCTGGGAGACCATGCGCGGCGGTGACCCCGCCCCCGCCCGCCTGGCCGCGGCCCTGGCCCAGGTGGAGCTCGACGCCGTCGCGGAGGAGCGCGTGCGCACGTTCTCGGCCGGCATGAAGCGCCGGCTCGGGCTGGCCCGCGTGCTGCTGGCCCGGGCCCGGCTGCTGCTGCTCGACGAGCCCTTCACCGGGCTCGACCGGCGGGGACAGAAGTGGGTGAACGAGTTCCTGCTGGCCTTCAAGGCCGGCGGCGGCACCGCGGTGCTCGCGACGCACAGCCTCGGCGGCGGCCTGGCGGTCGCCGACCGCATCGGCATCCTCGGACAGGGCCGGCTCCTGCTCGACCGGCCGGCGGCGAATCTCTCCTCCGAGGAGCTGCATCGCCTCTACGAGAGCCTCACCGAGGCGGCCGAGGCCGCCCCGTGACCTACGCCCGGCGGGCGTGGATCATCTTCTACAAGGACCTGCTGGTCGAGCGGCGGTCGAAGGAGCAGACCAACGCGCTCCTGTTCTTCTGCCTGCTGCTGCTGTTCCTGTTCCAGTTCGCGCTGGGCCCGGACCGCGACCGCCTGACCGCCGCGCTCCCCGGCCTGCTCTGGCTCGGCTTCATCCTGGCCGGCCTGCTCGGCCTGGGCCGGAGCTTCCTGGCCGAGCGCGAGAACGACTGCTGGGAGGGCCTGCGGCTCACCCCGGGCGACAAGTCGGCCATCTACCTCGGCAAGCTCGCGGGCAACTGCGTGCTGATGAGCGCCGTCGAGGTCGTCCTGGTGGTACTCTTCGGGGTGTTCTACAACGTGGATCTTTGGACGCCGGCCGCTCCGCTGACCGTGGTGCTGGCCCTGGGCACGATCGGGCTCGCCTCGGTGGGCACGCTCTTCGCCGCGATGACCACGCAGGTGCGCGCGCGCGAGCTGCTCTTCCCGGTGCTGCTGCTGCCGGTGCAGGTGCCGGTGCTGCTCGCCACCGTGAGCGCGACCCAGGCGCTGCTGCTGGGCCAGCCGCTCGGCGACGTCGCCCACTGGCTCAAGCTGCTGGCCGGCGCCGACGCGGTCTACCTGACGATCGGGCTGCTCACCTTCGAGTTCGTGCTCGAGGGCTGAGGCGGGAGAGGACATGACGCGCGTGCTCGGCTGGCTGGCGGCCCTGGGGCTGCTGGCGGGATTGGCGGCGGGCTTCGGCTACGCCCCCCGCGAGGCGGTGCAGGGCAACGTGCAGCGCATCATGTACCTGCACGTGCCCTCGGTGCTCACCGCGTACCTGGCCTTCGCCCTGGTCCTGCTCGGCAGCATCGCCTATCTCGCGACCCGGCGCCCGGGCTGGGACCGGCTGGCCGGCTCGGCGGCCGAGATCGGCGTGCTCTTCACCGGCATCACCATCGTCTCCGGCTCCATCTGGGGCAAGCCCACCTGGGGCACCTACTGGACGTGGGACGCGCGCCTCACCTCGACCGCGGTGCTCTTCTGCGTCTACGTGGGCTACCTCCTGCTGCGGAGCCTGATCGACGACCCGGAGGCGCGCGGCCGCTACGCGGCGGTGGTCGGCATCCTGGGCGCGGTGAACATCCCGATCGTGCACTTCTCGGTGAAGTGGTGGCGGGCGCTGCACCAGCCGTCGACGATCCTGGGCCCCGAGCCGGCGCCGATCGATCCCGCGATCGGGCTCGCCCTCTTCGTGAACTGGGTGGCCTTCACCCTGCTGTTCGCCTACTTCCTGTCGCGGCGGATGGAGATCGCCCGGCTCGAGGAGCAGACCTGATGCCAGCCAACTGGGGCTACGTGATCGCCGCCTACGGCATCGCGGCGGCGGCGCTCTTCGGCTACTGGCGCCGCCTCGCGCGCCGCGCCCACGCGATCGGGGCGCGCCCGCGCGCGGCCGCGAAGACGCGGGCCGCATGAACCGCAAGGCCAAGTTCATCGCCGGAGGCCTCGTCATCGTGGCCGCGCTCGCGTATCTCATCTACGCGGGCGTGAGCCAGTCGGTGGTCTACTTCGTCACCCCGTCCGAGCTGGGCGCGGCGCCGGTCGCCGGCAAGTCCTACCGCCTGGGGGGCATGGTGGTGCCCGGCACGCTCAAGTGGGACGCCAAGAGCCTCGACCTGCGCTTCACCCTCTCCGATGGCCAGGCCTCGGTCCCGGTGCGGCACCGAGGCACCCCGCCCGATCTCTTCGCGGAGAACCGGGGCGCGGTCGTGGAAGGCACCTGGAGCCACGACGGCTACTTCCAGGCCACCACGATCCTGGCCAAGCACTCGGAGGAGTACAAGGCTCCGCACGATGGGAGCCAGGCCGGCTACAAGGAGCTGCTCAAGACTTTGAGAGGCTCGGAGGGCAGACCATGACTCCTGAACTGGGCTACGCCGCGACGGTCGCGGCCCTGCTGCTGGCGCTCTACGGCTCGGGCGCCGCCGCCCTGAGCGCGGTCCGGGCGCGCGGGGACCTGCGCCGCTCCGCCGAGCGCGCCGCCATCGGTGTCTCGGTGCTCGTGGTCGGCGGCATGCTGATGCTGGTCTACGCCTTCCTCACCTTCGACTTCTCGGTGCGCTACGTCGCGAGCAACACCAACCTGGGCACGCCCTTCTACTACCGCATCACCGCGCTCTGGGGCGCGCTCGAGGGCTCGATCATCCTGTGGACATTCATGCTCTCGATCTACACCCTGATCGTCATCGCGCGCTACCGCCGCACCCAGCCGCAGCTCTACCCGTGGGTGCTCGCGGTGATGCTGGGCCTCTCCGCCTTCTTCCTGCTCGTGATGACGATCCCGGCGCCGCCGTTCGAGCGCCTCTCGCCGATTCCCCCGGACGGCCGGGGCCTCAATCCACTGCTCGAGGACTCGGGGATGATCACCCACCCGGTGGCCCTCTACCTGGGCTTCACCGGCTTCACGGTGCCGTTCGCCTTCGCGATGGCCGCGCTGATCATCGGGCGCACCGGGGAGGAGTGGATCACCATCACCCGGCGCTGGACCATCGTGGCCTGGTACTTCCTCTCGCTTGGCCTGCTGATCGGCGGCTGGTGGAGCTACCACGTCCTGGGCTGGGGCGGCTACTGGGCGTGGGACCCGGTGGAGAACGCGGCGTTCATGCCCTGGCTCACCGGCACCGCGTTCCTGCACTCGGTGATGATCCAGGAGCGGCGGCGCATGCTGAAGCTCTGGAACCTGGCCCTGATCATCCTGACCTTCAGCCTGACCCTCTTCGGGACGTTCCTCACCCGCTCCGGCATCATCGGCTCGGTGCACGCCTTCAGCCAGGGCTCGGTCGGCCAGTTCTTCCTGGGCTTCCTGGCCCTGGTGGTGCTGGGCGCGTTCTCGCTGCTCGCGTGGCGGCTCGACCGGCTCCACGCGCAGGGCGAGCTCGACTCGATCGTCTCGCGCGAGTCGGCCTTCCTGCTGAACAACCTGTTCCTGGTGGCCGCGGCCTTCACGGTGTTCTTCGGCACCGTGTTCCCGCTCCTCTCGGAGGCGATCAAGGGCACGAAGGTGAGCGTGGGGGCGCCCTTCTTCAACCTGGTGAACATCCCGATCTTCCTGGCCCTCATCTTCCTGATGGGCGTGGGGCCGGCCATCGCGTGGCGCCGCGCCTCGGCCGAGAACCTGCGCCGCAACTTCCTCAAGCCGGTGGTGATCGGCGTCGCGGCCGCCCTGATCTGCCGCCTGCTCGGCATCGCCAACGCGCTGGTGCTGCTCTGCCTGGCCCTGGTCGTGTTCGTGGCCGCCACCATCGTGCTCGACTTCGTCCGCGCCGCCCGCGCGCGCCGGCGCACCGGCGACGGCTGGCTCGACGCCACCTGGGGCCTCGCGCTCCGGCAGAACCGGCGCTACGGCGGCTTCGTGATCCACCTGGGCATCCTGGTCCTGGCCCTCGGGGTCGCGGGCTCGCAGGCGTGGTCCACCCAGACCGAGGCCACGCTCAACCGCGGGGAGTCCATGGAGCTGGCCGGCTACACCATCCGCTTCGACGGCCTGCAGGGAGTGGAGGAGTCGAACCACGCCAAGGTGATCGGCACGTTCACGGTGTCCGACAAGAACGGCCCCTACACCGTCCTCACCCCGGCCAAGAAGTTCTACCCGCAGGAGCAGACGCCGATCGCGGCGGTGGACTATCGCCTCGGCTTCGTCGAGGACCTCTACCTGGTGCTGGGCGAGTTCGCCCGCGACGGCTCCCACGCCACCATCAAGATCCAGGTCAACCGCATGGTCTCCTGGCTCTGGATCGGCGGCCTCGTGCTGACGCTGGGCGCGGCGCTCGCCATCGTGCCGGAGCCGCGGCGCCGGCCGGCGGTGGCGCGCGCGGGCCAGACCGCGGCGGCATGAGCGGACGCTCCCGCATCCTGCGCTGGGCCATCCCGCTGGCGGTGGTGCCGGTCCTGGTGCTCCTGGCCTACGGTTTCCGCACCGACCCGCGCGAGATCCCCTCGCCCCTGGTGGGCAAGCCCGCCTCCCCGTTCAAGCTGACCGCGTACGACGGCAAGCCGCTCTCGCTGGAGGCGCTGCGGGGCCAGGTGGTGATCCTGAACTTCTGGGCCTCGTGGTGCTACCCCGCCTGCTACGAGGAGGCCCCGAGCCTGGAGCGCGCGTGGAAGACCTACAAGGACCGTGGCCTGGTGATGGTCGGCGTGAACTACCAGGACAAGGACGAGCCGGCCAGGCGCTTCCTCGCCCAGTTCGGCCACACCTTCCCGAACGCGCCGGACCCGGGCAGCCGCGTCTCGGTGGACTACGGCGTCTACGGCGTGCCCGAGACCTACTTCATCGACAAGAAGGGCCGCGTGCGCTTCAAGCGGGTGGGCCCGGTGAGCGACGAGATGCTGAAGGAGCAGATCGAGCGCCTGCTGGCGGAGGCGGCGTGAGCCGGCTCCTCGCGCTGGCCGCGCTGGCCGCGCTCGCCGCGCTGCTCGCGGCCGCTCCGGCCGCCCTCGCGGCCGGGCCGGCGGGCGGCCCCGCGGCGACGTCCGGGACCGCGCCCGCGGGCACGAAGACCCCGGTGAGCGAGGACACCGTGCACGACGTCGCCGCGCAGCTCCGCTGCGTGGTCTGCCAGAGCCTCTCGGTGGCCGACTCGCCCTCGGAGACCGCGCACGAGATGAAGGGCATCATCCGCGAGCGCCTGGCCGCCGGCGAGAGCCCCGAGCAGGTCCGCGCCTACTTCGTCGAGAAGTACGGCAACTGGATCCTGCTCTCCCCGCCCCGCCAGGGCTTCAACCTGCTGGTCTGGGTC
>DATJIR010000108.1:0-3147 GCA_035493135.1 Verrucomicrobiia bacterium
TCGAAACGACGTGAACCAGCACATCAAGACCGCGCTCGAGGCCGAGGCCGTCCTGGCCGAGGGGCGGGAGGGAGGTCGGGAATGACCCGCGCCCGCATCGTCGGCATCGGAGCCTACGCGCCCAAGCGGATCCTGACGAACAAGGAGCTCGAGCAGATGGTCGAGACCTCCGACGAGTGGATCGTCCAGCGGACCGGCATCCGCGAGCGCCACATCGTGGAGGAAGGCGAGGGGCCGTCGGACCTGGCCCTCCGCGCCGCCCGACAGGCGATGGAGCGAGCCCAGGTCACTCCCGAGGAGATCGACTTCATCGTGGTGGGCACCACCGCGGGGGACATGAACTTCCCGACCACCGCCAACCTGGTCCAGCACCGCCTGGGCTGCCGCAACGCGGGCTCGGTGGACGTCTACGCGGCCTGCTCCGGATCGATCTACAGCCTCTCGATCGGCGCCCAGTACGTGCAGACCGGCAAGTACCGCACCGTGCTCTGCATCGGCGCGGAGTGCCTCTCGCGCATCACCGACTTCACCGATCGCGGCACCTGCATCCTGCTGGCCGACGCCGCGGGGGCCGCGGTGCTGCGGCCCTCGACCGACGAGGCGGGCATCATCGACACCGATCTCTACTCGGACGGCCGGTACGGCGAGCTGCTCATCCAGCCGGCGGGCGGCTCCCTGCGCCCGGCCACCCACGAGACGGTCGACCAGCGGCTGCACTTCGCCAAGATGAAGGGCAACGAGGTCTTCAAGGTGGCGGTGCGCATGTTCGGCGACTGCGCCGAGCGCATTCTGAAGAACAACGGCTTCACCGCCGCCGACCTCGATCTCTTCGTGCCCCACCAGGCGAACCTGCGCATCATCGAGGCCGCGGTGAAGCGGCTCAAGGTGCCGATGGAGCGCGTGATGGTGAACGTGGACCGCTACGGTAACACCGGCGCGGCCTCGGTCTACGTGGCGCTCGAGGAGGCGTGGGCGACCGGCCGCGTGAAGCCGAAGGACCTCATCCTACTCGCCGCCTTCGGGGGCGGCTTCACCTGGGGGGCGGCGCTGCTGCGATGGTAGGGCGCGCGATCGCCTTCCTGTTCCCCGGCCAGGGCTCGCAGGAGGTCGGGATGGGCCGTGCCCTCGCCGAGGCCTCGAAGGCCGCGGCCGCGGTGTGGGCCGAGGCGGACGCCGCGCTCGGCTTCCCGCTCTCGCGCCTGTGCTTCGAGGGGCCGGCCGAGGATCTCGGGCTGACCGCCAACACCCAGCCCGCGGTGCTGACCGCGAGCGTGGCCGCGGCGGCCGCCCTAGCCGAGCGCGGCGTGAGCCCCGACCTGGCCGCGGGCCACAGCCTCGGCGAGTACTCCGCGCTGGTGGTGGCCGGCGCGCTGCGCTTCGCGGAGGCGGTGCGCCTGGTGCGCCGGCGCGGCGAGTTCATGCAGGAGGCGGTGCCGGTCGGCACCGGGGCCATGGCCGCGCTGATGGGCGTCGACCTCGCCGCCGCCGAGCAGGTGTGCGCGGAGGCCGCGCAGGGCGAGGTGGTCGGGGTCGCCAACATCAACTCGCCGGGGCAGATCGTCATCGCGGGCCACCGCAGCGCGGTGGAGCGCGCGGTGGCCGGCGCGGCCGCGCGCGGGGCCCGGAAGAGCGTGATGCTCCCGGTGAGCGCGCCCTTCCACTGCGCGCTCATGAAGCCGGCCGCGGATCGCCTCGCGGGCGAGCTCGACCGGGTCGCGGTGTCCGCGCCCCGCATCCGGATCGTGCGCAACGTGGACGGCGGGGTGACCACCTCCGCGGACGAGGTGAAGCCGTTCCTCGTCCAGCAGGTGGCGAGCCCGGTGCGCTGGACGGACTGCGTGGAGCGCCTGGCGCGCGAGGGAGCCACCGGGTTCCTCGAGGTGGGCCCGGGCCGAGTGCTGACCGGCCTGCTCAAGCGCACCCTCGACGGGGTGCGGGGCCACGCGGTGGAGGATCCCGCGTCGCTCGAGAAGGCGGTGGGCGCCCTGACCGGGGAGCCGGCGTGACCGAGGCGAAGACCCTGGCCGGCAAGGTCGCCATCGTCACCGGCGGCGGCCGCGGAATCGGGCTCGCGATCGCCCGGTTGCTGGCAGAGGACGGCGCCTCCGTGGTAGTCTCTGGCCGCGACGCGGCGCGTCTGGAGGCCGCGGTCAAAGAGCTGGAATCGCTGGGCGCGCCCGCGATGGGGGTGGTGGCGGACGCGGCGAAGCGCGAGGACGCGGACCGCCTCGTGGAGGCGACGCGCGAGCGCTTCGGGCGCATCGACGTGCTGGTGAACAACGCCGGGATCACGCGGGACCAGCTCCTGGTCCGCATGAAGGACGACGACTGGGACCAGGTGCTCGACACGAACCTGCGGGGCGTCTTCCTGATGACCCGCGCGGTCGGCAAGGTGATGATGAGGCAGAAGAGCGGACGCATCATCAACATCGCGTCCACCGCGGGGGCCATGGGCAATCCGGGGCAGGTGAACTACTCGGCGGCCAAGGCCGGCGTGATCGGGCTCACCAAGGCCGCGGGGCGCGAGCTGGCGCACTGGAACATCCTGGTGAATGCGGTGGCGCCGGGCCTGATCGAGACCGACATGGCGGCCGCGATTCCCGCGGAGGCGCGGGAGGCGATGCTGCAGCAGGTGCCGTTGAAGCGCATCGGCCAGGGGCGCGAGGTCGCGGAGGTGGTGCGCTTCCTGGCCGGCGACGGGGCGAGCTACATCACGGGCCAGACGATCCACGTGAACGGTGGGCTGTACGTCTGACCAGAATCCAGAATCACTCGCAGTCAGGGGGGAGGGCATGGCGAAGCCGGTCGAAGAGCGCGTGAAGGAGATCATCGTGGAGCAGCTCGGAGTCGAAGAGGACGAGGTGCTGCCCGCGGCCAAGTTCATCGAGGACCTGGGCGCGGACTCCCTCGATACCGTCGAGCTCGTGATGGCCTTCGAGGAGGAGTTCGACCTCGAGATCCCCGACGAGGATGCCGAGAAGATCGCCACCGTCGGGGACGCCATCAGCTACATCAAAGAGAACTCGTAGGCGCGGCGGGGCGGGATGAAGACGGTGGAGATGCGGCGGGTTGTCATCACCGGGGTGGGCGCCGTCACCCCCGTGGGCAACACGGCCGAGGAGTTCTGGGCCGCGCTGATCCAGGGGA
>DATJIR010000109.1:0-11314 GCA_035493135.1 Verrucomicrobiia bacterium
TCGTTGAGGAAGATGCCGATCACCGGGATCTCGCCCGAGGGGTCGGCTTCGGGCGCCAGGTTCGCCAGCATGTGCGAGACGCCGCGCTCGGGGTTGCCGCGCGGCTCGAAGCGGCCGATGTTCGCCATGTCGAAGCCGCGCTTGATCAGGCCCTTCAGGAGGTGGCGGGCCATCTCCGCGTGCTGGGGGAAGACCAGCTTGGTCCGCTCCTGCGGCGGCGTCGTCATGGGGTCGCGCGCGCTCCGACCCCAGATGGGCTCCTCCCCGGTATAGATCGAGAAGGTGGGGTTGTTGGCGTCGTCGAACATGTCGCCCTGGTCGTCGCCGATCATGAGCAGCACGTCCGGCCGGTAGGCCTTCACCTGCTCGCGCAGCACCGCGAAGGCGGCCTCGATCTTCTGGATGTGCCCCTCGATGATGCTGGGCGTGGCGATCTCCAGCCGGGCGCTCTGCGGGAGGTGCTCCCGGGCCACCTTGGGGATCCGGTCAACGACCTTGGGCCAGTACTGCGCCTTCTGGAACATCATGGGGGCGTGCGACGAGGCCAATCCCAGTCCGAGCATGGTGGTGTCCTCCCGCCTGGAAATCTAGCACGCCCACCGGGGAGCGCAATCGGCTAGGATTCCGGGCGGGAGGAGGCGAACCCATGATCCTCGAGCGCTTCAAGGTGCCGGAGAAGGACCAGGTCCGGGTGTCGGAGGCGGCCCTCCGTGAGGCGGTCACCCGGATCTTCGAGAAGCTCGGCGTGAGCCCGGAGGACGCGGCGGACGCCGCCGAGGTGCTCACCATGACCGACCTGCGCGGAGTCGAGACCCACGGCGTGTCCAACATGCTGCGCGCCTACGTCCGCGACTACCGGGCCGGCAAGCTCGACCCCCGGCCGGGCTGGCGGATCGAGCGCGAGGCGCCCGCCACCGCGGTGATCGACGCGGGCAAGCGGCTCGGCATCATCGTGGGGCCGAAGGCGATGCGCCTGGCCATCGAGAAGGCGCGCCGGGTCGGTGTCGGGGTGGTGACGGTTCACAACAGCGGGCACTTCGGCGCGATCGGGCACTTCGCGATGCAGGCCGCGCGGGAGGACATGGTCGGGGTGTGCTTCACCGCCGCCGGCCTGCACGTGGTACCCACCTTCGGCGCCAAGCCCCTGCTCGGCACCAACCCGATCGCGCTCGCCGCACCGGCGCGGCGGGAAGCGCCGCTGCTCTTCGACGCGGCCACCTCGGCCATCGCGGGCAACAAGATCCGGCTCGCGATGCGGATCGGCTCGCCGCTCCTGCCGGGCTGGGTCACCGACAAGGAAGGCACCCCGATCATGGAGGAGAAGCCGGTCTTCGACCGCGAGGACTTCTACCAGGCTCCCCTCGGCGGCACCCGCGAGCAGGGCTCGCACAAGGGCTACGGCTTCGCGATGATGGCGGAGGTGCTCTCGACCCTGCTCGCGGGCGCGCTGCCCACCATGCTCGACCCGGCCAGCGGGTCCAAGAACCAGTTCGCGGCGTACGACATCCGGGCCTTCACCGACCTCGACCGCTTCAAGGACACGATGGACGAGATGCTGCGGACCCTGCGCACCGCCGCGCCCGCGCCGGGCCAGGAGCGGGTACTCTACCCGGGGCTCTCCGAGGCGGAGGAGGTCGAGCATCGTCGGGCCCACGGCATCCCGCTCCACCGCGAGGTGATCGAGTGGTTCGGCGGGTGCACCCGGGAGATGGGGCTGCCGGCCCTGGCCGTGATGGCCTGACGCCGTTTCACATCAAGCCCCCGGCGGGGTCTCACCCACAACGCCCGGGGAGGGGCGGCCTCATGGCGACGATCAGGAAAGAGCTCGACCTGCAGAGATCGGCCGAGGAGGTCTGGGATGCAGTCCGCGACTTCGGCGCGGTGCACAAGCGCCTGGGCCCCGGCTTCCTGCTGGACGCGCACTGGGACGGCGACGCGCGCGTGGTGACCTTCTTCAACAGCATGGTGGTCCGCGAGCCGCTGGTCACCCTCGACGACGAGAGCCGCCGGCTGGTCTACAGCGCCACCGGCGGCATGAGCCGGCACTACAACGCGGCGATGGAGGTCTTCCCCGAGGGCGCCGACCGCTGCCGTTTGGTGTGGACCATCGACCTGCTGCCGAACGAGCTGGCGCTCACCGTCGACGGGATGGCCGACAAGGCGTGCGAGGCGATGAAGCGGACGCTGGAGGGCCGCGCCACCGACTGACCCGGCGGGCGGGCGTCCGACCGTCGTCCCGCGCCCCGTGGCATACTCGTAGACCATGGTGACGGCGCTCGACGCGGGCATCCCTCTCCTCTACGGTCACGGCCGCGTGGCGGTCCGCCCGCCGGCCGGCTGCGTGCCGACCGTGATCGAGAAGCGCGCGATGGCGGTGCTACCCGATCCGACCGCTGCGGTGGCCCGGGCCCTCGCGGCGCCCGTCGGCGCGCCGCCGCTCGCCGAGGCCGCGCGCGGCCGGCGCTCCGCCTGCATCCTGATCTGCGACATCACCCGCCCCGTCCCGAACGGCCTCTTCCTGGGCCCGCTGATCCGCACCCTCCTGGACGCGGGCGTGCCGCGCGCGGGCGTCACGGTGCTGGTCGCCACCGGGCTGCATCGCGCCAACGAGGGCCCGGAGCTCCGCGAGCTGGTCGGGGACCCGTGGGTGCTCGACACGGTGACGGTCGCGAACCACGACGCCACCGTGGACTCCGACCACGTCCTGATCGGGCGGACGCCCGGCCGCGGTACGGTGGTGCGGCTCGACCGCCGTCTGGTGGAGGCCGACCTGCGCATCGCCACCGGGCTCGTCGAGCCGCACTTCATGGCCGGCTGGTCCGGCGGGCGCAAGGTGATCGCACCCGGGGTGGCCCACGCCGAGACCATCACCACGTTCCACAACGCGGCGTTCATGGCGCACCCGCGCGCGGCCAACTGCGTGCTCGACGGCAACCCGCTCCACGAGGAGCAGATCGCCATCGTGGGTATGCTGGGCGGGGCGCTCGCGCTCAACACCGTCATCGACGATCGGCGCCGGCTGGCGTTCGTCAACTTCGGCGAGGTGGTGGCGAGCCATCTCCAGGCGGTGCACTTCGCGCGCGACTACGCCCAGGTGCGCGTGCCGCGCCGGTTCCGCACCGTGGTCACGAGCGCGGCCGGCTACCCGCTCGACCGGACCTACTACCAGACCGTGAAGGGCATGGTGGGGCCGCTCGACATCCTGGAGCCGGGCGGCGAGCTGATCGTGGCCTCCGCCTGCTCGGAGGGGCTCGGCTCGAAGCACTATGTCGAGGCGCAGCGCCGCCTGGTCGACCTGGGCCCGGAGGGCTTCGCGGCGAGCATCGCGGGCAAGGCGCACGCCGACATCGACGAGTGGCAGACCCAGATGCAGCTCAAGCCGATGCGGGTCGGACGGGTGCGCCTCTACACCGACGGCCTCGACGCGATCGGCGCGGGGCTGACCGGGGTCGAGCGCGTGCACGACCTCTCCGCCGCGGTGGCGGAGAGCACGGCGCGCCAGCGGGATCCCCACGTGGCGTTCGTGCCCGAGGGGCCCTACGTGGTGCCGGTTCACGAGGAGGCGTGATGCTCGACGTGGTCATCGTCGGAGCGGGGTTCGCCGGGATGTACATGCTCCACCGGCTGCGGGGGCTCGGGCTCACCGCGCGGGTGTTCGAGGCGGGCAAGGGCGTCGGCGGCACCTGGTACTGGAACCGCTACCCGGGCGCGCGCTGCGACGTCGAGAGCATGGACTACTCCTACTCGTTCTCGGACGAGCTGCAGCAGGAGTGGCACTGGACCGAGCGCTACTCGGCCCAGCCCGAGATCTTGAAGTACGCCAACCACGTGGCGGACCGGTTCGACCTGCGCCGCGACATCCAGTTCGAGACCCGGGTGACCCGCGCGATCTTCGACGAGGCGACGGGCCGCTGGAATGTCGAGACCGACCGGGGCGACCGGGTGTCGGCCCGGTTCTGCGTGATGGCCACCGGCTGCCTCTCCGACGTCCAGGTACCGGCCTTCAAGGGCCTCGAGTCGTTCCAGGGCAAGTGGTACCACACCGGACGGTGGCCGCACGAGGGCGTCGACTTCACCGGCCGACGCGTCGGGATCATCGGCACCGGCTCCTCCGCGATCCAGTCGATCCCGATCATCGCGCAGCAGGCCGCCCACCTCTACGTCTTCCAGCGCACCCCCAACTACAGCATGCCGGCCCAGAACGCGCCCCTCGATCCCGCGTACGAGGCGCGGATCAAGGCGGAGTACGCGGACTTCCGGCGCCAGGCCCGCGAGTCCCGCGTCGGCTTCGTGGTCGACCGCAGCGGGGATTCCGCGCTGGCCGTCCCGGCCGAGGAGCGGGAACGCGAGTACGAGAAGCGCTGGAGCCGCGGCGGTCTCGGCTTCTCGGCCGCGTACACCGACCTGCTCACCAGCAAGGACGCCAACGACACCGCGGCCGAGTTCTTCCGGGCGAAGATCCGCGCGATCGTGCGCGACCCCAAGGTCGCCGATCTGCTCTGCCCCCAGAGCTATCCGCTCGGCACCAAGCGGCTCTGCGTGGACACCGGCTACTACGCCACCTTCAACCGGGACAACGTGACCCTGGTGGACGTGCGGAGCGCCCCGATCGAGACCATCACCCCCCGGGGCGTGCGCACCGGCGGCGTGGAGTACACGGTGGACGATCTGGTCTTCGCCACCGGCTTCGACGCGATGACCGGCGCGCTGCTCAACATCGACATCCGCGGGCGGGGCGGCCGGCGGCTCGACGCGGAGTGGGCCGGCGGCCCGCGCACCTACCTCGGCCTCACCATCGCGGGCTTCCCGAATTTGTTCGCGATCACCGGGCCGGGCAGCCCGTCGGTGCTCAGCAACATGATCGTGTCGATCGAGCAGCACGTGGACTGGATCGCGGACTGCGTGGCGTACCTGCGCGAGCGCGGCCTCGCCACCATCGAGGCGACCGCCGAGGCGCAGGAGGCGTGGGTCCGGCACGTCAACGAGGTCGGCCACATGACCCTCTACCCGCTCGCCCCCTCGTGGTACATGGGCGCGAACATCCCGGGCAAGCCGCGCGTGTTCATGCCCTACATCGGCGGGGTGGGCGTGTACCGCCAGAAGTGCGACGAGGTCGCCGCGAAGGGCTACGAGGGCTTCACGCTGCGCGCGTGAGGCCCGGGCGCTAGCTCGAGGCGGAGACGGTGGCGGCGCGCCAGATGCGCCGTGCGCCCTTGTCGATGTTGAGGGCGACCACCGCGGCGACGGCCAGGAGCCCGCAGGCCAGCGCGTACGCCGGGCCGTAGCCTCCGGTCATCTCGAACATCGCCCCGGCCATCCACGAGCCGAGCGCCGAGCCGGTCTGGTGCACGAGGAAGATCAGGCCGAAGACCGAGCTGACCGAGAAGCGCCCGTAGATGTCGGCGGTGAGCGCCGAGGTCATCGAGCCGGTGCCGGCCAGGGTGATCCCGCCCAGGGCCGCGATCACCATGAGCGCGCCCGGGCTGTCGCGGATGAGGAACAGCCCGGTGAAGATGAAGATGCGCCCCGCGTAGATCCCGGCCAGCACCGGGCGGCGCCCGAATCGGTCGGACAGCGCGCCCAGCATGACCGTGAACGCGATGCTCGAGCCCCCGAGCACGCCCAGGGCCCACGAGGCGACCATCGGGGTGTAGCCGTGATCGGTGAGCATCGGGATGCCGTGCGCGGAGAGCAGGCTCATCGAGAAGCCGCAGGTGAAGAAGGAGCCCGCGAGCTGCCAGAAGGCCAGCGTCCTGAGCGCCTCGCCCGCGGTCACGCGCTCGACGGCGGAGGTGGCCGCCCCGGCCACCGGCGCGGCGCCGTCGGCGTGGAGGCCGACCGACTCGGGAGAGTCGCGCATCACCCAGAGGCAGAGCGGGAGCGAGACGGCCAGGATCAGGCCCGCGATCACCACGTACGTGGTGCGCCAGCCGGTGGTGACGACGAGCCACGTCACGGCGGGGACGAGCAGGCTCATCCCGGTCATCGAGGCGCTGCCGAGCACCGAGAGCGCGGTGCCGCGCCGCCGGCTGAACCAGCGCGCGACGACCCCGGAGGCGATCACCGGCCCGGTCCCGGCCAGCCCGAGCGGGACCAGGATCCCGTAGACCGCGGTGAACTCCCAGACGTTGCGCACCATCGCGGTCAGGATCAGCGAGACCACCAAGAGCAGGGTGCCGGCCGAGGTGACCGCCCGCACGCTGAAGCGGTCGAGCGCCATGCCGGCCAGCGGCATGAACACCCCGTAGAGGAAGAGGCTCAGCGCGATCACCGCCGAGAAGCTGGCCCGGTCGAGGTTGAGATCGGCCACGATCGGCTTGAGGAATGGCCCGACCGCGTGGCGCACGCCGGTCGACATGAAGGTGGTGACCGAGAACGCCCCCACCACCCACCAGCCGTAGAAGACCTTCTGGTCACGCATCCGGTCGCGCATGTTTTTCGACTATATCCTATCCGGCGCTCTAGAAGCTCGGCTTGGTCGAGAACGGCGTGAGCTGGAGCTCGTGCGTCCAGCAGGACCGGTCCTGGGTGTGGAGGTACCAGAACGCCTCCGCGATCTTCACCGGGTTCATCACGATCTCCGGCTGCGTCTGGGCTCTGGGCAGCGCGCGGGTGCCCGGCGAGTCGATGAGGCCATCGATCACCACGTTGGCCACGTGCACCCCGTGCTCGGAGTACTCCTCGGTGAGCACCTGCGCCAGCGTGCGCATCATCACGCGCGGATAGTAGAGCGATTGCCCGGTGAGCCGCTTGCGTCCCCGCAGGGACGACGAGTTGTTGGAGATGAGGAACGAGCCGGCTCCCCGCTTGCGCATGGCGGGCAGGACCTCCCGGGCGACCAGGAACGGCCCGCGGCTCGCGATGTGCTGCGCGGTCTCGAGGATCTCGAGGGGAACGTGCTCCAGCAGCTCCTTGTCGGGCGGGAGGTCGCGCCCCTCGAGGTAGCCCGCGTTGTAGACCAGGACCTCCGGGTCGCCGACCTGCTCCCGGATCGTGGCGAACGCCTTCGTGATCGACGCCTCGGACACCAGGTCCAGCTCCACGATCGAGCTGGCGCCGCCCTGCGCCCGGATGGCTTCGTCGAGGGCCTTCGCGTTGGGAGCGCTCCGGGTCGTCAGCACGACGTGGAAACCCTCTTTCGCGAACTTCTGGGCCACCGCGCCGCCGACGCCCCAGCGGATGCCGACCGGCAGGTCGCGGTCGTCGAGCGCTCGGCCGTGGGCCAGCTTGGTGTTGCGGCCATCCGCCTGCCACTTGGACGTTGCTCCCACCACGACCGCGACCGGTCGACGGGTCGACATGGCGAATCCTCCTCTACGTTGGGCTCTGAGCTGGGCTCTACGCTGCGCCGCCGCCGAAGAACTCCAGCAGCAGCCGGTTGACCTCGGGGGCGTTCTCGTAGGCCGACCAGTGGCCGGCCTTCGGGATGCGATGCAGGTCGAGGCCGGGGACGGCGGACTGGATCTCGCCGATCAGCAGACTCGCGGGCCGGAACGCGGAGTCGTCGCGCTCGCCCCACAGCAGGCGGATCCGCCCTCCGCGCCGCGCCACCTCCGCGAGATCGCCGAGCAGCGTGCCGCCGCCGCTGACTTTTCTACTATCGAAACGCGTTCTTCGCACGCAGTCCACCTGGATGTCGACCGTCTCCTCGGAGACGCTCGCCGGATCGCTCAGCATGTTGACCAGCAGGTTGTGGCGGCAGATCTCGCGGAACAGCCGCTCGTCGCTGCCCGCCTCTCTGTAGCTGCGGATGGGCCGCTCCCCGAACTTGCGCATCGGGAAGCCGCCGGGCGAGATGAGGGCGAGGTGGCTCACCCGCGGCCCCAGCCGCCGGGCCATGTGGGCCGCGATCGCGGCCCCGAACGAGAAGCCGGCGAGGCGCAGCGGGGCGCGGCCGGGCAGCACCTCGAGGAGCAGGGCGTGCACCAGGTCGAGGTACTGCGGGCCGGTGGTCTCGCGCGGCACCGTCGCCGAGTCGCCGTAGGACGGGTGGTCGAGCGCGTGGACGGTGAAGCGGGCGCCGAGCGCTTCCACGTTGCGGACCCAGTGCTTCCACGAGCCCATGCCGCCGTGGAAGAGCACGAGGTCGGGGCCGTGGCCGGACCGGTGCACGGCCATGCGGGGCGCGGGATCGGCGCTCACGGGGCGGCGGTCAGGACAGGCGAGGCCGGACGCGCTCGGCGAAGGCGGCCATCTGCGCGTCGAGCTCGGCGCCGTCGGCGGCGAGGAGCTCCAGGACCAGCTCCTCGACCCCGCACGCGGCCAGCTCCGCGATCTGCTCCACCAGGGCGGCCGGCTCCCCGGCCACCACGCGCCCGGCGTGGGCGGAGGGCGGCGCGCTCTCCCCCGGCTTCAGGATGCGCACGTCGTTGCGGAGGGTCAGCGCGGGCGGCGTCGCGCGGCCGCGCTCGCGGCTCAGGCGCGCCAGCTCCGCCACGCCGGCCCGCAGCTCCGCCGGACTGCGATTGATCGGATGCCACGCGGCGCCGAATTCGACGGCGCGGCGGAGCGACGCCCGGCCGTGCCCGCCCACCCAGATCGGCGGGTGCGGCTTCTGCACCGGCCGGGGCTCGAAGTGAAGATCGTCGAACTGGACGTACTTGCCCGCGAAGGAGGGCGACGGGCTCGTCCACAGCTCCCGCATTGCGCGCAGGTACTCGTCGGTCATGGGCCCGCGCTCCGCGAAGGGCACCCCGAGCATCGCGCTCTCCGCGGCCACCCACCCCGCCCCCACCCCGAGCACGACGCGCCCGCCGCTCAGAGCGTCGAGCGACGACACCATCTTGGCGGTGACCACCGCCTGGCGATAGGGGACGATCAGCACCGTGGTGCCGAGGCGCACCCGGCGGGTGGCGCCCGCCACCACGCCGAGGGTGATCAGCGGATCGAAGATGGTCTCGCCGAAGTTGCCCACGTTGGCGCGCGGCACCACCACGTGGTCGCTCACCCAGACCGAGTCGTAGCCGAGCTGCTCGGCCCGCACCGCCGCGTGGCGGATGATCGCGGGCGTGGCGAGGTGCCGGCAGTTGGGCAGCCAGATCCCGAGGCGCATCAGCGGTTCAGGTACCGCAGCGGCAGGCCGGGGCGCGGCCACTCGAACGATACGAGCGTGCCGCCCATCGAGAGGGTCGCGTACGCGGTGCGCAGGTCCTTGCCGCCGAAGCAGACGTTGGTGACCATCATGTCCGGCAGCGCGTACTGGTCGACCCGGCTGCCGTCCGGCCAGATGTCGCTCACCGCCCCGGTGATCAGGGTCGCCGCGCAGACGTGGCCCTCCGCGTCCACCGCGAGCGAGTCGAACATCTGGTAGCCGCCCAGGCCGACCACCACCGTGCCCTTCTCCCCCCGATACGGCCCGTTGGCGGACTCGATCTGGCCCGGCCCCGACAGCGTGAACGACCAGCAGCGCGCGGTCGGCGTCTCGACCACGTAGAGGGTCTTCTCGTCCGGCGAGAGCCCGATGCCGTTGGGCCGCTCGAGCGGGAAGATCGCCTCGCGGATCATCGACCCGTCGGCCTTCGCGTAGTAGACGACGCCGCGGTCGCTGTCACGCTCGCGCGTCTTGCCGAGGTCGGTGAACCAGAACCCGCCCGCCCCGTCGAACACGAGGTCGTTCGGCCCCCGCAGGCGCTCGGCCCCGCAGCGGTCGTAGAGGGTGTCGAACTTGCCGCTCTCGGGATCGACAATCTGGATGGAGCCGGTGACGTAGTCGTCGGCCTGGGCCACCGGGAAGAGCTTGCCCGGCCGCTCCAGGAACTTGAGCCCGCCGTTGTTGGTGACGTAGATCTTGCCGCCCGGCCCCATCGCCGCCCCGTTCGGGCCGCCCCCGAGCGTGGCGATCACGTGGACCGCGCCGTCGGGCGTCACGCGCGAGAGGGTGCGGCGCTCGATCTCGACGAGGATCACGGAGCCGTCCGGCATCGCCACCGGCCCCTCGGGAAAGCGCAGCCCGGACGCGATCTGCTTGAAGGCGGGCTTGTGGGTGGCCATCAGGACTGCACCTGCCGCATGAGCGCTGCGCAGCGATCGAGCACGGGGAGCACCTCGTCGGCCTGGGCGGATGGAAGGTTGAAGATGAGCCGCGCCACGCCCGCGTCGCGGTAGCGCTTGATGAGGTCGCCGTCCTCGGCGACCCCGAACACGGTGATCGGCACCGTGGCCGGATCCCGGCCGGCCTCCCGCGCGAGCGCGGCGAACTCGGGCAGCTTGCCGAGGACGTCGCCGTAGGCGGGCCGCCGCGCGTGCGGCACCCAGCCGTCGCCGTAGGCCAGCGCCCGGCGCGCCCCGTGGGGGAACGCGCCGCCCACCAGCACCGGCGGGTGCGGCTTCTGCACCGGCTTGGGCCACGTCATCATCGGCGGGAACTTGACGAACTCGCCCGCGTACTCGGGCTTGGACTTCGTCCAGATGAGCCGCATCGCCTCCACCCGCTCGCGCATCACCTCGAAGCGCGACTTGAACTCGGTGCCGTGGTCGGCCATCTCCTCCGCGTTCCAGCCCGCCCCGATGCCGAACAGGAAGCGCCCGCCCGAGACCTGGTCGAGGCTCGCCACCGCCTTGGCGGTCTGGATCGGGTCGCGCTGGACCACCAGGCAGATCCCGGTCGCCACCCGCAGCCGCGTGGTGGCCGCGGCGGCGGCGGCCAGGGTCACGAACGGATCCATCACGTCGTAGTACTTCTTGGGCAGCTCGCCGCCCGCCGGGAAGGCGGAGGCGCGCGAGAGCGGGATGTGCGAGTGCTCGGGAGCCCAGAGGGACTCGAACCCGCGCTCCTCCAGCGCCCGGCCGAGCGCGGCCGGTCCCATCGAGTAGTCGGTGAAGAAGATCGCCGCGCCTGCGTCCATGTGTTCTCCTCGCTCGCCGTCCACGGAGACGGCCGCGGCCGAATCTACCGCCGTCGGGGAGGTGGGTCAACCGTGCTAGGATGCCGGGCGACGCGCATCCCCAGGAGGAACCCATGACGACGAAGTCCATGGCTCGGCTCGCGATGCTGGTCGTCGCGCTCGGCGCGCCGCTCTCGCTGCCCGCGGCGGCGCCGGCCCAGGAGACCATCCGCATCGGCTGCCCCACCAAGACCTACTTCCCGACCATCCTCGCCACCGTCGCGAAGGAGAAGGGGCTCTTCGAGAAGGAGGGGCTCCGGCCGGAGATCACCATCTACCGTGGCGGCGGAGAGACCTTCGAGGCGATCGCGGCGAACTCGGCCGACCTGGGGCCGGTGGCGGTGCCGCTGGTGGCGACCTCCCGGAAGCGCGGTGTGTTGACGAAGATCGTGGGCGGCAACGGCGACGAGTGGTCGGGCTGGATCCTCGGG
>DATJIR010000110.1:0-4213 GCA_035493135.1 Verrucomicrobiia bacterium
AGCTCCTGCCACTTCCGCCGCCGGGGACCGCGCCCCGCCTCGCCCGTGTGTCGCCGTCTCATCGCAGCATCCCCATCACCGACTCTCCTCCCCTCACCCGATCCCCGACCCGCACCCGCACCTCGGTGCCTCGCGGCACCATCAGATCGGTGCGAGAGCCGAACCGGATCAGCCCGTAGCGCTCGCCGGTCCGGAGGCTATCGCCCGGGCGCACCCGGCACACGATGCGGCGTGCCAGCACCCCCGCGATCTGCCGCACCGCCACCCGGGCGGTCTCACCCTCCACGCTCACCGTGCAGCGCTCGTTCTCCTCCGACGCCTCCGGCCGGTAAGCGGCCATGAACCGTCCCGGCGCGTACTCGACGTTCTTCACGAGGCCCCCGACCGGGGCGCGGTTGACGTGGACGTCGAGCGGCGAGAGGAAGATCGACACCCGCGTCGCCGGGCCCACCCACGGATCGACCACCTCGGTCACCGCCATCACGCGCCCGTCGGCGGGAGCCACCACCGCTCCCGGGAGAGCCGGCGGAGTCCGCTCGGGATCGCGGAAAAAGCCGAGACAGCCGAGCCCCGCGACCGCGAAGACCGCGGCGGCGGCCCACCAGCCCATCCAGGCCATGATACACGCGGCCGCCGCGAGGGGCAGGATGAACGGCCACCCCTCGGGGGCTACGGGAACACGCAACCGGGTGCCCGCGGAACGGCCGCCGTCACTCCCGCGGCGGCTTGATCCAGGACATCATCTTGCGTAGCCGCCCGCCCACCTCCTCGATGGGATGGTCGGCGTCGCGCTTCCGCATCGCGAGGAACCCGGCGCGGTGGGCCTGGTTCTCCAGCACCCACTCCCGGGCGAACTGGCCGGACTGGATCTCGGAGAGGATCTTCTTCATCTCGACCTTGGTGCGATCGTCGATGATGCGCGGACCCCGGGTGTAGTCGCCGTACTCGGCGGTGTCGGAGACCGAGTAGCGCATGTAGGCGAGGCCGCCCTGGTAGAAGAGGTCGACGATCAGCTTCATCTCGTGCATGCACTCGAAGTAGGCGACCTCGGGCTGGTAGCCCGCCTCCACCAGGGTCTCGTAGGCGGCCTTGATCAGGTGGGAGACGCCGCCGCAGAGGGTGGTCTGCTCGCCGAAGAGATCGGTCTCGGTCTCTTCCTTGAAGGTGGTCTCGATGACGCCGGCCCGGGTACAGCCCACCCCCTTGCCGTAGGCCAGGGCCAGGTCGCGCGCCTTGCCCGACACGTCCTGGTAGACCGCCACCAGCGCCGGCACGCCCGGGCCCTGGGTGAAGAGATCGCGCATCACGTGGCCCGGGGCCTTGGGGGCGATCATGGACACGTCCACGTCGGCCGGGGGCACCACCTGGTTGAAGTGAATGTTGAACCCGTGGGCGAACATCAGCATCTTGCCCTTGGTCAGGACCCCCTTGATCGACTCCTCGAAGACCTGCCGCTGGGTCTGGTCCGGCAGCAAGATCATGACCACGTCACCGGCCGCGGCCGCGTCGTTGACCGTGGTCACCTTGAGCCCGTCCTTCTCGGCCCGCGCCCAGCTCTTGGAGCCCTTGTAGAGGCCGACCACCACGTTCTGGCCGGAGTCCTTCAGGTTCAGCGCGTGGGCGTGCCCCTGGCTCCCGTAGCCGATGATCGCGACGGTCTTGCCCCGCAGCAGACCCAGGTCTGCGTCCTGGTCGTAGAAGATTCTGGCCGGCATGGTTCTCGTGCCTTTCTCTCGGTTTCCTTCGTTGGAAAACGGTCGGTCGTCGACGGTCAGTCCGCGAACCCGACCACCCTCGGATCGTCGGCCGCCGGCCGCGCGCCCTCGCGCGACTTGCCCAGCCGCTCCTCCACCTTGCGCAGCCGCGTCTTGGGCCCCCGCGCGATGGCCACCTTGCCGGTGCGCACGATCTCCTGGATGCCGAAGGGCCGCAGCAGCTCGATGATGCCCTCGATCTTCGACTCCTCGCCGGTCAGCTCGAGGGTGTAGGTGGTCGGGGTCACGTCCACCACCTTCGCCCGGAAGATGTCGCCGAGGCGCAGGATCTCGGCCCGGTTGGCCGGCTCCGCGTTCACCTTGAGCAGGAGCATCTCCCGCTCGACGTGGTTCTCCTCGCTGAGATCGGTGACCTTGATGACGTCGATCAGCTTGTGGAGCTGCTTGATCACCTGCTCGATGACGAAGGCGTCCCCCCGCACCACCAGCGTCATGCGCGACACCGACGGATCCAGGGTCTCGCCCACCGACAGGCTCTCGATGTTGTACCCGCGCGCCGAGAACAGCCCCGCCACCCGGGAGAGAACACCGAACTTGTTCTCGACCAGCACCGCTATGGTGTGCTTTTCGATGTTTCCTGTTTCTGCCACCTCAACCGTCCTTTCCTACCTGCTCGGGCCCGTGCCGCATCCACGCCTGGCTGCGCGTGGTAGGCGGACTCTCGGATCCGCCCCTCTATTCAATGCGGGGGCCCGGAAATGGCCCCCGCACTCCCCCAGGCCGCGGACACTCGTTCCGGAGGATTCAGCTTGCGGACACTCGCTCCGGCGCGGTCGAGCCCGCGTCATCTAGAACCCGGTCTGCGACTTGGCGGCCTTGTCGCGGATCTCGCGGGTGGGCGGGGCGAGGATCATGTCCCGGTTCGCGCCTCCGGCGGGCACCATCGGGAACACGCACTCGTCCTTGTCCACGCAGACGTCCATCACCACCGGCGCGGGCGTGCTGAGCATCTTCTCCAGCGCGGGCACCACCTCGCTCGGCTTGGTCACCCGGATGCCCACGCAGCCGTAGGCCTCGGCCAGCTTCACCCAGTCTGGGATCCCGGGCAGGTCGATCGCGAAGTAGCGCTCCTTGTAGATGATGCGCTGCCACTGCCGCACCATGCCGTGCCCGCTGTTGTTGATGATGATGGTCTTGACCGGCAGGTTCTCGGTGAAGCAGGTGGCCAGCTCCTGGCTGTTCATCGCGAACGAGCCGTCGCCGTCGATGTTGACCACGAGCTTGCCCGGGTGCGCGGCCTGTACCCCCATCGCGGTGGGCAGGCCGTAGCCCATGGTGCCGAGACCGCCCGAGGTGCACCAGCGCCGCGGGTGCTTGAAGCGGTAGTACTGGGCGGCCCACATCTGATGCTGCCCCACCCCGGTGACCACGTGCGCCTCGCCCCCGGTGAGGTTCGACAGCTCCTGGATCACGTACTGGGGCTTGATCACCTCGTCGTCCCAGTCGTAGCGGAGCGGGAAGTCGCGCTTCCACTCCGCGATCTGGGCGGCCCACTGCCGCCGGCCCTCGGTCACCGCGGCGGGCACCCCGTCCTTCAGCTCCTCGCGCACCGCCTCGACCAGCCGCCGGAGCACGCGCTTGCAGTCGCCCACGATCGGGATGTCGACCTTGATGTTCTTGGAGATCGAGGAGGGGTCGATGTCGATGTGGATGATCTCCGCGTTCGGCGAGAACGCGTCGACCCGCCCGGTCACCCGGTCGTCGAAGCGCGCGGCCACCGCGACCAGGCAGTCGGAGTGGTGCACCGCCATGTTGGCGTAATAGGTCCCGTGCATGCCGAGCATGTCGAGCGAGAGCGGATCGGCCATCGGGAACGAGCCGAGACCCATCAGGGTCTGGGTCACCGGGATCTGGGTCAGGTCGGCCAGCTCGCGCAGCTCGGGGGAGGCGTCGGAGGAGATGGCGCCGCCGCCCACGTAGAGCACCGGGCGCTTGGCCCGCACCATCGAGCGGGCCGCCTTCTTGATCTGCCCCGGATGGCCCTCGTAGGTCGGGTTGTACGAGCGCAGGTGCACCCGCTCCGGGTACTCGAAGTTCCACTCCTTGACCAGGATGTCCTTGGGCAGGTCCACGTGGACCGGGCCCGGTCGCCCGGTGGCCGCGATGTGGAACGCCTCCTTGATGATCGGGGCCAGGTCCTTGCCGTCCTTGACCAGGAAGTTGTGCTTGGTGGCCGAGCGGGTGATGCCGACGTTGTCGGCCTCCTGGAAGGCGTCGTTGCCGATCAGGTGGGTCGGCACCTGACCGGTAAAGGCCACGATCGGGATCGAGTCCATCAAGGCGTCCTGCAGCGCGGTCACCAGATTCGTGGCGGCCGGCCCCGAGGTGACGAGGCAGACGCCGACCTTGCCGGACGTCCGCGCGTAGCCCTCCGCCGCGTGCCCGGCGGCGGCCTCCTGGCGCACCAGGACGTGGCGCAGCCCCTCGAAGTCGTACAG
>DATJIR010000111.1:0-8550 GCA_035493135.1 Verrucomicrobiia bacterium
AAGGAGGCCTCGGGCTCCCTCGACCAGATGACCCAGGTCATCCTGGCCTGCGGGCCCGACTTCTCGGTCCTCTCCGGCGACGACAACATCACGCTGCCGCTCATGTCGGTGGGCGGGCGCGGCGTCATCTCGGTCATCGCCAACCTCGTGCCGCGCGAGACCGCGGAGATGACCCACGCCGCGCTCGCGGGCGACTGGAAGCAGGCGCGCGAGCTGCACCTCAAGCTCTTCCCGCTCTCGCGGGCGATGTTCCTCGAGACCAATCCGATCCCGGTCAAGGAGGCCCTGGCCATGATGGGCAAGCTGGCGGAGGCCGAGTTCCGCCTCCCCATGTGCCGCCTGTCCGAGGCCAACCGGCCTCGCCTCAAGGCGGTCCTGGCCTCGCTCGGCCTCGTCAAGGGCTGATCCACATTCTCCATGGCGGATGTGGTCGTCGCCGGCGCGGCCGGCCGGATGGGAAGCCGTCTCGTGGCGCTGCTCCAGCACGAGACGGAGCTGCGCCTGGTCGCCGCGCTCGAGGCCCCCGGGCACCCCGCCCTCGGTCGTGACGCGGGCGAGTCGGCCGGCGTCGGCCGGCTCGGCATCCCGATCGCGGCGGACGTGGAGGCGGCCCTCGGCCGGGACCGCATCCTGATCGAGTTCTCGGTGACCGAGGCGAGCCTCGCCCACGCGCGGCTGGTGGGACGTCACGGCGGCCGCGCGGTCATCGGCACCACCGGCTTCTCCGCCGCCCAGCGCGAGGAGCTGGCCGGCATCGGCCGCGGCGCGCCGCTGCTCGTCTCCCCCAACATGAGCGTGGCGGTCAACGTCGCCTTCAAGGTGCTGGCCGACATGGCCCGGATGCTGGGCGACGACTACGACGTGGAGATCGTCGAGACCCACCATCGCTTCAAGAAGGACGCGCCGAGCGGCACCGCGCTGCGGATGGCCGAGGTGGTGGCCCAGGCCCTCGGGCGCGATCTCGCCACCGCCGCGGTCTACGACCGGCACGACCGGCTGGCGGAGCGGACCCGCAACGAGATCGGCATGGCCGCCCTGCGCTCCGGCGACGTGGTGGGCGAGCACACCGTGTCCTTCGCCTCGCTGGGCGAGCGGCTCGAGCTGACCCATCGCGCCCACAGCCGCGACAACTTCGCGCGCGGCGCGCTCCGCGGGGCCCGCTTCATCGCGACCGCGCGGCCCGGCCTCTACTCGATGCAGGACGTTCTGGGCCTAGCATGAGGGGGCTGGCATGAGGATCGTCCGCTTCCGGGCCGGCGGCAAGACGCGCTACGGGGTGCTCGAGGGCACCCACATCGTGGAGTACGCGGGGACGCCCTACGGGACGTTCAAGAAGGCCCGCAAGAAGTACCTGCTGAGCCAGGCGGTCCTGCTCGCCCCGGTGGTCCCCTCCAAGATCGTGGCGGTGGGGCTCAACTACCGCGATCACGCGGACGAGATGAACGTGCAGGTGCCGGCCGAGCCGCCCATCTTCTTCAAGCCGCTCTCGTCGCTGTGCGGGCCCGACGACCCCATCGTCTACCCGCCCCAGTCGCGGCGGGTGGACTACGAGGGTGAGCTCGCGGTGGTCATGAAGAAGCGGTGCCACCTGGTGACCGCGGAGCGCGCGCGCGAGTTCGTGCTCGGCTACACCTGCCTCAACGACGTCACCGCCCGCGACCTGCACACCCGCGACGGCCAGCCCAGCCGGGCCAAGGCCTTCGACAGCTTCTGCCCGGTGGGGCCGTGCATCGCCACCGACATCGATCCCAACGGCGTCGACCTCGAGACCTACGTCAACGGCGACCGCCGCCAGGCTTCCAACACCAAGCACCTCATCTGCCCGGTCGAGGATCTGGTGGCCCGCATCTCCGCGATCATGACCCTGCTGCCGGGGGACGTGATCGCCACCGGCACGCCCGGGGGCGTGGGGCCCCTGCGGCCCGGCGACAAGGTCGAGGTGCGCATCGAGTCCATCGGCAGCCTGAAGAATCCCGTCATCAAGATCTAGGAGACCCGCGCGTGAGCCCATCGCCTTCGCCGATTCCCCTGGCCGACCGTCTGGCCAAGCTGCCCCCGTACCTGTTCGCGGAGATCGACAAGAACAAGCGCGAGGCCCGCAGCCGGGGCGTCGATCTCATCGACATGGGTATCGGCGACCCGGACCTGCCCACCCCGCCCCACATCATCGAGGCGCTCAAGCGCGGGGCCGAGACGCCGGCCAACCACCGCTACCCGGACTACGAGGGCCTGCTGAGCTTCCGGACCGCGGTCGCGAGCTGGTACCGGGGCCGCTTCGGCGTCACGCTCCACCCCGAGACCGAGGTTCTCACCCTCATCGGGTCGAAGGAGGGCACCGCGCACATGCCGCTCGCCTTCGTGAACCCCGGCGACGTGGTGCTGGTGCCGGACCCGGGCTATCCGGTCTACGCGGCGGGCACCTGGTTCGCGGGCGGCGACGTGCACTTCATGCCGCTCCGTCGCGCCAATGGGTTCCTGCCGGATCTCGACGCGATCCCGGCCGACGTCGCCCGCCGGGCCAAGCTCATGTATCTCAACTACCCGAACAACCCGACCGCGGCGGTCGCGTCCCGGGAGTTCTTCGCGCGCGTGGTCGAGTTCGCGCGACGGCACCGGCTCGTCGTCTGCCACGACGCGATGTACTCGGAGCTGCGCTTCGACGACTATCGCCCGCCCTCCTTCCTGGAGACGCCGGGGGCGATGGACGTGGGGGTCGAGTTCCACTCGCTCTCCAAGACCTACTCCATGACCGGCTGGCGCCTCGGCTTCTGCTGCGGCAACGCGGGCGCGCTGGCCGGGCTCGGGAAGATCAAGACCAACGTGGATTCGGGGGTGTTCCAGGCGGTGCAGGAGGCGGGGATCGCGGCGCTGACCGGGCCCCAGGACCTGTCCGAGCAGTACCGCCGCACCTACCAGGAGCGACGCGACGTGGTGGTGGCCGGGCTCAAGCGGCTGGGCTGGGAGGTCGACGTCCCCAAGGCCGCCTTCTTCGTCTGGGCTCCGGTGCCGGGCGGGCTCGACTCGCGGACCTTCGCCGCGCGCATGCTGAACGACGTCGGATGCGTGATCACCCCCGGCGTCGGCTTCGGCCCCTCCGGGGAGGGCTTCTACCGGATCGCGCTCACCATCGACGCCAAGCGCCTGCAGGAGGCCATGGACCGCCTCCGGGGGCTCAAGCTCTGACCTCTGATAAGATCTTCCTCGAGGACGTCCGCTTCTACGGCCATCACGGCGTCACCCGGGCGCAGCAGACGGTGGGCGCCTGGTTCGCGGTCGACGCGGAGCTGATGCTGGATCTGGCTCCCGCCGCCGCGTCGGACGATCTCCGGGCCACCCTCGACTACGGAGTGATCGCGGCGCGTATCGTGGAGGTCTCGACGAAGGAGCGCGTGAACCTGCTGGAGCGCCTGGCCGGTCGGCTCGCCCAGATGCTGCTCGCCGAGTTCGACTGCGACGAGGTCCGGGTCCGGGTGCGCAAGCTCACCCCGCCGATGGAGGGGCTGCAGGGCATTCCCGGCGTGGAGCTGACCCGCCGGCGACGGTAGGGACCATGGCGCGCGTCTTCCTGTCCGTGGGATCGAACCTGGGCGACCGGCTGGAGTGCCTCCGCCGGGCGGTCGGCCAGCTCCGCGCCATGAGCGACCTGCGGTTCCTCGACGCCTCGCCGCTCTACCGCACCGAGCCCTGGGAGGGCGAGCCCGGCCGGAAGGCGGACGACGCCGGCTGGTTCTTCAACTGCGCGGTCGCCATCGAGACCGACCTGCCGCCCGCGGCCCTGCTGGCCCGCCTGCAGGAGGTGGAGCAGGCGCTGGGACGGGTGCGCAACGCCGGGACCCCGGAGGCCCAGCGCTACGAGCCCCGCCCGCTCGACATCGACATCCTGCTCTACGACGACCGGGTCATCAGCGGGCCCGAGCACCTGCACATCCCGCACCTGCTCATGCACGAGCGGCGGTTCGTGCTCCGCCCCCTGGCCGACCTGGCCCCCGACGTGGAGCATCCGGTGCTCTACCAGACCATCCGCGAGCTGCTGGAGGTCCTGGAGGACGAGCACGAGGTGCTGATGTCGGAGCTGCCGCGCCGCTGGTTCGAAGACTAGCGTCAAGTGGCTGACGACGAGTTCCGGCAGCAGGCCCTCCAGCACCTGGACGCCCTGCACAACCTGGCCGTCTACCTGACCCGGAACGGCTCCGAGGCCGAGGACCTGGTCCAGGAGACCTACGTCCGGGCCATGCGCTTCTCCCACCGGTTCCAGCCGGGAACCCACCTGCGCGCCTGGTTGTTCCAAATACTGAGAAACACGTTCTTGACGTTTTACCGTCTCCGGGAGCGGGAATCGGCCATCTCGGAGGACGGGGTCCCGGAGAGCGAGGCGCCCATGTTCCACGATGCGCCGACCCGGGACAGCGAGAGCGCCGGGGCCCACATGGATCTGGACCGGGCTCTCGGCAGGCTGCCCGAGGAGTTCAAGACGCCGCTCCTGCTGGCCGAGGTCGAGGGGCTGGCACTGGAGGACGTGGCGCGCATCATGGATTGCCCCGTCGGCACCGTGAAGTCCCGCATCTTCCGCGCGAAGGAGCGGCTGCGCGGGTTCCTGAAGGACTACCAGTAGACGAGAGCGATGACCACCGAGCGGACGGAAGGACAGGAGGACGACGGCGGGATCGGCCGGCTGCTGCGCGAGCGGTTGACGCGCCATCCGGCGCCGGCCATGCTGCGCGCCACGGTCCGGGAGGCGCTCGAGCCCCGGCCGGCGCGCCAGCCCTGGTGGGTCCTGTGGGGCGCGCCGGCCGCGACCGCGATCGCCACCGCCCTCGTCATGCTCCTCTGGATCGCCCCGAGCCTGCCCACCGCGCCCGGCGTCGACCCCGCCCAGATGGTCGTCCGCGCGGTGCTCGCCGAGCACGCCCGCAACATCTTCTGGGGCGAGTCCCGGAGCGACGTGGTGCCCGCCGCCCTGCCCCGGGCGATGGAGGAGAGCGGCGTGGCGCTCAACTGGGTCTTCACCGGCGACGAGGACATCCGGCTCGTCAACGCCAACCCGACCTACCTCGAGGGCCGCCGCGGCATCGAGCTCACCTACCAGGACGCGGAGGGCCACACGATCACCTACGTGATCGTGCCGGGCGGCACCGTGACCCTGCCCGAGCGCGGGCGCGTGCAGATCGATCGCTGGCGGCCGGTGGTGCGGCGGGAGAACGGCTTCAGCCTGATCATGTGGCGCCAGCAGAGCCTGCTCTGCGTGATGGCCTCCGACCTCGTCTCCGAGGCCGATCTCGGCCGCTTCAAGGAGTACTTCGTGAAGGTGAGGTCGTCGACCGAGCCGTACATGGTGTACTAGGCGCGCGGTCTCTCCCACCCCTTCGGCCCGGCTAGCGCGACTTCGGAGCCGGGCCGTTGTCCTTGAGCGCCAGATCGACCGAGACCCGGTCGCCCTTCTTGACGCCCTGCAGGCTCTCGGCCGGGAAGTGCATGATCATCGTGCCCTCGGGAGTCTTGAGATGGATCCATCCCTTCTTCGCGTCGATACTCGTCACCTCCCCTTGCATCGAGTGCCGGCCCATCGTCTGATCCGATCCGCTGGACTGCGCGAGCCCCGGGCCCGTCGTGCAGAGCACGACGGTCCCGGCCACCACGAGACTGCGCCATCTGGACATCAGATGCCTCCCCGTCGGCCCGAGATCGGCCGGTAGATCTGCTCGCCCTTGGCCCCGGTCCACTCGTGCTCGAGGTACTCGGCGTCCTCCTCGCTTCGCGGAGTCACGCCCACCACGATGCCTCCGTCGCGGATCCCCTCGTCATAGAGACGGGCCCGCTCCTCGGGGATGCCCGAGCCCACCAGGGCCCCGATGATCGCGCCCACCGTCCCACCGCCGCCCGCGCCGACCAGCGCCGCCGCCAGCGGTCCCATCGCGATGATCGGCAGGCCCGGAACCGCGACCCCGGCCGCCGCGAGACCCATCAGCAGCGCCCCCAGGGCCCCGCCGGTCACGCCGCCCACCCCGGCGCCCTCCGCCGCCTTCGTGCCGAGCTCGGTCTTGTCGACCGCGGTCGGCGGAAAGCAGCGGGCTCGTGTCTCGTCCGACATCAGCAGGCTGACATCGTCCTTGCCGTACCCGCGCGCGGTCAGCGAGCCGTACGCTCGCTCGGCCGCCTCCCGGTCGCGAAACATTCCCGTCATCATCCGGTCGGTGCGATCTCCCGCCATGTTGAGCCTCCTGTTGATCCTGGTTAGCGCTTCAGACCCATGTCGACCGAAACCCGGTCGCCCACCTTCACGCTCTGGAGCGCCGACGGCGGAAAGTGGAGCTTCATCCGGCCCTCGGGCGACTTGATGTCGATCCAGCCCTTCTTCGCGTCGACCTTCGTGACTTCCCCTTCCATCGTGTGCTGACCCGCCATGTCCGAGGACGTTGGGGTCGTCGGAGCCGGCGCGGGAGTCTGGGCCGTCGCCGGCGACAGGGCCAGCAGGCCCCACGCGGTCGCCGTTCCGAGCCCGAGCCATCGTCTGCAAGTCTTCATGGTCGTTCCTCCTAGGTCACACCGAGCAATGCGTGTGCCACCACGCCACGAGGCGAATCGCCGATCCAACCGCAGTGTGCCGCACGTCTCCACGACATCTCGACGAGAAGGCGGTCGGAACTACCGCGTACGAAGCGGTCACGGCATCTTGCCGGTCAGCTTCATCTGCCGCCCGGCGCGCAGCACCGTGAGGGTCACGGGCGCCCCGCGCGCCAGGCGGCTCGTCCGCTCGCGAATCCTGGCCAGGTCGGCCGCGGTCGTGACCGCGATGCCCAGGACATCGAGGATGATGTCCCCGCCGACCACCAGCGGTTGACCGTCGATGGTGGCGGTCTTGCGTCCGCCCTTGATCCCCATGGCCTCGCCCGGCGATCCCTGGGCGACGGTCTTCACCAGGAGCCCGCCGGTCTTCGGCGGCAGGTTGAACAGGTCCGCCAGGTCGTCGGACAGGAGCTGCCCCTCGAGCCCGGACCAGATGGAGCGGCGCTCCAGCAGGAGCTGCTTGGCGGTGTTCATCGTCACCACGAAGCCGAGGCCTTCACTCCCGCCGCTCTTCGAGATGACGTGACTCACGATGCCGATGACCTCGCCGGCCATGTTGAACATCGGCCCGCCGGAGTTGCCGACGTTGATGCTCGCGTCGGTCTGGAAGAACTCGGCGAGCGGAATCGCCTTGTAGACGGTGCCGGGAGCCCAGCGGGCGCTGATCCAGCCCACACTGAGGGCGTGTGCCAGCCCGTAGGGGGCGCCCACGACGATCACCTGCTCCCCCACCCGCACCGCGTCCGAGTTGGCGAGCGCCGCGGGCTCGAGGGCGGCCGGCAGCTGGTCCAGCTGGACGAGGGACAGGTCCGCCGACAGCTCGGAGGCCAGGACCCGGGCGTTCACGGTGCGGCCCCCGAGGAACTGCACCTCGATCCGATCGGCCCCGTGGACCAGATGGGCGGCGGTCATGATCTTCCCGTCCTTCGAGACCACGACGCCGGAGCCGATGCCACCGACCCGCCCACCGCCGGCGTCCTTGGCCTGCACCACCACGACGGCCGGTGCGACCTTCCCGAACAGCTCGGCGACGCTCTGCGCCTCCGCGCGCCCGGCCATCCCCCCGCCGACCGCCCCCGAGAGCGACACCGCCAGCAGCGTCGCCCCGAGGCGAAGCATCCCGGGAGCCGCCGCCCTACTCTCGGCCGCGGCGCAGGATCAGCCCGACCAGCAGCCCGACGCCGGTGGCGATGAGCAGGGCGGTCGCCGGCTGGCGCCGCGCGTACTCGAGCGCGTCGTCGGAGACCTGACCGAAGCCACCCTCGCGGTAGCTCGCCACCGTCTCTCGGGCCTTGTCGGCCACCTCCTTCACGATCGATCCGGTGCGCTCGAATCCGGCCTGCACGGTCGAGCCCGTCATCTGGTCCTGGTCTTCCATGTTGGTCCTCCGGCTAGGCTAGGCTCTCGCCGCGCCCCCGCGAACGAAGTGAATGATGAGCGAGATGACGGCCACCAGCAGGAGCAGGTGAATCAGGCCGCTCGCCACGTGAAACGCAAACCAGCCGAACGCCCACAGGACGGCCAGAACGATCGCCACGATCAGCAACATGGGGGTGTTCTCCTTTCGTACCGGTACGCTTCATGCCGGAACGCGCTGCGCCCTGGCTTCGCGCGCCCAGTCCCGGTGCTGGGCGATCGCCTTGATGAAGGCCGCGGAGAGCTGGCCGTTGGCTTCGCCCCGGGTCAGCACGTCCTTCGCGTCCATCCCCGCCGCCTCCACGACCGCGAGCCCGGTCCCGCTCGCGGCGATGGCCTTGCAGTGCTTGTACGCCTCGCGGACGAACAGCACCGCGGCCCCGTCGCCGGCCAGCGCGCTCGTCGACGAGGCGCCCCCGGGGATGAACACCGCGTCGAACAGCACCGAGCCGACCGTCAGCAGCGTGAAGTCGACCGCCAGCGCGCCGCCGCCGTCGGCCTTCAGGGAGCCGCCGTGGGGCGCCACGATCTTCGGCACCGCCCCCGCGGCCTGGAGGGCCCGCCGCATCG
>DATJIR010000112.1:0-2764 GCA_035493135.1 Verrucomicrobiia bacterium
TCGCCGCGCGGGACGAGATCGGGCTCCTCGGCAACGTGTTTCACCTCATGGTGGACCGCCTGCACGCCTCCCACCGCAGCCTGGTGGATGTGCTGGTACGCGCGCTCGAGTCTCGCGACGGCGAGAGCGGCTCGCTCTCGCGCCTGGCCAGCGCGGCCGTGGCGCTGGGTCACGGCCTCGAGCTCGACCGGGTGCAGCGCGAGGCGCTCGAGCTGGGGGCCATGCTCCACGACATCGGCGAGATCCGAATCCCGGAGTCGGTCCTGCACAAGCCGGGCCCGCTCAGCCCGGACGAGCGGCTGCTGGTGCAGGGGCACCCCCAGGCGGGGGTGGAGATCCTGGAGGTGGTGCCGTTGCTTACCCCCGCCCTCGACGTCGTGGCCGGCCACCACGAGCGATACGACGGGGGAGGGTATCCTCAGGGCCTCGAGGCCAACGAGATCCCGCTGGTAGCCCGCGTGTTCGCGGTGGTGGATGCGCTCGACGCGATGACGCATGACCGCCCGTACCGGGCCGCGCGCCCCCTCGAGGATGCGCTCGTCGTGCTTAAGGACGAAGCAGGCCGGCACTTCGATCCACGCGTGGTCGAGGCCGCGCTGGCGATCCCGCCGGCCCGATGGAGGGAGCTGCTCGGCTAGCCCGTCGCTCCGGTTGTGCTAGGCTCGGCCCCGTGGACACCGCGGGGCGGGACGCCTCACACCAGACGCTGCTCGAGATCAACAACGCCCTGATCTCGAACCTGACCCGCGAGGGGCTCTTCCACGCCATCGCGACCGCCATCGGGCGGATCATCCCGTTCGATCGCATCGCCGTTTTCCTCCACGACCCCGTCCGCGACGTGCTGACCCTCTCGCTCCTCGAATCGTCGGTGCCGACCACCTACTTCTCGGTTGGCCTCGAGATGCGGCCGGGCGAGAGCCACGTCGGCTGGGTGTTCAAGGAGCAGAAGCCGCTCCTGCGGCGCAATCTGGAGGCCGACCGGGTCTACCAGGCCGACGACTGGGCGTACGCGGACGGCGTCCGCTCGTACATCATCGTGCCCCTGCTCGTGCGCGGCCGGAGCATCGGTACGCTCGCGGTGGCGAGCACGGTGCCCGATCGCTACACCGAGTCGACCGCCGGCCTCCTGCAGGAGGCGGCCAAGCAGGTCGCCCTCGCGGTCGAGAACATGCAGGCCTACGAGGCGCTCGCCCGGGCCGAGGAGATGCTCCGGGCGATCGCGGAGGGGACCGCGGCGGTCACCGGCCAAGACTTCTTCTACTCGCTGGTGCGCCACCTCGCCCTGGCGCTGCGGGTGCGATACGCCTTCCTCACCGAGTGCGTGCCCGGCACGGCGGGTCGCGTGCGCATGCTCGCGTACTGGAAGGGCGACCGTTTCTCGGACAACGTCGAGTACGACGTGGCCCCGACCCCGTGCCGGCTCGTCATCGAGGGCAAGACGGTGATCCACCACACCGATCTCCAGCGGCTCTTCCCGGAGGACCGGGACCTGGTCGACATCGGAGCCCAGAGCTTCCTCGGGATCCCGGTGTGGGATTCGGCCAATCAGGTGGCCGGCCACCTGGCGGTGCTCGACGACAAGCCGCTCGGGGAGACGAGCCGCGCCATCCCGGTGCTGCGGGCCTTCGCGGCCCGCGCGGGGGCGGAGATCGAGCGGCTCAAGGCCGACGAGCGACTGCGGCAGGCCCTCGCCGAGGTGGAAGCACTCAAGAACCGGCTCCACGCCGAGAACGTCTACTTGCAGGAGGAGATCCAGGGCGAGCACAACTTCACCGAGATGGTGGGCAGCAGCCCCGCGCTCCTGGCCGCCCTGCGCCAGGTCGAGCAGGTGGCCGCCACCGACTCGACGGTCCTGATCCTGGGGGAGACCGGCACCGGCAAGGAGCTGATCGCGCGAGGAGTCCACCGCCGGAGCGCGCGCCGGGACCGCCCACTGGTCAAGGTCAACTGCAGCGCGATCTCCGCCGGCCTCGTCGAGAGCGAGCTCTTCGGGCACGTCAAGGGGGCCTTCACCGGCGCGCTCGAGCGGCGAATCGGCCGCTTCGAGCTGGCCGACGGCGGGACGATCTTTCTCGACGAGGTGGGGGACCTGCCGCTCGAGACCCAGGTGAAGCTGCTGCGCGTCCTGCAGGAGCGCGAGTTCGAGCCGGTCGGCAGTAACCGGACCCTGCGCGTGAACGTGCGGGTCATCGCGGCCCCGAATCGCGACCTGCAAGAGGCGGTGGCAGCAGGACGCTTCCGGGCCGACCTGTTCTACCGCTTGAACGTGGTGCCCATCCGGGTCCCACCCCTCCGGGACCGGCGGGCGGACATCCCTCAGCTCGTGATGTTCTTCCTGGCCCGCTTCGCCAAGGAGTTCGGGAAGCCGGTCGAGGTCGTCTCGCAGGCGACGATGGAGCGCCTGGTGGCTTACGACTGGCCGGGGAACGTCCGCGAGCTCCAGAACATCATCGAGCGGGCGGCGGTGCTCTCCTCGGGCCGGGTTCTGGAACTCGGCCCCGACCTGCTTCCGGTCGGCCGGCGCGCGGGGGAGGCGCTCTCTGGGTCCGGCGAGTCCGTCGGCCAAGCGCTGACCCTCGAGGAGATGGAGCGGCGCCACATCCGGGGGGCGCTCGAGCGAAGCCGCTGGGTGATCGAGGGGTCCGCGGGGGCCGCGCGGGCGCTGGGCCTCCACCCGAACACGCTGCGCAGCCGCATGGCTCGCCTGGCCATTACCCGCCCCCCCCACGAGATCTCGTAGCAGCCCACGACCGGTCGTGGGGGG
>DATJIR010000113.1:0-18184 GCA_035493135.1 Verrucomicrobiia bacterium
ATGGCGCCGAAGCGGCACCCCAGCGCGCGCACCGGCGCCCCGGGTCCGCGCGGATCCTGTCGCAGGGCCCGGGAGACCGCCAGGGCCAGCGTCGCGGTGCCGTGCAGGATGATGTCGGGCAGACCCGCGGCGCGCGCCACCGCGCGGTCGGTGTGGATCGGGTTCCAGATGCGCGCGCACTCGGTGTAGACGTGCGCGAGCGTGCGGGGGATGGAGATCTCGGTGGACCAGGTCTCGCTCGCCTCGCCCTTCGGCCACTCCTCACCTCTTGGCCGTCCCTCGCCCGGCCCGCCCCTCGGAGGGGAGAGGGGGGAGGGGTCGCAGTCGACGCCCAGGTAGAGGGAGCCGTAGTCGGTGGTGCTCACCGGCGCGCCCGCCGCGTCCACCGTCTCGAGGCGCAGCACCATGTAGGCGCCGGGGGCTCGTCGCTCCAGCGCGGCCACGGTGGCGGTGGTGTGCAGGCGCTCGCCCGCGCGGAGCGGGCGGTGGAGCGTGAGGCGATGGGTCGCGTGCACGCCGCGCACCGCGACCTCGTCCGCCAGCGCCCTGGCGCGCACGTCGAGCGCGAGCGGCCACTCGTAGCAGACCGGGAACACCGGATGCGCGAGCACGCCGCCCGCTCGTGTGGTGTCGAGGTACTCGGGCGATTCCTCGCCGAGCGCGGCGGCGTAGGCCATGAGCCAGCGGGCGTCGATCTCGTGCCCGCGCGGACCGGCGGTGATGCCGACGACCGTGGAGGAGATGCGCAGCCCGGCCACCGAGCCCCTCACCCGGCCCTCTCCCCCGGAGGGAGCGGGGGATGGCGGGGGAAGTTCATGCATTCGACGAAGATGGTCTCGAAGTCCGGGTGGGCGGCCAGCGAGACGTGCTCGATGCGCCGGGCGATCGCGTCCGCGCGGGCGCGCTCCGCCTCGGAGACCAGCGCGAGCTGGGCGCCGAGCGCCGCCGCGTTGCCGACGTAGCGGATGCGGGACTCGGGCAGGCCGGGCGGGATGAGGCCGATGCGGAGCGCGCTCCGCACCGACAGGTAGTTGCCGAACCCGCCGGCCAGCATCAGCTCGTCCACGCGCTCGGTGGGTACCGACGCCACGTGCTGGAGCATGGCCACCCCGGAGGCGATCGCGCCCTTGCAGAGCTGCACCTGTCGCACGTCGTCCTGGGTCAGGACGATCTCGCGGTCGGCGCCGTGCTCGCCCGCGCGCGCCAGCACCACGAGCCGTTCCTCCCCGCGCATCTCGACGCGCGCGCGGACGGGAGGGGGCAGCCGGTCGCGGCCGTCCAAGTCGATGAGGCCGGTCCAGTCGAGCACGCCGAGGTCCAGCAGCGCGGCGATCGCGTCCACCAGGCCCGAGCCGCAGAGGCCCTGCGCGGGCGCGTCGCCGATGGTGTGCAGGCGCAGGTCCCCGGCGGCGACCTCGATGCGGTCGATGGCCCCGATGGCCGCGCGCATGCCGTGGCGGATCTGCGCGCCCTCGAGCGCGGGACCGGCGGGCGCGGAGCAGGCCCACAGGTGCTCGCGCGAGCCGAGCAGGACCTCGCCGTTGGTGCCGATGTCGACCGCGATGCGGAGGGCGGGGGACTCGTCGAGGCGCGTGGCGAGCGCCACCGCGACCGCGTCGGCGCCCACGAAGCCGGCCACCAGCGGCAGGAAGCAGACCCGCGCCTCGGGCGGCAGCTTCAGGAAGAGATCGCGGGCGGGCAGGATCAACGGCTGCCGCACCACCGGAGCGTAGGGGGCCAGGCCCACGTACGACGGGTCGATGCCGAGGAGCAGGTGGTGCATGCAGGTGTTGCCGACGATCACCACCTTGTAGATCCACTTGGCGAGCACGCCCGACTCGCGGGTGATCTGCTCGATGTGCTGGTTGAGGAGGCCGACGATGCGCGTCTGCAGCTTGCGGAGGTTCCCCGCGTCGAACTGCGCGAAGGCGATGCGCGACATCAGGTCGCCGCCGAACACCGCCTGGGGATTGAGGCTCGATACCGCGGCGAGCTGCTCGCCCGATTCGAGCTCCATCAGGGTGGTGACCACGCTGGTGGTGCCGATGTCGACGGCGAGCCCGAACTTGTGCAGCGCGGTGTCGTCCGCCTCGACGGTCAGGACGTGGCGACCGAAGGTGGTCACGGTGACGAGGCCCTCGCGATCGCGGAGGGTCGCGGGCAGGGCCTTCAGCACCGCGGCGGGCACGTCCTCCACCGCGCCGCCCGCGGCGGCGACCAGGGCCTCCACGTCCGAGGTCTGCCGGTGCTCGTCCTTCGGCAGGGCCACCGTCACCACGCGCTTGCGAATCCCCGCGTCGATCGACACCGGCTCCGGAGCCCCCGCGGGCCGCTCGCCGCCCAGGATCTGGAAGGTGGTGTCGTCGAGCGGCGGCGCGATCTGGACGGTCACCGGCTCGGTCACCGCCCACTGGCACGAGAGGCGAAAGCCCTCGCGCACCAGCGCGTCCCCCAGCTGGAGCTCGTCCATGATGGTCGGCGGCGGCGCGGTGCCCGCGACCAGCTTGACCCGGCACGAGGTGCAGCGCCCGCGGCCGCCGCAGGTGGCGGTGATGTCGACCCCACCGGCGTGCGCCGCCTTGAGGATCGTCGTGCCGGGCTTCGTATCGAGGACGTGGCGGCCGGGCAGGATGGTCAGCGGAATCGCCATTCCGGGCGCAGGATACCACTTCTTTCTTGACTTCCCGCGGGGGTTTGCCAATAGTTCCCTACTAACCCGTCAGAGGGCTCCGGCGGGCACTGCTTCGGGGGGTGTGGTTGCTCCGCTACGTCGTCTATCGCCTCCTCTGGTTGGTTCCGACGCTGCTCGCCATGGCGCTCGTCACCTTCCTGGTGATGCACGCCACGCCGGGCAGCCCCCTCGACCCGGTCGCGGAGGGAGCGAACCCGCTGTCGCCCGACGCGCAGAAGAACCTGGCGGAAGTTTACGGCCTCGACAAGCCGCTCTACGTCCAGTTCGGCATCTTCATCCAGAAGGCCCTGCGTGGCGACTTCGGTACGTCCTTCGTCTACAAGACTCGCACGGTGGCCGAGATCATGATCGAGACGTTCCCGATCTCCCTCTTGCTTGGCAGCATGGCACTCGTCCTGGCCGTAGTGGGCGGCCTCACCCTCGGGGTGCTGGCCGCGGTGTACCAGAACCGCTCGTGGGACTACGTCTCGGTGAGCGTGGCCACCCTCGGGGTCAGCGTGCCGAACTTCGTGCTCGCGGTGTTCCTGATCGTGATCTTCTCCTTCATCCTGCCCATCTTCCCGACCGGCGGCTGGAACTCCCCGAAGGACTGGGTGCTGCCGACGGTCACGCTCGCGCTGGCCCCGATGGGGATTATCGCGCGCTTCACGCGCTCGAGCATGCTGGAGGTCATCCGCTCCGACTACATCGTGACCGCGCGGGCCAAAGGCCTCGCCGAGACCCCGGTTATCCTCAAGCACGTGCTCAAGAACGGCTTTATCCCGGTGGTCACCCTGCTCGGGCCCATGTTCGCGGCGGTGGGGACCGGCTCGTTTTTCGTTGAGTCCATCTTCCGCATCCCGGGCATGGGCCGCTTCTTCGTGCTCTCCATGACCGGGCGCGACTATCCGATGATCATGGCGGTCGTGCTCATCTACGGCGTGTTCCTGGCCCTGATGAACCTCGTGGTCGATCTCGTCTATGGCTTTCTCGACCCCCGCATCCGATACTAGCCTGCCGACGCCGGGCGGCGCGGCGCTGACCTTGCCGCGCGGCGTGGCCCGCGGCTCGAGCCTCTGGCGCGATGCCTGGCGCCGCCTGCTCCGCAACAAGCTGGCGGTGGTGGGCGGAGTGGTGGTTATCCTGCTCTGCCTGCTCGCCATTTTTGCCGACCTGATCGCACCGCAGTCGTACACCAAGCCGAACTTCGGCCGCCTCTACGAGTTCCCTTCGCGCGAGTTTCCGCTCGGCACCGACCAGCTCGGGCGCGACGTGCTCTCGCGGCTGATCTACGGGGCGCGCGTGTCAATGCTTGTGGGCATCGGGGCCCAGATCATCATCGTGCTGATCGGTGTCCCTATCGGCGCTGTGTCCGGTTTCGTCGGCGGCCGCACGGATCTGATCCTGACCCGCTTCGTGGACGTGATGTACGCCTTCCCGAGCCTGCTCTTCGTCATCCTGGTCATGTCCATGCTCGGGGCCGGGCTGATGAACATCTTCATCGCGCTCGGCCTCACCGGCTGGGTGGGCATCGCGCGCCAGACGCGTGCCCAGGTCCTCTCGATCAAGGAGAAGGAGTTCGTGGAGGGCGCCCGGGCCCTCGGGGCCGGCTTCTGGCGAGTGATGAGTCGTCACGTGCTGCCGAGCGCGCTCACCCCCATCGTCGTCTCCATCACCTTCGGCATCCCCCAGGCCATCTTCACCGAGGCGGCGCTCTCGTTCATTGGGGTCGGTATCAACCCGCCCACGCCATCGTGGGGGCAGATGGTGGGGGAGAACCAGCAGTTCCTTCGCTCGTACTGGCACCTGTGTGTGTTCCCATCGATCGCCATCGCGGTGACGATGCTCTCGTTCACCTTCTTCGGGGATGGGGTCCGCGACGCGCTGGACCCCAAGCTGAAGTAACTCACAGGAGGACATCACCATGCGGATTCCTGACCAGCAGATCGACCTCTTCGCCAAACGTCTTGAGAGCATCGGGGTCGGCCGGCGTGACTTCCTGAAGGTGGTCGGCGCGATGGCCGCGTTCGGCGGGCTTGGCTTCGCCACCGAGGCGCGGGCGGCCAAGCCGAGCAAGCCAGGACCGGGCGAGAAGCTGGCCAAGGAGCAGGTGCTCCGCTACGGGGGCGGCGGCTGGATGCAGAACGAACCCTCAAGCCACGACTTCAACAAGGATCTCTACTGTGGGGGATCGAACGCGCTCTTCGCGGGGCTCATGGTCTTTAATGCCGACTTCGTCTCGGTGCCGTGGATGGCCACTAAGGTGGAGGGGAACAAGGACGGCTCGGTCTGGACCTTCACGATCCGGAAGGACAGCCGCTGGTCGGATAACTCTCCGGTGTCGGCGCGGGACTTCGAATGGTCGTGGAAGCGCCAGCTCGATCCGGCCACCGCGGCCCCCTACGCGTCATTCCTCTACGACCTCAAGAACGGCGAGGCGTACAACAAGAAACAGATCACCGACGCGGGCCAGGTCGGAGTGCGGGCCAAGGACGACTGGACTCTCGAGGTGACGCTCGACGGGCCGCGGGGCTACTTCCCGGTGTTGGCTGCCTACCTGGCCGCGCTGCCGGCCCACCGTGGTGCGGTCGAGAAGCACGGCGACAAGTGGACGGAGGCGACCAACATTGTGACCAACGGGCCGTTCACGCTCGAAGCGTGGGAGCACAACAAGCAGATCGTACTCAAGAAGAACCCCCACTACTACGGGGCGAAGGACGTGCACCTGACCCGGGTGGTGATCCCCATTATCCCGGTGGCCTCGGGGACGCTGCCCTACGAGAACAACGAGCTCGACATCACCGCGCTGCAGGCCGGGGATCTCAAGCGGCTGCAGTCCGATCCGCGCATGGCGAAGGACGTCTTCCGGTATCCGTTCCCCGGCACCTGGTACCTGCTTCCGCAAACGACGAAGCCGCCCTTCGACAACCTCAAGGTCCGCAAGGCGGTCGCGCACGCCATCGACCGGGAGAACGTGGTGAAGGTAAGCCAGGGTCTCACCGTCCCCGCCTGGTCCATGATTCCGCCCGGCTTCCCAGGCGCGATCGACGACGCCAAGATCAAGGCCATCCAGAAGTACGACAAGACGTTGGCGATGGAGCAGCTCAAGGGCACCCCGTTCGAGGGCGGTAAGAACTGGCCCAAGATCACGCTCTCGATGCGCGACGAGGGCCTCGGCTCGAAGCCGCTTGCCGAGGCGGTCCAGGCGGTGCTGCTCGACTCGCTGAACATGAAGACCGATCTGGAAGTCCTGGAGCCGCGGGTCTTCCGCGATCGCCTCTGGAAGCAGGACCTCCAGTTCATCTGGATCCGTTGGTTCATGGACTACCCGGATCCGCACAACGAGTACTTTGACACCTTCTACGGCAAGAAGACCACCGGCCGGCGCCAGGCCTGGGTCAACGACGCCTTCGACAAGGAGCTCGAGGCCGGCCGCGACACGCGCGACGCCAAGAAGCGTCTCGAGCACTACAAGAAGGCCGAGGAGATCATGCAGCAGGACGTGGGCTACGTGCCGGTCGCGTGGGTGGTGCGGTACGGGGCCAAGAAACCGTGGGTGGGCGGAATCGAGAAGAACAAGGCGGGCGAGTACGTGGTGGACGGCAACATCTACGTGGACATGTTCGAGCACGTCTACATCACCGAGAAGGGCTAGCTTCCCGGAACCTGGCGGCGGCCGCGCTGTTCTGGAGGGCGCGGCCGTCGCCCACCCCGATTTCGAGAGAGGGCTAGGCGGGCGGGCGCCCGTGCGCGCTCTCGGCCTGGGTGGGTAGCAGCGAGACGTGGCTGTGCACCGCCATCCATCGACCGTCCCGGCGTGCGAGGTTGAAGGTCGCCCGCCCGTGCCGCGTGAACGGGTGCCCGTCGGAACCGGTGGCCTCCGACGACCAAGTGGCGGCGATCCAGGCCGCGTCGCCGGCTCCTCCGGCCGTCGGGTGCTCCTCGAACCGGAAGCCGCTGATGCGCGGCCAGATCTGACGCCACTGCTCGCGCTCGATGTTGTCGAGCCCGTGCACCGCGGTGGCGTAGGTGCCGAAGGCCACCGCGTCGGGCGCGAAGAGGCGCCGGCCCTCCGCGAAGTCCCGGCCGCGGCACGCCGCCTCGAAGGTCCGGAGCCACGCGAGCGCTTCCGTCCGGGCGTCCGACATGGCCGGATTATGCGATGCCGCCCGGCCTTGTCAAGGCCGGCGCGAGTCGCTATTCTCCGCCCATGCCGTCACCCGAGGCGCCGTCGCCACTCACGCGGGACGCGCTGCGAATCCTCGCCCGCGCGCAGGGCCTCGCGCTCAGCGAGGCCGATCTCGACACGGTCCTGCCGCTGGTCCGGGCCACGCGCGCGCTGCTCGACGAGCTGACGGACGCGCCGCTGGCCGACGTCGAGCCCACCCCGCTGTACCAGATGGAATAGAAGCGAGACCATGGTCGACCTCGTGTGGGCGTCGATGGGGGAGATGGCGCGGCTCGTCGCCACCAAGGCGGTCTCGCCGGTGGAGCTCGTGCGGGCCCACCTCGATCGAATCGCCGCGCTCGACGGCAAGCTCCGCGCCTTCATCACCGTGATGGCCGACTCGGCGCTCGAGGCCGCCCGCGCCGCGGAGGCCGCGGTGATCCGACGCGAGCCAATCGGCTCACTCCACGGCGTGCCGGTCGGGCTCAAGGATCTCTACTGCACGAAGGGCGTCCGGACCACCGGTGGCTCGAAGATCCTCGGCGACTGGGTGCCCGGCGAGGACGCCACCGTGGTCACGCGGCTGGCAGCCGCGGGCGGCGTCCTGCTGGGCAAGCTCAACATGCACGAGTTCGCGTACGGTCCCGAGGGCCTCAACGTCCACTACGGGACCTCCTGGAACCCGTGGGATCCGGCCGTCCACCGGTTCTGCGGAGGCTCGTCTTCGGGCTCGGGCGCCGCGGTGGCGGCGGCCCTCTGCGCGGGCGCGCTGGGGTCCGATACCGGCGGATCCATCCGTATCCCGTCCTCGCTCTGCGGCCTCACCGGGATCAAGCCCACCTACGGGCGGGTGAGCCGAGCCGGCGCGCTGCCGCTCGCGTGGTCCCTCGACCACGTGGGTCCCATGTGCCGGAGCGCCGCCGACTGCGCGCTCATGCTGCGGGCGATGGCGGGCCACGATCCCCGCGACCCCTCCACCAGCGCGCGGCCGGTGCCGGACTACGCGGCGGCGCTGACCGGGCGGGTGCGGGGGCTGCGCGTCGGACTGCTGCGCCGCTCGTTTCTGGAATCGGCCGGCGGCCCGCAGCGGGAGGCGGTGGAGCAGGCGGTCCGGACGCTCGAGGCGGAGGGCGCGTCGGTCCGCGAGGTCGCGCTCGAGCGGATGAAGTACGCGGCGGGGGCCGCCGCGGCGGTGATCTCGGTCGAGGCCTACGCCTACCACGAGCCCTGGCTCAAGGCGCGCGGCGCGGACTACGGGGGCGACGTGCGCGAGCGTCTGCTGCCCGGCGCGTTCGTCTCGGGCGCGGACTACCTCCGGGGTCAGCGGGTCCGTGGCCTCATCCGCGCGGAGATGGACCGGGTGCTGGCGGACGTGGACGTACTGATCGCTCCGACGCTGCCGGTCGCCGCGCCGCCGGTCGGCGCGGGCGACGTGGACATCGACGGGCGACCCCACCCGATGCGCGCGAGCCTGATCCGCTACACGCGGCCCTTCAACGTGAGCGGCCATCCGGCCGCCTCGGTGCCCTGCGGGTTCACCGCCGGAGGCCTGCCCATCGGGATGCAGGTGATCGGGCGGTCCTTCGACGAGGCCACCGTGCTGCAGGTCGCCGACGCGTATCAGCGCGTGACCGACTGGCACACGCGCCGGCCGCCGCTCGGGAGCTGAGCCGGGGGCCGGCGCCGGATCGCCAGGATCGCCACGCCGGGTAGCGCCCGATGGACGAGCCGGACCCGGTCATCCTGCCGATCGAGGACTCCCTCGATCTCCACGCGTTCGCTCCTCGGGACGTGCCATCGGTGGTCGACGAGTACCTGCGGCAGGCCGCGGCCCGGGGCTTTCGCGAGGTGCGCGTGATCCACGGCAAGGGCACCGGGACCCAGCGGGCCGTCGTCCGCCGCGTGCTCGCCGCACACCCGGCGGTCGAGCGTTTCTTCGACGGGCCGCCCGAGCGGGGCGGGTGGGGTGCGACGGTGGTGGTGCTGAAGGGCTAGTCGCGGTCGGCGCGCAGCAACAGCATCCGATCGGTGAACGAGACGATCCGGCCACCGTCGATGTGAAAGGCGAAGGCCTCCCGGCAGCGAGCGGGCGCCGCGAGCACGAAGGCCTCGAGCTCCGCCTTCGCGGTGGCGGTCATGCGCGAGCGGCGCGTCCAGTCGTCCCAGGCCCGGACCTTCGACATCCCGCTCTCGTCGATGACGGTAAGGCCCGCGGCGCGCAGGAACGCGGTCCACTCGAGGTGGCGGAAGGCGCGCACGTGACTCGGGTCGCGCCGCCGCTCGACCTCCAGGATGAACGCGGAGGCTTCTTCGTCGTCGTGGCCCTGGATGTCCTCCACCAGGAACGAGCCCCCGGCCCGGAGCACGCGGGCCACCTGCCGGAGCGCGGGCAGGAGGGCCGGGAAGTGGTGGGCCGCGGTGCGGCAGGTGACGGTGCCGAAGGTCCCGTCGCGGAACGGGAGCGCCTCGACGTCGGCTCCCAGGAAGCGCACCCCCGTCGCGCCCTCGGCGGTCACGAACGCGCGGGCCGCCTGGACCATGGGCAGCGTGACGTCGATCGCCACCACGCTCGGGGTGAAGCGGGAGAAGGCCAGCGCGGTGTGGCCGCCGCCGGTGGCGATGTCGAGGACGCGCGCCGCCCCGCGCTTCTTGCCCCACGCGATGAGCTGCTCCAGGTCGGGCCCGCCCGCGTGGCCCGGGCTCTTGACGTAGGCGGCCGCGCTCGGCCCGAACTGGGCCTGCACCCGCGCCCGCTGGCTCTCGCTCATGGCGCCGCGCGCGGTCAGGACGGGTGGCGCTGGGAGAGATGACGCAGGAGGAACTCGGAGTCGAGCGGGGTGAGGTCGAAGCGGCGCCCGGCCTCGTCGATGAGCCGGGTCCGGTCGGCCTTGGGGTCGTCGTGCAGCTGCTCGTCGATCCACTTCACCGCCTGCTTGATGGGGGCTTCGCCTGCGCTCATGGCCTTGCGGTCCTCTCTCGGGTCACAGGTCGCGCACGACCCGCCGGGCGCGGTCCACGTTCCGCTTGAAGATGTCGAAGGAGTTGTCCATCGCGGGCTTGCGGCCCTGCCCGCGGTCGAGGGTGAAGCAGGAGAAGGTGATGTCGTGGGCGAGCGGGAAGTCCCGGTAGAGCTGCCCGGCCACCTTCTGCGGGTTCTCCGAGCGCGTGATCTCGAAGTCCTCGAGCGCGCGGAGCGGGGGCATGCGCTCGCCGTGCTTGGTGCGCACCCACTTCATGGTGCCGCCCAGCAGGTACGAGAGGAACAGGCAGTCCACCAGCATCGACTCGGTCCACGGGATCGCCTTCTGGTAGCCGGCCACGAAGCGCGCCCCGGTCGCGAGCAGGAAGTTCCGCGCGGTGTCGGGCGTGACGAAGTCGCAGGCCCCGAAGATGTAGCCGGTGCCGGTGCTCGGACGGCAGTGGTCGACCAGGGTCTCGAGCCGGATCACCTTGTCGCCGATGCCCACCAGCTTGCGCCGCTGGCCGTGGGAGGCGATGTAGCAGACCTGGAAGGAGCGGCGGCGCCGGCGGACCTCCTCGAGCAGCAGGCCGAGGTCGTAGCTCGAGTAGAAGCGGCGGTAGACCAGGTTGACCCGGATGCCTTCCCACGCGAGCGACTGGCGGATGGCCTTGAGGTAGGGGAGCACCGACGGCTCGTCGTCCAGCAGACGACCCTTCTTGTTCCACATCGACTCCAGCACCACCACTCCCGGCATCGATCGGCCCTCTCGCAGCCGTTGGCCCCATCGGCGCGATCAGGGGGTCATCTGGCGCTCCTCACTCGCCCCGGAAGCCCAGGGAGCCGTGGGGGCGCCATGATAACACGGGGTACCGGCGCGCAATATTGGATGGGTTTGGAATCATCCAATTGGTGGTTTACAGCTACATGATTGTTACGATAATGGCTGGTACAAGGGAGCCATCGCAAGCCATGCGGATCGCACTCGACAGGGGGGCCGGGCGGACCGGTAAAGCCCCGCTTTCCCGGCAGATCCAGCTGCACTTCGAGCGGCTGATCAGCCAGGGCCTTCTCGGCTCTGGGGTGAAGCTTCCCGCCACCCGGGAGCTGGCCCACGAGCTGGGGGTCAACCGCACAACGGTGGCGCTGGCCTACGACGAACTGGTGGCCGGGGGCTGGGCGCGCGCCCACGTCGGGCAGGGTACCTTCGTCGCCGACCGCGTGCCCGCGGCGGTGGGCGCGCCCCGGACGGCCGCCCCGCGGCTCGACTGGACGGGCTTCCTGTCGAAGGGCGCGCAGGTCATCGCCGCCGACACCCGCCGTCGCCGTGGCTACAGCCAGGTGCCGCGGCCCGGCCCGGGGGCGATCTCGTTCGCGGGCGGCATGCCGGACAGCGGGCTGTTTCCCACCGATGCCTTCCGGCGCGTGCTCAACCGGGTGATCCGCGAGGAAGGCCCCGAGCTGCTGCAGTACTACCCGGCGCGCGGCTACCCGCCGCTGCGGGAGTTCCTGTCCGGCTACCTCCTCCGCTTCGGCCTCGAGGCCCGCCCGGAGGAGATCCTGATCGTCAACGGCTCGCAGCAGGGCTTCGACCTGGTCGCGCGCACGCTGCTCGACCCGGGGGACTTCGTGGCCATCGAGGAGCCCTCCTATCCCCGCGCGATGCAGGTGTTCCGGGCCTTCGGCGCCCAGCTCCTCCCGGTGCCGATGGTGAACGGCGGCCTCGACCCGGAGCACCTGGACCGGCTGCTCGAGCGGCAGTCGCCCAAGCTGCTCTACTGCCAGCCGAGCGCGCACAACCCGACCGGCCTCACCATGCGCGACGAGACCCGCAAGCGGCTGCTGGAGGTGGCGGCGCGCCATCGCCTCCCGATCATGGAGGACGGCTTCGACGGCAGTCTGTTCTTCGGGCCGCGGCCGCCTGCGCCGCTGAAGGCCCTCGACGTGTCGGGCCTCGTGATCTACGTGGGCACGTTCTCCAAGATCCTCTTCCCGGGGCTGCGCCTCGGGTGGATCGTGGCCGCCCCCGAATTGATCGATCGCCTGGAAGTCGCCAAGGAGCTGGCCGACATCCACACGAGCCCCCTCATCCAGGCCGCGGTCTACCACTTCTGCCGCCAGCGGCTGCTCGATCGCCACCAGGCCAAGGTGCTGCGCGAGTACGGCCGCCGCCGCCAGGCCCTGCTGCAGGGCCTCGCCCGGCGCATGCCGCCCGGGGTGACGTGGACCGATCACGAGGGCGGCTTCTCCCTGCTGCTGACCCTGCCGCCCGGCATGGACGCCTCCCTGCTGCTCGAGCGGGCCGCCCCGCGCGGGGTCGTCTTCACTCCCGGCAACGCCTTCTTCGTCGACGGGGGCGGGGAGCGGATGCTGCGCCTGTCCTTCTCCGCGCTGCCGCTCTCCCAGATCGACGAGGGTATCCGGCGTCTGGCCGAGATCATTCGCGACGTGCAGCGTCAGCCGGAGCCGGCCGCGATGGCCGCGCTGCCGGGCGTGCCGCTCGTCTAGGAGGCCGCTCGTGAACTTCCACACCCTGGCCGCGCGCGGAGGACGCGACGTGCCGTCCGCGAGCCGGCCGCTGACCGCGCCGATCTACCAGACCAACGTGTACGTCTTCGAGGACATGGACACGGTGGAGTCGGTGTGGGAAAGCAAGAAGCCGGGCTTCGTGTACGGCCGGTACGGCACCGGCAACCACGCGATGCTCGAGGACCTGGTGGCCGCCCTCGAGGGCGCCGAGGCTGCGGTGGCGTGCGCCTCCGGGATGGGGGCCACCACCGCGCTCCTGCTCGGGCTCTTCCAGGCGGGGGATCATCTCGTGTCCGCGCGCGATCTCTACGGCTCCACCGCCGCGTTCCTCGCCGACGAGGGGCGGCGGCTCGGCATCGAGACCGACTTCGTCGACGCCACCGACCCGGCCGCCATCGTCCGGGCCCTGCGGCCGACCACCCGCGCCGTGTTCGTGGAGGCGCTCTCCAACCCGCTGCTGCGGCTCGTCGACGTACCCGCGCTCGCCCCCGAGCTCGGGCGGCGGGGCATCGACCTGATCGTGGACGCTTCCATGACCTCGCCGGCGGTGTTCCGCCCGATCGAGCACGGGGCCAGCGTGGTCATGCACAGCCTGACCAAGTTCATCTCGGGCCACGGCGACGTCACCGGCGGGCTCGTGGCCGGGCGGGCCGAGCCGATGGCGCGGGTCCGCAACGCGATGATCCGTGCCGGCACCAACCTGGGCCCGTTCGACGCGTGGCTCGCCACCCGCGGCGCCCGCACCCTCGCGGTGCGGATGGAGCGGCAGTGCGCCACCGCGCTCGCCCTCGCCCAGGGCCTGGAGCGGCTGCACGCGGTCTCGCGGGTCTACTATCCCGGGCTCGCCTCGCATCCGCAGCACGCGCTGGCCGGCCGCCTGATGCCGCGGCTGCAGGGCGCGATGGTCTCGTTCGACGTGCGCGGCGGCGCGCCCGCGGTGGAGCGCTTCATGAAGCGGGCCCGGCTGCTCGAGTTCGCCCCGAGCTTCGGCGACGTGGCCACCACCTGGACCTACCCGGCCCGCACCTCGCACCGCCGGGTCTCGGACGAGACCAAGGCCGAGATGGGCATCGGGGCCGGGCTGGTCAGGGTGTCGGTCGGCCTCGAGGATGCGGCGGAGCTCCAGGCCGACCTGGAGGCCGCGCTGGCATGAGCGCGGTGGGCGTGATGTCGGCGACGGCGATGGTGAGGCCGGTGACGCTCGAGGGGCGCTTCGTCCGGCTCGAGCCCCTGACCCCGGCGCACGCGGCCCCGCTGCTCGCGGCCGCCTCGGGCTCCCGCGAGACCTACGGGCTCACCCTGGTCCCGGGCAGCGCGGCGGAGACCGCGGCCTACATCGAGACCGCGCTCGCCGAGGAGCGGGCCACCCGCTCGCTGCCGTTCGCCACCGTCGACCGCGCGAGCGGGCGCGTCGTCGGCTCCACGCGCTTCCTCAACATCGAGTTCTGGACGTGGCCCGCGGGCAACCGCCACCAGCGGGGCCCGGAGCGCCCCGACGTGGTGGAGATCGGCGCGACGTGGCTGGCCGCCTCCGCGCAGCGCACGCCGATCAACACCGAGGCGAAGCTCCTGATGCTCACGCACGCCTTCGACCACTGGCGCGTCCATCGGGTGAGCCTGATGACCGACGCACGCAACCAGCGCTCGCGCCAGGCGATCCTTCGACTGGGCGCCCGCTTCGACGGAATCTTGAGAGCGGCGCGACCCGCGAGCGACGGGGCCATTCGCGACACCGCCGCCTTCTCGATCCTGGAGGCGGAGTGGCCCGCGATGCGGGCCAATCTCGAGGCACGACTCACGCAGTGATCCGATCCGAACCCGAAAAGGAGACCCTGGACATGGAGAGCGGAACGCCGAGACTGAAGGTGGGGCTGGCCGAGATGCTGAAGGGCGGCGTCATCATGGACGTCACCAATGCCGAGCAGGCCAAGATCGCGGAGGACGCGGGGGCGGTCGCGGTGATGGCGCTTGAGCGGGTGCCGTCCGACATCCGCAAGGAGGGCGGGGTGGCCCGCATGTCGCCGGTCACCAAGATCAAGGAGATCCAGAAGGCGGTCACCATCCCGGTGATGGCCAAGTGCCGGATCGGACACTTCGTGGAAGCCCAGATCCTCGAGTCGCTCGGGGTGGACTACATCGACGAGTCCGAGGTGCTGACCCCGGCGGACGAGCACTTCCACGTGGACAAGTTCGCCTTCAAGGTGCCCTTTGTCTGCGGCTCGCGCGACCTGGGCGAGTGCCTGCGCCGCATCGGCGAGGGCGCGGCCATGATGCGCACCAAGGGCGAGGCCGGCTCCGGCAACATCGTGGAGGCGGTGCGGCACATGCGGGCGGTGACCTCCGGCATCCGCCGGCTCACCATGCTGGGCCCCGAGGAGCTGATGACCGAGGCCAAGAACCTGGGCGCCCCCTACGACCTCGTGCGCTGGGTGGCCAAGAGCGGGCACCTGCCGGTGCCGAACTTCTCCGCGGGCGGCATCGCCACCCCGGCCGACGCGGCGCTGATGATGCAGCTCGGCGCCGAGGCGGTGTTCGTCGGCTCGGGCATCTTCAAGTCGTCGGACCCGGCGGTGCGGGCCAAGGCCATCGTCCAGGCGACCACCCACTTCAAGGACCCCGACGTGCTGGCCAAGGTCTCGGAGGGGCTCGGCGACGCCATGCCCGGCATCGAGACCTCGAAGCTGAAGGAGTCCGATCTCCTGCAGACCAGGGGCTGGTAGTCGGCGACACACGGTGAGCTCCGATCTCCACCAGCTTCCACCCGACCTGCCGGCGCCGGTCGACGATGGCGCCTGCGACCACCTTCCGGGGGCGCGGGTGCCGTCCGTCCGGCTGCAGTCGACGTCCGGCCGGTGGGTGGACCTGGTGGAGATCGCGGAGCGGCCCGCGGTGCTGTTCTTCTATCCCCGGACCGGTGAGCCCGGTCGGGCGGCCGGACCCGAGTGGGACGCCATCCCCGGCGCGCGGGGCTGCACGCCGCAGAGCTGCGGGTTCCGCGACCTGCACCGGGAGTTCGTCGCGCTGGGCGTGGCGGTGTTCGGGATCAGCACCCAGGAGACCGCGTACCAGCAGGAGTTCGTCGAGCGCAACCACGTGCCGTTCGAGATGCTGAGCGACCGCGATCTCGCGCTGGCCCGCGCGCTGCGGCTGCCGACGTTCGAGTATCCGGCCACCCGGGGCGGGCCGCCCACCCTGATCCGGCGCATGGCCTGGTTCGTGGAGCGGGGGAGCATCGAGCGTATCTGGTATCCGGTGTTCCCGCCCGACCGCAACGCGGAGACCGTGCTGGGATGGCTCTGCGAGCGGTCCCGGCTGCTATCCATCGACCAGGGGGAGGTGAGGCTCGCGTGAAGGTCGGCGTCCTGGCCCTGCAGGGAGACTTCGACATGCACCGGAAGGCCCTCGACCGGATCGGGGTGACCTCCGCGGAGGTGCGCATGCCGCGCCAGCTCGACGACGTCTCCGGGCTGATCATGCCCGGCGGGGAGAGCACCACGCTGCTCAAGCTCATGGACGCGTGGGACTTCGTCCCGGCGCTCGAGAAGTTCCACGCGGCCGGCAAGCCCATCTTCGGCACCTGCGCGGGCATGATCCTGCTCGCCCGGGAGGTGCAGAATCCGGCCCAGTTCTCCCTCGGCCTGATCGACATCACGGTCGAGCGCAACGCCTACGGCCGCCAGAAGGAGTCCTTCGAGGCGGTCGGCTCGGCCGATCTCGGGCAGGGACCCCGTCCGCTCAAGATGGTCTTCATCCGGGCGCCGCGCATCCTCCGGCTGGGACCGGCGGTCACCCCGCTGGCCGAGCATCGCGGGGAGTGCGTGATGGCCCGGCAGGGGACCGTGGTGGTGGGCGCCTTCCATCCCGAGCTGACCGACGAGGCCGCCGTCCACGAGTACTTCGCCGGGATGGTGCGCGCCGCCGGCGGCTAGGCGTCCGGCTCTCCCTCCAGCAGCTCGACCGGGTCGCCCACCGCGACCCGCCCTCCGCTGACCACGTCGCAGTCGAGGGCCATCGTCCCGCCGAACTCCGAGGCGATTCGCCGGAGCACCGACAGGTCCTGGTCCTGGGTGTCCGGGTCGTAGGTGGTCATGACACAGCGCGCCCGCAGCTTCGCCACCGAGACGATCGCCTCGCCGATCCGCAGCCGCTTGCCGGGCCAGCCCCGCTCGGTCAGCCCGTCCACGTCGCCGATCACGATGTTGGGACGCAGCCGTCGGTGGTCGACCCCGAGCTGCTCGAAGGCGCCGTCGGTGCCGATCAGCAGCGGCAGCACGTCGAAGCGCTCCGGGCCCTCGTAACGGACCAGGCCCGCGTCCCCGCCGACCGCGGCCCGGACCGCGGCCGCGCTCTCGGGAGCGCTCCAGAGCCGCCCGTCGACGAGCGGCTCGCCATCGGGCCCGAGGCTGCCGTGGAGCCCCAGCAGACGGGGGTGGGTCCGCGACGTGACGATCCGGCCGCGTGGCCCGCTCACGTGGACCACCCGATCGCCCGCGATCCCGGCCTCGGTGATCAGGGCCGCCTCGAGTCGCTCGCCCGCCATCGACTTGACCGGGTACCGCCAGAGCTCCGCAACGCGCATGCCCGCACCTCCTCTCGTGCTAACCTCTTAGATCATAGAAATAGGTTAGTCGATTCCCCATCGAGGCGATTGCGAGTATAAGAGCATTGTCGGGGTCTTATGAGTCGGATCCGTAGGACGTTCATCAAGATCGGTGGGGAGATCTCGGTGGATTTCGCCAACACCGTGTCGCCCGAGGGGGCCGAGGCCGGCCCCGTCCGCTCCTGGCGAGATCTCGTCGACTTCCTCGAGCTCCGGAACGGGGTGGGACGGGCCGAGGGCACGGCCCTGCGCGCCATGGGCGAGCGCGACGCCCGCGCCTGCGCCGCGGCGTTCGAGCAGGCCCTGGAGCTCCGGGCCACGATCCGGGCCGTGCTCGAGGCGCTCGCGGCCCGCCGGCCGCTCCAGGCCGGCCTGGTCGACGCGGTCAACCGGGCCCTCGCCCTGGGCGTGGGCTCGCCCCGCCTCGCCCGGCAGGGGCGGGGATGGCGGCTCGACTTCGCCCCGGTGCTGGGCGAGCCGCTGCGAGCTCTGGCGCCCATCGCGCGATCGATCGCCGACCTGATCGCCCAGGGCCGTGGAGCCGGGATCCGCAAGTGCGCCAATCCGCGCTGCGTCCTGTACTTTCGCGATACCTCCCGGGCCGGGAGCCGTCGATGGTGCTCGATGGCGGTCTGCGGCAATCGCATGAAGGTCGCGGCCCACACCCGGCGTCACGGCCGGTCTCGGACCGCCTAGCGCACCGGGCCGGGCCCGCCCAGAAACCCGTTTGGCCTTGACAGCCCCCTTTGCCGGGGGCAAGGTATGGTCCGACCAGCCGACCAGGACCGTACACCAGGCTCAAAAGCAACGCCGCTCGCTCGAGGAGGAAGGCATGGCGCATTTCACCTGCGAGGTCGTGTACCGGGGCATCTTCCAGAAGAACCTCGCCGCGCGCATCTGCCGCGGCATCGTCCTCTCCGCCCGCAAGGCCGGGCGCTGGGGGATCGCGTTCGGACGCTACGGGGACAGCCCGCAGCGCAACGGGATCCCGGCGAAGGACTTCGCCATCGTGGCCGACTCCCAGGAGGAGCTCGAGCAGAACATGGCCCGCTACGAGCCCAAGGAGGTCGACGTCACGATCTGCGTCGACGACACCCTGTCCAAGGGCGTGGAGTCCTGGGCCTGGTACGGGCTTCAGCCGATCAACCGGCTGACCGTCCCGGGCGGGACCCTCCTGATGACCTCGCTGCAGAGCCCGGCGGCGCTCCTCAAGGACATCCACAAGAAGGAGGCGCCCTACAACCTGGCCCTGATCCG
>DATJIR010000114.1:0-2818 GCA_035493135.1 Verrucomicrobiia bacterium
CATGCGCTGGCGCATGCCCCCTTCGCTGCGCTCAGGATGACTCGGAGCATTCCTCCCATGCTCGTCGACACCCACTGCCATCTGGCCGACCCCGCCTACGACCCCGACCGAGCCGAGGTGCTGGCGCGGGCATGGGCCGGCGGGCTGTCTCGAATCGTCGCCATCGGCGAGAGTCGGGCGGCCGCCGAGCGAGCCCTGGCCCTGGCGGGGGCCGAGCCGCGCATCCGGGTGACCGCGGGCGTCCACCCGCACGACGCCAGCGGCTGGTCCGATACCGCGGCAGAGTGGCTGCGGGGGGCCCTGCGCCGGCCCGAGGTGGTCGCGGCCGGCGAGATGGGGCTCGATTACCATTACGACCACTCTCCCCGCGCGGCGCAGCTGGCCGCATTCGAGGGCCAGCTCGCCCTGGCGCACGAGGCGGGGAAGGCCGTGGTCATCCACGCGCGCGAGGCCGACGAGGACGTCGCCGCGGTGCTGCGCGCGCACCCCCAGGTGCCCGCGATCCTGCATTCGTTCAGCAGCGGGCCGGGGCTCTTGCGGGCGGGGCTGGACCTCCGCCACTATGTGTCGTTCAGCGGGATGGTGACCTTCAAGAACTGGCGCCTCGACCACGCCATCCTCGAGACCCCGCTCGACCGCATCCTGGTGGAAACCGACGGGCCGTACCTGGCGCCGGTGCCGCACCGCGGCAAGCGCAACGAGCCGGCATTCGTGCGCCATACCGCCGAGCGGGTCGCGGCCGTGCGGGGTCTGCCGGTCGAGGAGCTGATCGCCGCCACCGCCGCCAACGCGGCGCGCGTCTTTGGATGGTGAACCCCCTAGCCGTGGGAGCCGCATCGGTGACGACCGTCCCTTCCGATATCGCGATCGCGCAGGCCGCCAAGATGCGGCCTATCCAGGAGGTCGCGGCGGAGCTCGGGCTCGGCCCCGACGACATCCTGCCCTACGGCCGCTACAAGGCCAAGATCAGCGCCGAGGTGGTCGCGCGGGCCAAGCCGAAAGGCCGGCTGGTGCTGGTTACCGGGATCAATCCGACCCCGGCCGGCGAGGGGAAGAGCACCGTCACCGTGGGCGTGAGCCAGGCGCTTCGGCGGCTGGGGAAGAAGGTCGTCGTCGCCATCCGCGAGCCGTCGCTCGGGCCCGTGTTCGGCGTGAAGGGCGGGGCGGCGGGCGGGGGCTACGCCCAGGTGGTGCCGATGGACGAGATCAATCTCCACTTCACCGGCGACTTCCACGCCATCACGTCGGCGCACAACCTGCTGTCGGCGATGCTGGACAACCATCTCCACCAGGGCAACGCGCTCAACCTCGATCCGCGCCGGATCTCCTGGCCGCGCACCATGGACATGAACGACCGGGCGCTCCGGTCGATCGTGATCAGCCTCGGTGGCATCAACGCGGGACCGGTGCGGGAGGACCGCTTCGTCATCGTGCCGGGCAGCGAGATCATGGCGATCCTCGCGCTCGCGAGCGACCTCTCGGATCTCGAGGCCCGCATCAGCCGGATCATCGTGGGCCTCACGCGCGACCGGAAGCCGGTCACCGCCGGCGAGCTCAAAGCAGCGGGCGCCATGACCCTGCTGCTCAAGGATGCGATCCTGCCCAACCTGGTCCAGACGCTGGAGGGCGGGCCGGCACTGGTCCACGCCGGACCGTTCGGCAACATCGCCCACGGCTGCAACTCGCTGGTCGCGACCAGGCTCGGCCTGTCGCTGGGCGACATCGTGCTCACCGAGGCGGGGTTCGGCGCCGATCTCGGCGCGGAGAAGTTCTTCGACATCAAGTGTCGCTTCGGCAACCTCAAGCCCGAGGCCGCCGTCGTGGTAGCCACGATCCGCGCGCTCAAGATGCACGGGGGCGTGAAGAAGGACGCGCTGGGCACCCCTGACGTGGCGGCGCTCAAGCGGGGCATGGTCAACCTCGAGGCGCACGTCAAGAACGTGCAGAAGTTCGGCGTGCCAGCCGTGGTGGCGCTCAACCGGTTCACCTCCGATACCCAGGAAGAGATCGACGCCGTGCTCGGCGCCGCGAAAGCCTGGGGCGCCCGGGCCGCGCTGAGCGACGTGTGGGCCAAGGGCGGGGAGGGCGGCGAGGCGGTGGCCAGGGAGGTGCTCGCGCTGCTCGACGAGGGCAAGGCGTCGTTCAAGCCGATTTACGACGTCAACCAGCCGATCAAGGCCAAGATCGAGGCCATCGCCAGGCAGATCTACGGCGCCGACGGGGTGGACTACACCGCGACCGCCGAGAAGAACATCGCGCAGTGTGAATCCATGGGCCTCGCCGCGACGCCCGTGTGCATGGCCAAGACCCAGTACAGCTTCAGTGACGATGCCACCAAGCTGGGCCGGCCGAGCGGCTTTCGACTCACCATTCGCGACGCGTACCCTTCGGCCGGCGCCGGTTTCGTAGTCGCCCTCGCCGGCGAGATCATGACCATGCCCGGGCTCAGCAAGACGCCGTCCGCCGAGGCCATCCGGGTCCACCCCGACGGCACCATCGAGGGGCTCTTCTGATGTCGATCGGATTCGTCTCGACGCCCAACGCGCCGCGCGCCATCGGGCCCTACAGCCAGGCCACCCGCGCCAACGGCCTGCTGTTCACGGCGGGCCAGGTGGGGTTCGATCCCGCCACGGGCGAGCTGGTGGACGGCGGCATCTCGGAGCAGACCGAGCGCGTGCTCGCCAACATCCGCGCCATCCTGGAGGCGGAGCGGCTCGACCTGTCCACGGTGGTCAAGACCACGGTATATCTGGTGGACATGGCCGACTTCGCCGCCATGAACACGGTCTACGCCAAGGTGTTCGGGGATCATCGGCCG
>DATJIR010000115.1:0-37716 GCA_035493135.1 Verrucomicrobiia bacterium
CGTGCACGCCCCGCACACCCCGTGCTCGCAGCCCACGTGGGTGCCGGTCAGCTCCAGATCCTCTCGAAGGAAATCGGCCAGGGTCTGGCGCACCTCCACCGCGCGCTCGTGCTCGTGGCCGTTGACGGTCAGGCGGATCGTTCTGGTCACGTCGTCCCCCCGCATCGCGCCAGCGCGGCGGTGAGCGTGCGCCCGGCCAGCGTCGCGGCGACCTGGCGCCGGTACGCGGCCGTGGCGTGGATGTCGCCGTCGGGCGCGAGGGTGGCCGCCGCCGCCCGCGCCGCCTCCGCGAGGAGGGCGGGGGTCGGCGCCTGTCCGGGGAGCGTCTGCTCGACCGCCAGGCCGCGCATCGGCGTGCCCCCCGCCCCGAAGAAGGCGAGGCGCGCGCCCGCGACGGTGCCGTCGGCCGCGCGCGTCACCACCGCCACCGCGCCCACCAGCGCGAAGTCGCCGTGGCGCCGGGAGACCTCCTCGAAGCCCCAGCCCGCGCCGGCCGCCGGCAGCGTGAAGCGCACCGCGGTGGCGAGCTCGTCGGCGGCGAGCGCGGTGGTGAGCGGCGCGCGGTAGAAGCGGTCGGCCGGGATCATGCGCTCTCCGCGGGGGCCGCGCGCCACCACCACACCCTCCAGGCACAGGAGGAGGGCGGGCAGCTCGGACGCGGGATCGGCGTGCACCACGTTCCCGACCACGGTGCCGCGGTTGCGGATCGGCGGGTGGGCCACGTGCCGGAGCACCTCCGCGAACAGCAGCGACCGGGTGGCGGCCCAGCGCTCGAGCGCGCGCTGCCGGACGAGGGCGCCGATCTCGAGCATGCCGGAGGCTTCGCGGATGCCGTCGAGGCCGGGCAGGCGGTTGATGTCGACCAGCACCGACGGCCGCGCCAGGCGCAGGGCCAGCATCGGGACGAGGCTCTGGCCGCCCGCGAGCACCTTGGCGTCGCCGCCGCCGGTGGTCATGGCCGAGACCGCCTCGTCGAGGCTGGCCGGCGCCACGTAGTCGAACGGCGCGGGCTTCACGCCTTCCCCAGCAGGCCCAGCACCACCGACGGGCCGAGCGGCGTCCGTGTCACCCGGACCTTCCACGGCGCGAGCGCGTCCTCCACCGCGTTGGCGATGGCCGCGGGCGGCGAGATGGCGCCGCCCTCTCCGATGCCCTTGACACCGAGCGGGTTGCGCGGCGACGGGTACTCGAGGTGAACCGTCTCGATGGCGGGAAGCTCCATGGCGGTGGGCACGAGGTAGTCCATGAAGGTCCCGGTCAGGAGCTGCGCCTGCTCGTCGTAGACCATCTCCTCGAGCAGCCCGCCGCCCACGCCCTGCGCGACCCCGCCGTGGATCTGGCCCTCCACGATGACCGGGTTGATCACCTTGCCGCAGTCGTGCGCGACCAGGTAGCGGCGAAGGGCCACCGCGCCGGTCCCGGTGTCGACGTCCACCACCGCCACGTGCACCGCGCTCGTGTAGGTCACGGTGGGCTGATGGTGGTAGACGGTGGCCTCGAAGTCGAGCGCGGTCACCCCGGGCTTGGCGAAGGTGGGGATCGCGGCCCGGATCACGGTGGCCAGCGGGGTGACCGAGCCGGGTGCTCCGCGCACCGCGACCGTGCCCTCGCTCACCTCGATGTCGGCGGGAGCGGCCTCGAGCAGGGCCGCCGCCGCCGCGACGATCTTGTCCTTCACGCGGCCGGAGGCCTCGTGGATCGAGCTGCCCGCGTTGACCGCGCTGCGCGAGGCGAAGGTGCCAACGCCGAAGGGGATGGCGGCGGTGTCGCCGCCCACCACCGTCACCCAGTCGAGCGGGATGCCGAGCGCGTCCGCCGCGATCTGGGCGAACGACGTCTCGTGTCCCTGCCCCTGGCAGCACGCGCCGGTGGCCACCACCGCGTGGCCCGACGGGTCGAGGCGGACGGTGGCGCCCTCGTAGGGCCCGATCGCGGTGCCCTCCACGTAACCCGAGATGCCGATGCCGCGGTGGATGCCCCGCTCGCGCAGGCGGGCCTGCTCGGCGCGCAGGGCCGGATAGTCCACCGCGGCGAGCGCCGCCTCGAGCCCGGCCCGGAAATCCCCGCTGTCGTAGACCAGCGGGTTGCCGTCGCGGTACGGGATGTGGAGCTCGTACGGCATGTCCGCCTCGGTCAGGTAGTTGCGCCGCCGTAGCTCGGCCGGATCCATCGCCAGCTCGCGGGCGAGGCAGTCGACGATGCGGTCCATGGCGAACACGGTCTCGGGGCGGCCGGCGCCCCGATAGGGCGCGTTGGGCGTCTTGGTGGTGACCACGCCGCGGCACTCCACGTCGAGGCTGGGCACCCGGTGCGGGCCCAGCAGGTGCGCCACCGTGTTGTAGGGCAGCACGATGCCCCACGAGTTGTAGGCGCCGAGGTCCACCCAGATGCGATCCCGCACCGCGAGCAGGGTCCCGTCGCGCCGGGCCGCGATCTCGATGTCGTGCACCTGCGCCCGCGCGTGGGCCGAGCCCATCATGTGCTCGCGCCGGTCCTCGGTCCACTTCACCGGCCGGCGCGCCGCGATGGCCGCGGCCGGGATCAGCAGGTCCTCGGCGTAGCCGTTGGCCTTGGTGCCGAAGCCGCCGCCCACGTCCGGGGCCATCACCCGGATCTTGTGAGGCGGCAGGCCGAGCGCGGCGACGAGGCCCTGCTGGACGAAGTGGACCACCTGGGTGCCGTTCCAGGTGGTCAGCGTGCCGTCGCGCGCATCCCACTGGGCCACCACGCCGCGCGTCTCGATCGGCATCCCCACGTAGCGGGGAATGACGAAGCGCTCGCGCACCCGCGCGTCGGCCTCGCGGAGGGCGGCCTCCACGTCGCCGAAGCCGGTCTTGAACGAGAGCGCGATGTTGTCTCCCCATTCCGGGTAGAGGACGGGCGCGTCCGGGTCCGCGGCGGCCACCACGTCCGCCAGCACCGGCAGGGGCTCGTAGTCCACCTCGACCAGCTCGCAGCCGTCCTCGGCCAGCGCGCGGCTTCCCGCGAGCACCATGGCCACGATCTCGCCCACGTGGCGCGCCTCGTCGCGGCACAAGGCCAGTTGACCAATCTGTTTCATAGTCACCGCCACCCGGGCCGAGAGTCCCGGCGGGATCGCGCCGAAGAGGGGCAGCGGCTTCATCCAGCGCTCGAGGTCGGCGAACGTGAACACGTGCGCCACCCCGGGCAGGCGCTTCGCGGACTCGGTGCGGATCGCGGTGATGCGGGCGTGGGCGTACGGGCTGCGGACGAAGGCCGCGTGCAGCATGCCGGGCAGCTTGATGTCGTCCACGAAGCGGCCCTCGCCCCGCAGGTAGCGCGGGTCTTCTTTGCGTCTCACCGAGGCTCCGAAGTACTTGGCGCCCATTTCAGCGGGCCTCTCTTGGGGACGGCGGATAACCGTTTACTGCCTTGAAGCTCTTCATCTGCGGGGGCCCGGAAATGGCCCCCGCACTCCCCCAGTCGGCGGACCTCCGTTCCGACGCGGCCCCCGCACTCCCCCAGTCGGCGGACCTCGGCTCCGGCGCGGCCATCGCGCTGCCCCAGTCGGCGGACCTCCGTTCCGGCGCGGCCATCGCTCAGCCTCCCAGGTAAGCTTTCTTCACGTGGTCGTTCTGCATCAGGTCCTTCGCCGGGCCCTCGAGCGTGATGCGGCCCGTCTCCATGACGTAGGCGCGGCCGGCGAGCTGGAGCGCCATGTAGGCGTTCTGCTCCACCATCAGGACCGTGGTGCCCTCGCGCTGGATGCCGGCGATGATCTGGAACACGGCCTCGGTGACGGTCGGGGCCAGCCCGAGCGAGGGCTCGTCGAACAGGATCAGGCGGGGCCGGGCCATGAGGCAGCGGCCGATCGCCAGCATCTGCTGCTCGCCGCCCGAGAGCGTGCCCGCCGACTGGCGCCGTCGCTCGGCCAGGATCGGGAAGTGACCGAACACCCGCTCGCGGTCCGCCGCCACCGCCGCGCCGTCGGAGCGCACGTAGGCGCCCATCAGGAGGTTCTCCTCCACCGTCATGTGCGGAAACACCCGCCGGCCCTCCGGGCAGTGGGCGATGCCCCGCCGAAGGATGTCCTGCGGCGCCAGGCGCTGGATCTCCTGCCCGTCGAACACGATACGCCCGGCCCCCGCCCGCACCAGGCCCGAGATCGTCTTCAGCGTCGTGGTCTTGCCGGCGCCGTTGGCCCCGATGAGGCAGACGAACTCGGCCGCGCCCACGGTGAGCGAGACGTCGTGGAGCGCGGCGATGCGCCCGTAGCCCGCGGACAGCCGCTCAAGCGTGAGCATGCGCTCCCGATCCGAGATAGGCGCGGATGACCTCGGGATCGCGCTGCACCGCGGCCGGGTCGCCGTCGGCGATGAGCCGGCCGTAGTTGAGCACCAGCACCCGATCCGAGATGCCCATGACCAGGCGCATGTCGTGCTCCACCAGGAACACCGTGATGCCCTGCGCGCGGATGCGGCCGATCAGGGCCGCCACCGCGACCTTCTCGGAGGCGCTCATGCCCGACGCGGGCTCGTCGAGCAGGAGCAGACGCGGAGCCGCGGCCAGCGCCACGCCCAGCTCGAGCAGGCGCTGGTCGCCGTACGAGAGACCGCTCGCCGGCTCGGCACGGCGGGGGCCGAGCCCCACGAAGTCGATCACCCGATCGGCCTCGCCCTCGAGCCGCCGCTCCTCCGCGCGCACGCGGCCGCGGGCCAGCAGGGCGGCCCTCACGCCGGCCTGCCCCCGCAGGTGGAGCCCGGTGAGCACGTTCTCCCGCACCGTGAGGCCGGGGAACACGCTCGTCTTCTGGAAGGTGCGCACCAGGCCGCGCGCCGCGATGCGGTGGGGACGCCAGCCGGTGATGGGCTCGCCGTCGTGCCGCACCGTCCCCTGCGTCGGCCGCTGGAAGCCGGTGATGACGTTGAAGGCGGTGGTCTTCCCGGCCCCGTTGGGCCCGATCAGGCTGGTCACGGTGCCGGGCGCGACCGTGAAGCTCACGCCCGCCAGCGCGGCGACGCCGCCGAACCGCACGGTGAGGTCGCGGGCCTCGAGGGTCACGACGCGGTCCAGCGGCGGCGCGCGGCGGGCACGATCCCGTCGGGCATGAAGAACAGCACGCCGACGAGCAGCACGCCGTAGAGCAGCATCTGCCACTGCCAGGAGGTGGCGGCGCGCAGCGCCTCCGGCAGCACCGTGAAGAGCACCGCGCCCACGATGGGGCCCGCCAGCGTCCCCTTCCCGCCCGCCACCACCATGATTACCATGGTCACGGTGTAGGTGAAGAGAAAGACCTCCGGGCTCACGAAGCGCGTGTAGTGCGCGTAGAGGCCGCCGCCGAAGCCGGCCATCGCCGCGCTGACCACCGCGGCCAGCACCAGGTAGTGCGTGCCGTCGATGCCCACCGACGCGGCCAGCGTCTCGTTCTCCCGCAGGGCGACCAGGGCGCGCCCCACCCGCGACCGGATCAGGCCCAGGCACACCAGGTAGGATAGGGCGACCGCGGCCAGCACCACGTAGTAGAAGGCGGGCTTGGTGCGCAGCGAGACCGCGGGGAGCCCGGGCAGCGCGATCTCGAGCGGCGGGACCCCGGGCACGCCGAGCGGACCGTTGGTGAGGTCCATCCAGTTCACGCTCACCAGCGACACGCACCCCGCGAAGGAGATGGTCAGCAGCACGAAGTAGGCGCCGCGCAGCTTGAGCGCGAGGCGCCCGATCACGTAGCCGGCCACCCCCGGCAGCACGACCGCGGCGAGGAGCCCGATCCACGGTGACCACTCGAGCTTCACGGTGAGCAAGCCGGTGGCGTAGGCGCCGATGCCGAAGAACGCGGCGTGGCCGAGCGAGAGCTGCCCGGTGTAGCCCAGCAGGAGGTTCAGGCTGAGGGCCAGGACCGCGAAGATGCCGGCCATGATCAGGGTGTGCAGGTGGTACGGGTTCCACACCCAGGCCGGCGCGGTGGCCGCCATCGCCAGCGCGAGCAGGAGCGTGGCCCGGCTCATCCAACCCGCTCGGCCCGGGCGAAGAGCCCGGAGGGGCGCAGCAGCAGCACCGCCACGATCATGAGGAAGCCCACCGCGTCGCGGTACCCGGAGGACACGTAGCCCGCGCCGAGCTCCTCGGCCACGCCCAGCACCAGGCCGCCCAGGGCGGCGCCCGCGAAGTTACCGAGGCCGCCCAGGATGACCACCGAGAAGGCCTTGAGCGAGGCGAGATCCCCCATCGAGGGGTAGAGCAGGAACACCGGCCCGAGGAGCGCCCCGGCCGCCGCGGCGAGGCCCGCGCCGAACGCGAACGTGATGGTGTGGATGCGCTCGATGCTGACGCCCATGAGGGCGGCGGTCTCGCGGTCCTGGAAGGTGGCCCGCATCGCGCGACCGAGCTTGGTGCGGGCGAGCAGGAGGTGGGTGCCCAGGATGAGAGCGCCCGAGACCACGAAGACGAAGACGCGCAGCGGGGCCACCGAGACCGGCCCGAGCACCAGCGGATGGGTCGGGAACGGCGTCGGCACGCTCTTGGCGACCCCGCCCCAGCCGAGCAGCTCCGCGTTCTGCATGGTGATCCAGACCCCGATCATGACCAGCATGACCGTGTCGATCGACTGGCCCCGGAGCGGGCGCAGCAGGCAGCGCTCGCACACCGCGCCGGCCAGCGCGCCCGCCGCGATGGCGAGCGGGATCGCGAGGAAGAAGTGCACGGAGGCGAGCGAGAGGGCGGCGAACGCGGCATAGGCCCCCAGCGTGTAGAACTCGCCGTGGGCGAAGTTCACCACGTTCATCAGGCCGAAGACCAGCGTGAGGCCGATCCCGAGCAGGCTGTAGGTGGCCCCCAGCAGCAGCCCGTTCAGGAGATGCTGGAGAAGCTGGTCCAAGCGCCCGCGATCGCCTCCCGGGCTACTTCTTCGCCGCGAACGAGGGCAGCGCGATCTTGCCGTCCTTGACCTGGACGATGAAGATGCTCGGCTGGGACTGGCCGCTCTCCTTGCCGGCGGGGCCGTCCTTCTCGAACTTGATCGGCCCGTTGAGCCCCATCACGCTCACCTTCCAGAGCGCGGCCTGCACCGCCTTCGGCTCGGCCTTGCCCGCCACCCGGATGCCCTCCACCGCGGTGAGCACCCCGTCGTGGCCCCGGAACCCCTCGGTCAGCCCCTCGAAGGGATGGCCGCGCTTGGCCCACTCGTCCACGAACGCCTTCGCGAGCTTGCCGTCCGGCATCGCCTCGGGGAACCAGGGCAGGAAGAACAGGATGTGGTACGTGCCCTCGGCGGCCGCGCCCGCCTGCTTGATGAGCTGGCTCGGCGAGGAGCTGCCGCCGGTGGTGATGACCTTGAGGGCGAGCCGCTGCTCCTGCGCCTGCTTGAGGACGAGCGTGATCTGCTCGACGCTCGTGGTCAGGAACAGGGTGTCGGGCGAGTCCGCCTTCACTTTCGTGATCTGGGCGTTCATGTCGGTCGCGGACTGGTCCATGAACTCCGCGGTCCCGACCGCGACGCCCGCCTTCTTCAGGATGTCGCCGAACGCCCCCACCGCCCCGCGGCCCCAGTCGGTGTTGACCGCGAGGAAGTCGGCCCGCTTGATCCCGAAGTCCTTCAGATACTTCTCGAGCCCGAGGGCCTCCATCTCGCTGGGCGGACTGATCCGGAAGATCCACGGGTTACCGCGCTTGGTGATGGTGGACGCGCTCGAGGTCTCCACCACCATCGGCACCCCGTACTCCTCCAGCTTGGGCATGGCGGCCAGAGTCATCGAGCTGCCCCACGCGCCGACGATGACCGGCACCTTGTCCCGCACGATGAGCTTCTCGGCGGCGGTGGCGGCCTCCTTCGGGTCGGACTTGTTGTCCTCGATCAGCAACTCGACTTTGCGTCCGAGGACGCCGCCTTTTCCGTTGATCCAGTCGCGCGCGATCTCGGCGCCCATCCGGACGTAGTTGCCGGAGGCGGCCACCGGGCCCGAGAGGGGCTGGATCACGCCGATCTTCACGGACTCCTGCGCCTGCACGCCCGGGGCGCCGACGGCGAACACGATTGCCAGCGCGACGGAAAGGGCTCGGATTGCTCGCGTCATGACCGATCTCCTCTGGCCCTGCACCTGTTGTGAGTTCGCGCCGCCACGCTGCGGTGGTTTGGGGAATCGCGCACTTATCCTACATTTCATGTCACGTGTCAAATGAAAACCCGATTGACAACGCCGGCACGCGCGCCAAGAATACGGCTCCATGCCGCCCGCCAGATCCTCCGCTCCCCGCGCCGCGATCGCCCCGCTCCTGCACGAGAGCCTGGGCGAGCGAGTATACCGGACGGTGCGCGACCTGATCCTGAGCCAGGTCTTCCCTCCCGGCTCCAAGCTCAACGTCGAGCAGATCTGCCGCGACCTCGGAGTGAGCCGCACGCCGGTCTGGGATGCCATGCGCCGGCTCGAGAGCGAGGGCCTGGTCAACACGGTCGCCCGCCACGGGGTCTTCGTGCTGAACTACGGCGCCGACCAGATCCGCCATCTCTTCGCGGTGCGCGGGGCGCTCGAGGCGCTGGCGGTCCGGCAGGCCGCCGAGCACTTCGACGCCGACGCGCGCGCGGGCCTCGAGGCCACCATGACCGAGATGGAGCGCTCGGCGGGCGCCGGCCTGATCGAGCAATACTCGCGGGCCGCCATCGACTTCCACGACCGCATGCTGGCCGCGGCGCGGAACCAGGTGCTGAGCCGCCTGCTCGAGAACGTCTACGCGCAGATCCTGGTCCTCCGGCTCCGGTCTCTCTACCTGCCGGAGCGGGTCGAGTCGAGCGTGGCCGAGCACCGCGCCCTCCTCGAGGCGGTGATGGCGGGCGACGCCGAGAGGGGCGAGCGGCTGGCCCGCGCCCACGCCGACCACGTGCTGCAGGACGCGCTCGAGTTCACGCGCCGCGCGGAGCAGGACCGGTGACCGGCCGACTCGCGGGCAACGCGGTGCTCGTCACCGGGGGTGCGGCCGGCCTGGGCCTGGCGTACGCGCGCCGGCTGCTCCGCGAGGGCGCCTGCGTCTTCATCGCCGACATCGTCGACCCGTCGCAGGCCCTCGCCGGCCTCGACGCGGGCGATCGGGCGGACGGCTGCCGGGTGGACGTGGCGACCTCACCCGCGGTGACCGCCATGGTGGAGGCGGCCCACCGGCGCTTCGGACGCATCGACGTCCTGGTCAACAACGCGGCGGTCTTCGCCACCCTGAAACCCCAGCCCTTCGACGCGATCCCGGAAGAGGAATGGGACCGGGTGATGGCGGTCAACGTGCGCGGCATGTGGAACTGCGTCAAGGCGGTGGCACCGCTGATGCGCGCGCAGAAGGGCGGGCGCATCGTCAACGTGGCCTCCGCGATCGTGGCCAAGGGCACCCCGTTCCTCCTCCACTACGTGGCCTCGAAGGGCGCGGTGATCGCGATGACCCGCGCGCTCGCCCGGGAGCTGGGCGACGACGGCATCGCGGTGAACGCGGTCGCGCCCGGCCTCGTCCTGAGCGAGACCGTCCGGGCCAATCCCGCGGTGAGCGGCTTCCAGTCGGCCGCGGTCCTGCAATCGCGCGCGTTCAAGCGCGACGCCCTCCCCGAGGACGTCGAGGGTGCGGTGGTCTTCCTGTCCTCCCCCGACAGCGCGTTCATGACCGGCCAGACGCTCGTGGTGGACGGCGGCTCGGTGTTCCTCTAGACGCGGGCCCTCGTGCACACCAGCGTCCCGGTAATCGACATCGCGCCCTTCGGCGCGGGCGACGGCCGCGCCCCGGCGGCGGAGCGGGCGGCGGTGGTCCGCGCGATCGACGCGGCCTGCACCGAGATCGGCTTCTTCACCATCGTCGGGCACGGCGTCCCGCCCGCGCTGGTCGATCGCATGCTCGAGACCTCGCGCGCCTTCTTCGACCTGCCGGCGGCGGAGAAGCAGCGGGTGGCCCGGCCGCGCCCGGAGCAGAGCCGCGGCTACATCGCGCTGGGTGCGGAGAACCTCTCGTACAGCCGCGGCGACGCCTCCACCACCGACCTCAAGGAGTTCTTCGCGATCGGCCCGGTCGACGTGCCCGACGAGGCCTACTACCGCCGCCCCGAGTCCTACCCGTCCTTCGCCCCGAACCTCTGGCCGGAGCGGCCCGCGGAGCTGCGCGCGGTGTGGACCGAGTACTACCGGGCGATGGAAGTCCTGGCCGCGCGCCTCATGAGCCTCTTCGCGCTGGCCCTCGATCTGCCGGAGGCGTTCTTCCGCGACAAGACCGACCGGCACATCAGCGGCATCCGCGCCAACCACTACCCCGAGCAGGTCGAGCCGCCCGCCCCCGGTCAGATCCGCGCCGGCGCGCACACCGACTACGGGGCGGTCACCATCCTGCTGCCCGAGACCGTGCCCGGGCTGCAGGTGCGGAACCGTCAGGGGGCCTGGGTCGACGTGGTCGTGCCGCCCGGCACCTTCGTCTGCAACATCGGCGACCTCATGCAGCACTGGACCAACGACCGCTGGATCTCGACGATGCACCGCGTGGTGAATCCTCCCCGCGCGGCCGCGGCCGGCAACCGCCGGCTCTCGATCCCCTTCTTCCACCAGCCCAACTACGACGCGCTGATCGAGTGCCTGCCCACGTGCTGCGGCCCGGACAACCCGCCGCGCTACGAGCCGGTCACGTCGGGCCAGCACCGGCTCACCAAGTTCCTGCGAGGCGTCGGCGCGGTCGCGCCGGGCCCGCGAGGCTGACACCATGAGCGCAGAGACCAGGACCCAGTGGGATCGCTACGCGGCCGCGCTGCCGTCCATCGCTGCCGCGGTGGGCCGCACGCCGCTCGTGCGCCTGAACCGCATCACCCGCGACGTGAAGCCCGCGATCTACGTGAAGGTCGAGTGGTACGGGGCCACCGGCAGCCTCAAGGACCGCATCTACCTGCACATGTTCGAGCGGGCCGAGGCGCGCGGCGACCTCAAGGCGGGCATGCAGGTGCTCGAGTGCTCGACCGGCAACGCGGGCATCGCCTGCGCCTGGGTCTCGGCGGTCAAGGGCTACCCCTGCACGATCGTGATGCCGGAGGGCATGAGCGAGGAGCGGAAGAAGATCATGTGGGCCTACGGGGCCGAGCTGGTCTTCACCCCCGGGGGCGAGAGCGATGTGGATCTCTCGCTCGAGCGCCTCGGCGCCATCCGCGACGCGGCCCCCGGGCGCTACTGGGTGCCCGGCCAGTTCGACAACCCCGACAACGTGGAGGCCCACATCCTCACCACCGGCCCCGAGCTGTGGGAGCAGTCGGGTGGCCGCATCGGGGCCTTCGTGGACTCGCAGGGCTCGGGCGGCCTCCTCACCGGGGTGGGCCGCTATCTCCGGACCCGCGACCCCCAGGTGAAGCTCTACGCGGTCGAGCCCGCCGAGTGCGCGCTGCTCTCGCGCCGGGCGTGGGGCCACCACGGCATCGAGGGCATCGGCGACGGCTTCGTCCCGCGCAACCTGGACGTCTCGCTGCTCACCGGCGTGATCACCACCACCACCGAGGAGAGCGTGGACATCGCGCGGCGACTCGCCCGCGAGGAGGGCCTCTTCTGCGGGATCTCGAGCGGGTGCAACGTGGCCGCCGCGCTCAAGCTCGCCCGCCGCCACCCCGAGCTGCCGTCGGCGGTGACGATCATCAACGACACCGGGCAGCGCTACTTCACCACCCCGCTCTGCGGCGAGGCCAAGCACGTCGACATCCCGGAGCGCGGCCATCCGCTCGACCCCTATACCGTCGAGCAGCTCGACCGCTACCAGAAGACCTGGGAGGTCCTCGCGTGACCATCGCCGCGCGCGAGTACGATTTCGTCGCGGCGCGGCGGCGCCTCGAGGCCAAGCCGAAGTCGGCGGGCCCGAAGCTCGGCTCGCTCGAGGACGCGGTCGCGCGCGTGAAGGACGGTGATCACGTCGCCCTGGGCGGCTGCCTCTACTCGCGCACCCCCCTGGCCCTCGTGTGGGCCCTGCTGCGCCGGCGGCCGACCCGCCTCACGCTCTCGCGGAATCTCATGTGCTACGAGGGCGAGTGGGGGATGGTGGCGGGCGCGGTCGACAAGCTCGTCACGTCCTGGATGGGGATCGGCCTGCCGTGGGGCCTCTCGCGCATCCAGCGCGAGTTCGTGGAGGCGGGGCGCGTGGAGTTCGAGGAGTGGAGCCACCTGGGCCTGGGGCTCCGCTACCGCGCCGCCGCGATGGGGGTGCTGTTCCTCCCTTCGCTCACCATGCTGGGCTCGGGGCTCATGGGCGTGGGCGGATCGAAGACGGTGGCGTGCCCGTACACCGGGCAGACCCTCCACGCGGTGCCCGCCCTGTTCCCCGACGTGGCCTTCATCCACGTGCAGAAGGCCGACCGGCTCGGCAACTGCCAGATCGACGGCTACCCGCACATGGACGCGGACATCGCGCGGGCCGCCTCCACCGTGCTGGTGACCGCGGAGGAGATCGTCTCCGAGGACGAGATCCGCCTCCACGGCGACCACACCGTGATCCCCGGCTTCCTGGTGGACGCGCTCGCGCACGTGCCCTACGGGTCCTATCCGCACGAGTGCTACGGGGCCTACGATTCCGAGCCCGAGCACTTCACGAGCTACGTTGACGGGATCGTGGCCCGCGGCACTGCCGCGGTGGCCGACTACCTGGAGCGCTACGTCTACGCCCCGCCGGCCCACGCCGACTACCTGGCCCTCTTCGGCGACGTCCGTCGGGTCGACGCGGCCGCCCGCGCGCGGATGCTGACCACGTGAGCGTCACCGCCAACGAGCTGCTGGCCGTGATGGGGTCGCGCGAGCTGCGCGACAACACCACCGTCTTCACCGGCGTCGGTGCCCCCATGATGGCCTCGGTGCTGGCCCAGCGCACCCACGCGCCACGGCTCACGATGATGGTCGAGGGCGGCGTCATCGGGCCCATGTGGAAGCCGGGCGAGCTGCCGATCTCGACCAACGAGATGCGCGCCGCCTACCGGGCCCAGATGCTCCCCGGCATCACCGACGCGTTCCTGCTCGCTCAGCGCGGCTTCTTCGACGTGGGGTTCATCGGGGGCGCCCAGATCGACCGGCACGGCAACCTCAACACCAGCGCCATCGGCGGCTACGCGCGGCCCAAGGTGCGGCTGCCCGGCAGCGGCGGCGCCAACGACATCATCTCGCTCTGCCGCGAGGTGCTCATCCTCACCGTTCACGAGAAGCGCCGCTTCACCGAGAGAGTGGACTTCGTGACGAGCCCCGGCTACCTCGAGGGCGGCGACTCCCGCCGCGAGCACGGCCTGCTCTTCGGCGGGGTCTCCCGCGTCGTCACCACGCTCGGCCTCTTCGGCTTCCATCCGGAGAGCCGGCGGATGCAGCTCCTGGCCCTGCACCCGGGGGCGACGATCGAGCAGGTGCGCGAGAACACCGGCTTCGAGGTTCTGGTGAGCCCGTCGCTCACCACCACGAAGGCGCCGACCGACCAGGAGCTCGCCATCCTCCGCATGCTCGACCCCAAGCGCCAGTTCACCGGCTAGAGGCTTCCCATGACCGACTTCGGCTTGGCGATTCGCAACTTCGTGGGCCCCGGCGAGGTGCCCGATATCCAGGGTCTGTACGCGTACTCGGAGCGCGCGGAGGCCCTCGGCTTCGAGTCGCTCTGGGCCTGGGACCACGTGCTGCTGGGCGTGGAGCCGTCGTTCCCCATCGTGGACTCGATCACCATGCTGGGCGCGGTCGCCGCCCGCACGCGCTCGATCAAGCTCGGCACCGGGGTCCTGGTGCTGCCGCTGCGCAACCCGGTGGTGGCGGCCAAGGTCCTCGGCAGCCTCGACGTGATCTCGGGCGGCCGCCTCGTGCTGGGGGTCGCGGCGGGCTGGTACGCCCGCGAGTTCGACGCGGTGGGCGTGCCGTTCAAGCAGCGGGGCCGCCAGTTCGAGCGCAACCTCGACATCCTGATGCGCCTGTGGACCGAGGAGCGGGTCACCCTCAAGGTCGACGAGTTCAACCTGCGCGAGGCGGTGATGGTGCCTCGCACCGCCCAGCGCCCCCGGCCGCCGATCCTGATCGGGGGCTACGTGGACGCGGTGCTCAAGCGCGCGGGCACGGTGGGCGATGGCTGGCTCACCTACTTCTACACCCCCGAGAGCTTCACGAAGTCCTGGGAGAAGGTGAAGGCCTTCGCCCGCGAGGCGGGCCGCGACCCGGCCCGGCTCACCGCGACCAACCAGCTCGCGGTGTACGTGGGCCGCAACCGGGAGGAGACCACCGCCGACATGCGGAAGTGGCTCTCCACCGAGTGGGACACCGCGGCCTGGAGCGAGTCGACCATCGACCACGCCGTCCACGGCTCGGTGGCGGATTGCATCGAGCAGCTCCGCGCCCACGTGCGGACGGGCGTGCACCGGATTATCCTGATCCCGTACCGCTATCAGCCCGAGCAGGTCGAGCGCATCGCCAAGGAGGTCTTGCCCAAGCTATGAGCCAGCCCGTCTACATCGACATCAACTGCGACATGGGAGAGAGCTACGGCCGCTGGACCCTGGGGCACGACGAGGAGGTCATGCCCAACATCACCTCGGCCAACATCGCCTGCGGCTTCCACGGGGGCGACCCCCACGTGATGCGCCAGACGGTGGCCCTGGCGCTGCAGCACGGAGTGGCAGTGGGCGCCCATCCCGGCCTGCCCGACCTGATGGGCTTCGGCCGGCGCCGCATGGACGTCTCTCCGGCCGAGCTGAAGGACTACCACCGCTACCAGATCGGGGCGCTCGCCGCCTTCGCCCAGGCCGCCGGCACCCGCGTGCAGCACGTCAAGCCGCACGGCATCCAGTACCACATGTTCGAGGAGAACCTGCCGCTCGCGCGGGCCACCGCCGAGCAGGTGCTCGAGCTGGACCCCGAGATGATCCTGATGACCATGGCCATGACCAGGTACGACGCCGAAGCCCGCAAGGTGAAGGGCCTCCGCATCGCGGCCGAGGGCTTCGCCGACCGGGTCTACGCCGACGACGGCCAGCTGGTGACGCGCAAGCTCGGCAAGGACGCGCTGATCACCGACCCGGCAAAGGCTGCCGAGCAGGCCGTGCGCATGGCCATGGAAGGCAAGGTGCGCACGATCACCGGCAAGGTGATCGACGCCCGGGTCGAGACCATCTGCATTCACGGCGATAGTCCGGGCTCGGACAAGATCGTGGCCGCGGTGCGCGAAGGCCTGGTCAAGGCCGGCGCGACCGTGAAGCCGCTGCGCGACTGGCTGCCGCGCTGACGAGGCGGCAGCGCCAGGCGCAGAACCTGCGGGGTCGGACCGGGGCGTCCGAAATGGGTACACTGTCTGGCGCTCCTCGTCACCGGACATCCGGGCTCCGGCCGACCCGCCCCACGTAACTCTTCGACACACCAGTCCTTTCCCCTCCTCCGAAAACTGGCACCGAGTTTGCCCTAGAGGGGCTCGGCACAAGCCATGGCGGACTATACGGACGGCAGGAACGTAAAGGGCACGAAGACGAGCGGCGCCCGGCCCGGCGAGATCAAGCCGAGTGCCGGCCCCCGCAGCCATCGTCTCGTGGGACTTCACGTGCCTCGCGGGGACTTCCGGCAGCGTCACGCCTTGGAGTCCCGACCGCACGAGCATCCCGGTCAGCTCGCGCGGGCTCATCGCCTCCCGCATCATCCGCGAGGTCACGGGCGATGAGTGCAACCGATCCGGCCGGAATCGCCACAGGGGAGGAACGGACCATGATGCTCACAGAGCGCACCAGTGGCACCACGACGCTTCGACTGCTCGTCGGGGCGGGCTACCGTCGCGAGAGCAGCTCCATGCCCTCGGACTCGCAGATCGCCCACGCCCTCTTCGACGCGCAGAGCGCTCCGAGCCTGCCGTCGCGGAAGAGCTTCGACGAGATCCTGTTCATGGGCCAGCAGAGCTCCGGCTGGACACAGGTGTTCAAGCAGCTCAAGTCGGAAGGCCTGATCGAGGAGCAGACGCTGGGGCACGTGGTGGCGCGCTGGACGAACCGCACGCTCCGCACCCGGCGGCCGTACCTCGCTCACGCCGACGTCGCGACGGTCGGCGCCTCCGCCTAGTCCGCTCCCACTCCGGCGCTACCGCGCGGCCAGCAACGCCTCGAGCCGCGCGGTAGCGCGCTCCCAGTCGAACTGAGTCGTCACGAAGTCCTGCCCGCCCCGAGCGAGTCGCCGTCGCAGCTCCGCATCGTCCACCAGCCTCGAGAGCCCCCACGTCAGCGCGTCCAGGTCCCGTCGCGGGGCCACCACCGCGGTGCGACCGTCGATCGCGTACTCCCGGCACCCGCCGTTGTCGTAGGTGCACAGCGCCGCCCCGCAGGCCATCGCCTCCATGGCCGGCATGCCGAGCCCCTCGTCCCACGACGGGCAGAGATAGATCGGGCAGCGGCTGTAGAGCCACGCCAGGCGCTCCTGCGGCAGATCCTCGTGGAACTCGGCGAACGGGAGCTTGCGCGGCGGCCGCTTGACCCCGAAGCCCACCAGCCGCAGCTCGGGATGCCGGGCCCGCACCCGGGTGAAGGCCTCGAGGCCGTCGGCCACGCCCTTCCACGGGTACTCGTGGAAGAGCATCAGCACCCGGAGCTTGCCGTCCTCCTCGGCGGGAACCGGGTGGAACAGGCCCGGCTCCACCGGGGTGACCACAACCGCGGCCGGGGTATCGAAGCGCTCGGCCATCACGTCGGCCAGCCACGTCGAGATCACGATCTTCCGCAGGGGAACGCGGTAGGTGGCATCCACCCGCGCCGGCTCGCCGTGGTAGAGGCTCTCGTAGTGCTGGATGAAGTAGAATTTCCGTCCGCAGCGCGGCGGGGCCGCCGCCACCGTCTCCACCGACTGCCAGGCGGTGGCGATCACCACGTCCCCCTCGGGCACGCCGGTCGCCGTCCACTCCGGGACCCAGCGGATCCGCGCCTCGAGCCCGGGCATCCACTCGGGCCCGCGCTGTAGCCGGTTGCGCCACCAAGCGGTCAGCGTCCCCTTCACCGGCACCAGCACCGTCACCTCGTGGCCCCGGCGGGCCAGGCGGTCCGCGTGGATCAGGATCGCCCGCACCCCGCCCGCGATGCGGAGATGCGGGCAGAGAAACGTGATCTTCATATGGCCATGGACACCTGGCCGGTACGGCGGTAGGCGGCCGGGTCGAGAACCACGTTGATGCCGTAGACCTCACCGGAGCCCAGGGCCCGGTCGAGCGCGGGGCGGAGCTGGGCCGGCTCCGTCACGTGGATCCCCTTGCCTCCGAGGGCCTCGACCATCCGGTCGTAGCGCGTGAAGGGCAGCGAGGTCGCCACCGAGCGCTCGGCCCCGAAGAACGACAGCTGCGGATTGCGGATCTGACCCCAGCCGCCGTCGTTGCCGATCACCACCGTCATCGGCAGCTTGAAGCGCACCGCGGTCTCGATCTCCATGCCGTTGAGCCCGAAGGCCCCGTCGCCGGCGATCAGGAGGACCCGCTGCTCGGGTCGCAGCAGCTTGGCCGCGATGGCGAACGACGGGCCCACCCCGAGGCAGCCGAACGGGCCCGGGTCGAGCCACTGACCGGGCCGGGAGAGCACCACGATCTTCGATGCGCATCCGACCACGTCGCCGCCATCACCGACCACGGTGGTGCCGGCGTCCACCACTGCCGCGATCTCGTGGGCGAGCCGGTAGTGGCTGATCGGCACGTCGTCGGAGCCCCGCTCGGTCATGAGCCGTGCCCGCGCGTCGTCCTCCTTCGTGCGCACCGCATCCCGCCACCGTCCGAACCGCGCGGCCAGATCGCGCGGCAGGGCGTCGGTCAGGGCCCGCAGCGTCAGCCCGATGTGGCTGGTCAGTCCCACCGCAAGCGGGCGGTTGCGCCCGAGCTCCACCGGGTCGCAGTCCACCATGGCCACCCGGACGTTCTCGGCGAAGGACGGGGCCCGGCCGTAGCCCAGCCGGAAGTCGAGCGGGGTGCCTAGCACCAGCACCACGTCCGCCTGGCCCAGCGCGAAGCCGCGCGCCTGGGCGAACGCCTGCGGGTGGTCGTGCGAAAGGCAACCCCGGCCCGCGCCATTCGTGAACACCGGCACCCCGGTGCGGTCGGCCAGCGCCCGCAGATCCGCGGCCGCGTCGTCCCAGTAGACCCCGCTGCCCGCCATGATCATCGGGCGCTCCGCGCCCGCCAGCAGCGCGGCCAGCTCCTGGACCGACGCCTCGTCGGGCGCAGTGGGCCGCCGGTGCGCGTAGCCGGTCGGGATCGGCGCCAGCCGGTCCTCGACCGTCGTCATCAGCAGATCGACCGGGATCTCGACGAAGACCGGTCCCGGCCGCCCGGTGAGCGCGTGCCGGATGGCGGTGGTGAGCACCTCCGGAATCTGGCGCGTCTCCGACACCGTCCACGAGCCCTTGGTGATCGGCCGCAGCAGATCGACCTGCTCGACTTCCTGCAGCGACCCGAGCCCTCGGAGCCCGAGCGGGGCCGCACCCCCGATCAGCAGCACCGGGCTACGGGCCGAGTGGGCGTTGGCGATGCCGGTCACCGCGTCGGTGACGCCCGGCCCCGCGGTGACCACCGCCACCCCGACGTTGCGGGTCAGGCGAGCGTACGCGTCGGCGGCGTGCGCGCACGCTTGCTCGTGGCGCATGTCGACGACCTGCACGCCCTCGGTGATGCAGCCGTCGTAGATCGGCAGGATGTGGCCGCCGCACAGGGTGAACACGTGCCCCACGCCCGCCTGCCGGAGCGTGCGCGCGACCAGGTGCCCGCCGTTCAGATCTGCCACGCTAGTCGCCGGGCCCGCCCGGGATGTGCACGACCTCGAGCTTCAGCCGGTCCGGGTCCTCGAAGAAGACCGCGTAGTAGCCCGGTCGGTACTCGGGGAACTCGCGCGGCGTTTCGTAGAGCGAGGCGAGCCGGCGTGGCGCCATGAACTCGTCGCGGAAGCGCTCCACCTCGTCCCGCCGCTCCACGCGGAAGGCCACGTGGTTGAGGCCCGGCCGCTTGCGGTGGAAGCCGTGGCCGGCGTGGGCCGGCCCGGTCGCGAGCACCCAGATGTCGGCCCCGCGCCCCGAGAAGCCGGCCACGGTGTCAATCTCGTAGACGGTGCGGTACTCGAGGTAGCCGAGCAGGGCCTTGTAGAAGGGAAGCGAGCGGGAGGCGTCGCGGACGTTGATCTGGACGTGGTAGACCTGCGCCTTCACCAGAACTTCTCCCACTTCACGCTCTTGCGGTCCATGCCCTTCTTCACGAGCACGTCGCGCACCCGGTTGATGGTCTCCCCGCCCCCGCACACGTAGACCACCAACCGGTCGACGCCGTACACGAGCCGGTCGACCGCCTCCGCGGGCTCGCCCTTCTCGCCCCGCCAGGTCGCGGGCGGCTCGCGCAGCACCGGCAGGTAGGAGAAGCCGGGATAGCGCCGGGCGAGCGAGCGAAAGTCGGCGTCGTAGACGAGCCAGCCCGGATTGCGGGCCCAGTAGATGAGCGCAGTGGGCCGCCCGTAGCCGGTCTCGTGCAGGTGGGTCAGGATCGAGCGCACCGGCACGATGCCGATCTCCTCGGCCACGAAGACGGCGCGCCGGGTGTCGGCACGGTTGAAGACGAAGCCGCCCGTCGGCCCCTTGAACCGGACCGGGTCCCCCGGCTGGAGACCCCGCACCCACTGCGAGCCGATACCGCCCGGAGCCACGTCGATCGACAGGGTGAAGGCGCCCTTGCGGGCCGGCGAGGAGACCATGCTCCAGGCCCGGACGTTCTTCGGCCCGAACGGCACCGAGATCCACTGGCCGGCGTCGAACGTGAAGTCGGCGGGCTCGACCACGTGCAGGTCCACCTCGATGATCTCCGGAGTGACCGCGCGCACCGCGGTGACTTCCGCCCGACACTCCCGCGCCTTCATCGCGGCTGGAATCGCGGGATGATCTCGCTCGCGATCGTCTCGAGCTGCGCGGCCTCGTCCCCGGGATCGCCGATGGGGTTCATCACGAAGTACTCGCAGCCCGCCTGCCGGAAGCGGTCGATCTGCTCGGCGCACTGCTCGGGGGTGCCGATGACGCCGTACTTGCGCGCGAGCGGGCCGAAGTCCTGGGCGTAGCGGAGGGACAGGATACGCACCCACGTACGCTCCGCGCTCTCGTAGTCGCGCCCGACCGTGACGAAGGTGAGGTGCGCGGCCACGAAGCCGTCCAGGCCGCGCCCCGCCTCCTCCGCGGCCCGCCGGATCTTGGCCAGGCTCTGAGCGTAGCGCTCGGGCTGCACCACGTAGGAGACCCAGCCGTCGCCCTGGCGGCCGGCCCGCGTGAGCGCGGCATCGGAGCGGCCGCCGATCCAGATGGGCGGACCGGGCCGCTGCGCCGGCTTGGGATCGATGCTCACCCCCTCGAACTGGGTGAACCGGCCCTTGAAGGACGCCGGGGTATCGCGCCACAGGGTCCGCACCACGTCGATGCCCTCGGTCACGCGGGCCCCGCGCTCGCGGTGGGGCACCCCGCAGGCCTCGAACTCCTTCGGGTTCTCGCCGCCCACCCCCACCCCGAAGATGAGCCGCCCCCCGCAGAGCGCGTCGAGGGTGGACGTGATCTTGGCCACCACGGTGGGCTGCCGGAGGGCCAGCAGGTACACGCCGCTGCCGAGCTTGATGCGGCTCGTGATCCCGGCGTAGGAGGCCAGCAGCGTCAGCGACTCGTAGAGCGGGTTGTGGAAGGACACGTGGTCGCCCGTCCACAGCGAGTCGAGCCCGAGCGCCTCGCAGCGCCGCGCGAGGGCGAACTGCTCCTCCGGCGGATGCAGGGACAGGAACGCGCCGAACGTGGCCCGGCGAGCTGGAGCCGAAGGCGAGGCGAGCGCATACATGGTGATGGTTGCGCTACCGAGGGAAGGCGTCCTTGACGCCCCCGTCCACCGTGATCGTGCACCCGGTGGTCTTGGCCGACCGGTCCGAGGCCAGGAATAGCACCGCCTCCGCCACGTCCTCGGGCAGGATGGGCCGCGCCAGGATGTTGCGCTTGCGGTAGAAGTCCTCGAGCTCGTCCACCGTGATGCCCTGCGCTCGCGCCCGCTCGCGCCGGACGTCCTCCGACCAGAGCTTGGAGTCGCGGAAGACCGCGTCCGGGTTCACGATGTTCGAGCGGATGCCGTGGGGGCCTCCCTCGAGCGCCAGCACCTTGGCGAGCTGCGCCTCCGCCGCCTTCGAGGCCGAGTACGCGGAGAAGTCCTTGCCGGGGGACATCACGTTCTTGGTCGCGACGAAGACGAAGGCGCCGCCGAGGCCCTGGGCCTTCAGCACCCGCATGCCCTCGCGCGCCACCAGGAAGTGGCCGGTGGCGTTGACCGCGAACGAGCGCTCCCAGTCCGCGAGCTCCATGCGGTCCACCGGCGCGGAGTGCGCGGTGCCCGCGTTGGACACCACGATGTCGACGCCCCCGTAGGCCAGCACCGCCTCCTCGAAGGCGGCCCGCACCGACGCCTCGCTCGTGACGTCCATGCCGAGCCCGATGGCCCGCCCCGCGCCGTGGGCGCCCACGATCTCCTCGGCCGCCTTGCGCGCCCCCGCCGCGTCGAGATCGCCCACCAGCACGTGGGCGCCCTCGGCGGCCAGCCGCTGGGCCGCGGCGCGCCCGATGCCGCTGGCGCCGCCGGTGACGAGCGCGATACGTCGGGCTAGCTCCTTCTCGGGCGGGGCCAGCGAGAGCTTGTAGAGCTCCAGCGGCCAGTACTCCACGTCGAAGGCGTCGCGGGCCGAGAGCGAGACGTAGCCCCCGAACGAGGTGGCGGCGCCCAGCACCGCGATGGAGTGGTGGTAGATGTCGTCCACGATGCCGGCGGTGCGCCGGTCCTTGCCGATGGCAAAGAGCCCGAGCCCACCCACCACGACCACGCGCGGGAACGGATCGGCGAGCTTGGCTCCCTCGGTGTTGTGGGCGCCGAAGTACACGGTGTAGTCGCTCACGAAGCGCTCGACCGCCGCGGTGACGCCGGCCCGGACCGCCTCGGGATCCGCCGGATCGACGACCGGCGCGAAGCACGGCAGCCGCTTGGTGAAGATGGTGTGGTCCGGGGTCGCGGGCCCGATCCGGCAGAGGGCGTCGGCCTCGCGTGAGGCCGCGAACTCGAGCACGTCCGGCGCGTCGTCGAAGAAGAGCACCTGCCGCCGGCTCTTGCCGACCAAGCCCCGCAGGTGGGGCGCGATTGTCAAAGCGATCGCTCGACGCGTGGCGGCGGGCGGGCTCGTCACCGCGACGCCCCCGAAGCGCACGCGCCCCTTCGCGCGGTGGGCGATCGCTTCCTCGGCGCGGCTGATCAGCTCGATCGTGGCCTCGTAGGCCTCCTTCACCGAGCCGCCCCAGCAGATCGTCCCGTGCTTCGCGAGCAGGATCGCGCGCGCCTTCGGGTGCGCCGCGAACACGGAGGCCACCTCGCGGGAGATCAGGAACCCGGGCCGACGGTAGGATAGCGCGATGACCTCCTCGCCGTACACCTCCCGGAGCACGTCGCGGCTCCGGTCGTTGTTGGTGAGCGAGACGACCGCGTCGGCGTGGGTGTGGATCACCGCGGGCGCGGGCAGGAAGCCGTGCAGCAGGGTCTCGATGGACGGGCGCGGGCTCGCCGGCTCCTGCAGCGCGTGGGCGAGGTAGTCCACCATCTCCTGGTCGCCCATGTCCTGGCGTTCGAGCAGCGCCAGCACGTCGTCCATCCGGACACCGGGAAAGTCCTTCCGCTGGATGCTCTTGAGGTCGGACCCGCTGCCCTTCACCCGCAGCACCCGGGTGGGCCGGCCGCGGTGGTCGCGCTCGTCCTGCTTGATCGACGTGTTGCCGCCGCCCCAGACCACCAGGGTGGTCTCGGCCCCGATCAAGCGCGAGGCGTAGACGAGGAGGTCGAGATCGCTCTTGCCCTGCGCGTCGGCGTCGCTCCAGCGAGAGTTCATCGCGCCCTCACCATACCCGAATCGGCCATGGCGGTAAAGATTGCGGAACGCTATCGTGACCGCGTGAGCGCGCGGACGCGGTGGGTCTCGGCAATGGGGGCGGCGCTGGCGCTCGCCCTCGCGGGGCCGCCCGGCCCCGCGCCCGGCCCCGGCGCGGCGTCGGCCGACGGCATCATGCTCATCGAGGCCGGCGCGTTCTGGATGGGCAGCGACTCCGACGCCCCTGAGGAAGGTCCCATGCACCGCGTCTACGTGCGCGACTTCTGGCTCGACCGCAACAAGGTGACCAACCGCGAGCTCGCGCAGTTCCTCGAGGCCCGCGGCCTCCGGAGCCCGGAGGGCGTGGCGTACTTCGACCGGGACGACCCCGACGCCCGCATCCACCGGCGCGACGGCCGCATCGCCGCCGACCCCGGCTTCGAGGAGCACCCCGCGGTGGAGGTCTCCTGGTTCGGCGCCCGCGACTATTGCCTCTGGCGCGGCAAGCGCCTGCCCACCGAGGCCGAGTGGGAGAAGGCCGCCCGCGGGATCGATCGCCGCCGCTACCCGTGGGGCGACGAGCCGGTGGACGCCCGGCTCGCGGTCGTCGGGCGCGCCAACGCGACCGAGCGCGGCGACCTCCGCCCGGCCGGGGCCGGGCCCACCGGGGTGCAGGACCTGCTCGGCAACCTGCGGGAGTGGACGGCCTCGGCCTACCGGCCGTACCCCTACCGCTCGGACGACGGGCGAGAGCGCGCCGACCGCGACGCCGACCGCGTGGTCCGGGGCGCCAGCCACGACGACCCGCCGGACGCACTGCGCGTGACGATCCGGCGCCTCTCCTCGTATGATGGAGGGCGCGGTGGGCTGGCCCACGGCCACCACCACACCGGCTTTCGCTGCGCCACCTCGGAGGACCTGGGAGGACGATGACGTCATGAGAGGCCTGATGATGGACTACCCCCTCACCCTCACCCAGTTCTTCGAGCGCACCCGCCGGCTCTTCCACCGCAAGCGCATGGCCACGCGGGTGCCCGGCGTGGGGCTGCAGTGGTACACCTACGCGGACTACGCGGACCGGGTCTGCCGCCTGGCCGGCGCGCTGCGCGGCCTCGGCCTGCAGAAGGGCGCGCGGGTCGGCACCTTCGCCTGGAACTCGCACCGGCACATGGAGGTGTACTTCGCCGCACCGCTGATGGGCATGGTGCTCCACACCGTGAACATCCGGCTCTCCCCCCAGGACATCACCTACATCGTCAACCACGCGGGCGACGAGGTGCTGATCGTCGACGCGAGCCTCTGGCCGATCCTGGAGCCGATCCGGAACGACCTCACCACCGTCAAGCACATCATCGTCATGAAGGACACCCCGGACGGGGTGGTGCCGCCGGGAGCGCTCGACTACGAGGGACTCGTGATGGGCACCGCCCCGGTCACCGAGTGGCCGCGCATCGAGGAGACCGACGCGGCCGGCATCTGCTACACCTCCGGCACCACCGGGCACCCGAAGGGCGTGGTCTACACCCACCGCGCGATCTATCTCCACTGCTTCGCTTCCTCCACGGTGGACGTGCTCGGCATCTGCGAGCGCGACGTGATCCTGCACATCGTGCCGATGTTCCACGCCAACGCGTGGTGTGTGCCGTTCGCCGGAGTGATGAACGGAGCCACCCAGATCTTCGGGGGGCCGAACCCCCAGCCGCGGGACATCATCGAGATCGTCCATCACGAGAAGGTCACCCTGGTCGGCGCGGTGCCCACGGTGTGGATCGCGATCCAGAGCATCCTCGAGAAGGAGCCGCAGTGGGACATCTCGTCGATCCGCTGCATCCCGATCGGCGGGTCGGCCGCCCCACGCACCCTCATCGAGCTCTTCGACAAGAAGTACGGGGCCTACATGCTCCACGCCTGGGGCATGACCGAGATGACCCCGCTCGGCAGCGTCTGCCGGCCGCGCTCCTACATGGACGCGCTGCCCGAGGACGACCGCTACGCGGTGCGGGCCAAGCAGGGAACGCCGGTGGCCGGCGTCGACATGAGAATAGTGGACGACGCGGGCAACGTGCTGCCGTGGGATGGCAAGAGCGCGGGGGAGATCCAGGTGCGCGGCCCGTGGGTGACCAGCGGGTACTACAACAACCCCGAGGGCGCGGCCCAGTTCACCGAGGACGGCTGGTTCCGCACCGGCGACGTGGCCTCGCTCGATCCGGACGGCTACATCCAGATCACCGACCGGACCAAGGACCTGATCAAGTCGGGCGGGGAGTGGATCTCGAGCGTGGACATGGAGACCACGATCATGGGCCACCCGAAGGTCCTGGAGGCCGCGGTCATCGCGGTGCCGCACGAGCGCTGGGTGGAGCGGCCGCTCGCCTGCATCGTGCCCAAGCCCGAGCACCGGGGCAGCCTCACCGCCGAGGAGATCTACGAGTACCTGAAGCCCCGGGTGGCCAAGTGGTGGCTCCCCGACGAGATCGTCTTCATCGAGGCCGTCCCCAAGACCAGCGTGGGCAAGTTCGACAAGAAGGTCCTCCGCGATCGCTTCAAGACCTGGACGCCGAAGTAGCGGCCCGGCCTAGCAGCGCTTGGTGAGGGCGGGCCAGTCCTCCGCGGGGAGGAGGGGGTCGGGCGTGCCCTTCCAGGCGGCGGCCATGGCCCGGAGGCGGGCGATGCGCTCGTCGGCGAGCGGGTGGGTCGAGAAGTAGGTCAGCGCCTTCGGCTGACCGCCTTCCTCCTGCCGGATCGTGTCGAAGAAGCCGATCATGCCGCCCGGATCGATCCGCGCGGCCAGCAGCATCTTCATCCCCTCCAGGTCGGCCTCGTCCTCCGCCCGCCGCGAGTAGCGCAGCTCCCCGAGCGTGCGCGCGGTCTGCAGCCCATAGGCGAGCGGACCGGTCACGTCACCGGTCAGCGCCATCAGCAGCAGGCCGGTCGACGCGTCCTGGATCACCGCGCGGGTCGTGTGCCGCCGCAGCACGTGCTGCAGCTCGTGGGCGACCACGCCGGCCAGCTCCTCCGGGGTGCGCGTGCGCTCGAGCAGGCCCTTGAAGATGACGACGCTGCCGCCGGGCAGCGCGTGCGCGTTCACGATCGGCCGGTTCACCACGTACACCCGCAGGGTGTAGGGCGACGGCGGCGCGGGCGCGGTGAGCCGGCGCACGATCTCGTCCATCGTCGCGGCCAGGCGTGGATCGCCGCAGCGGCGGTCGGCCGGCGCCAGGTAGGCGAGGGCCGAGCGGCCCACGTTCTCCTCCCAGGCCACCGGCACGCGCGGCGCGGCGAGGGCGGCCAGCGCCGGGATGCCCCAGAGGTAGATGGCGGCGGTGACCGCGAGCACGCCGGCCGCGGCCGCGATGGTCCAGCGCACCCGCGCCCGGCGCCGGCGTGGGTCGTGGAAGCGCAGCTGCAGGCCGGGCGCCACCTCGTGCAGGCTCTCGAGGAACGCGCCGTCCGCGATCAGCAGGGTCTCGGGCAGGTCCCCGCCCCGCTCGATCCGCACCTCCTCCCCCGCGTAGAAGCCCTGGGTCTGGCGCAGCTCCCGGTAGGGCCAGAGCCGGGTCCCGCCGCCGGCCGGGCTGATCTCGAGCGCCTCGCGCATGAGCCGGATCGTGACGGGGTGACGGGCCGCGGTCTGCCCATCGAGATAGATCCCCTGCCAGTCGGTGCGCATCGGAGCCGGAGACGGCTAGGCCAGATCGAAGCCGGAATCGAAGAAGCCCGAGAGCCCCTCGCCCATGCTGCCGACCTGCTGCGCCTCCTGACGGATGCGGGCGACATCGAGCGCGCCCACGAGGGCCAGGTTGCGAAAGGCGAAGTGGATGTTGCGCACCCGCACCCACGGCCAGGCGATCCCCAGGGTGCCGACGAGGATCAGCGCGTTGACCACCCACAGTCCGAGCAGGGCCCCGCCGGTCACGCGGCAGGAGAAGTGGGCGGAGCCGAAGGTCGTGTGGTCCCAGAAGTAGCGCCGCTTGAATGCCACGTACCACACCCAGCACAGGCCGAGCGTCGGCAGCGTGAGCAGGATCGCCAGGAGGAAGCGTGCGAAGAGGTCGCGGCCACGGCCGGTGAAGTCGAACCGCTCGCCCCCGAAGTAGGAGTGCGAGACCAGGAACGCCTGCCGCGAGACCAGGAAGAACGGGTAGTAGAGCCCGAGCGTCAGGCCGGTCAGGAAGCTGCCCAGGATGAAGATCTTGAGCAGCTCCGCCACCCGCCCGCGGAAGGAGAAGCGGATGCCGCGCCAGGACGTCCGGCTGAGCCGGTAGCGCCGGGCGCCCACCATCGCGATCGGGAAGAAAGCGTAGGCCTGCACCCCCAGGGCCAGCGCCGCCACGCGCCGCAGGAGCAGCGGCACGTCCAGCACGTCGCGAACGACCTGCAGGAGCAGGATCGGCACGCCGAAGACCAGCACCGCCTTGATCGTGCCCAGCAGCAGCTCGCGGGCGGTGCCGTGGTAGGCGAAGCGGTCGCCCTCGATCTCGGTCTGCCCGGAGAGATAGGCGCGGATGCGCGTCTTGGCCCAGAAGTAGTAGATGCCGAAGGTGATCAGCGTCAGCAGGACGTTGACGACGTGGATCCCGAAGAGGGTGCCGCCGTGACCGTGGAAGGTCGGATGCCGGACGCTCGAGACCGGGGGCGGCTCGGATCCGGGGCCCGATGGCGGCGCGGCGTAGACCGGCGGCGGCGGTGGGGCCGGAGCGCCGCGCGGCGGGGAGAGCGGCGGCCGACGGGACAGCGGCGCGCCGGCCGGAGCGGGCTTGCGGAAGAACGACGGCCGGTCCGCAGGCTCCTGCCCGTCCATACGAAACGACTATAGGGGCAGAAGCCGCGGGCGAGTCAACCTTTTCGCGGTCAGGCGGAGCTGTCGGCGGCGGCGTATCGCTCCAGATGGTGCTCGGCGTCGCCGAAGGTCTGCCCGATCATGGTGAGGCGCCGGAAGGTGTGGCTCACCTTCAGCTCCTCGGTCATGCCCATGCCCCCGTGGAGCTGCACCGCCTCCTGGCTCACGTGCCGGCAGGCGTCCGCCACCTTGATCTTGGCCGCCGAGACCGCGCGGCGCCGCTCGGCCGGCGGCGCGGTATCGACCTTGACGCACGCCAGGCAGGCCATGGAGCGCGCCTGCTCGTAGCTGATGACCATGTCGACCATGCGATGCTGCAGGGCCTGGAAGCTGCCGATCGGCACCCCGAACTGCCGCCGCGTCTTGATGTACTCGAGCGTGGCCTCGTTGGCGAAGCGGATGGCTCCCACCGCCTCCGCGCAGAGCAGCGCGGTGGCGTAGTCGGCCGCTTCCTCGATCAGCGGCAGCGCCCGGCCCTCGTCGCCCAGCCGCGCCTCGGCCAGCACCGAGACGCCGGAGAGCCACACGTCCGCGGCCCGCAGCTCGTCGATGGTGCGGTACTCCTTGAGGGTGACCCCCGGAGCGCTCCGATCGACCAGGAAGAGGCTGATGCCGGCCGGGTCGGCGTCGCCGCCGCTGGTGCGCGCCGAGACGATCAAGGTGTCGGCGGCGCCGCCGTGGAGCACCGCGCGCTTCTCGCCGTCGAGCGTGTAGCCCGCTCCGGCCCGCTTGGCCCGGGTGTCCACGTGCGCCAGGTCGTACCGCGCGGTGCGCTCGGTGTGGGCGAAGGCCAGGCGCTGCTTGCCCTGGATCAGCGCGGGCAGGATGCGCTTCTGCTGGGCCTCGGAGCCGCCGCGAGCCACCAGCCGCCCGGCGAGCCCCACGTTGACCCAGTACGGCTCGACCACGAGGCCCTCGCCGAGCGCCTCCATGACCAGCATCACGTCCACCGCGCTGCCGGCGAACCCCCCATGCTCCTCGGCGAACGGCACCCCGAGCAGCCCCATCTCGGCGAACGCGGCCCACACCTTCTCGCTCCACCCCGTCGCCGAGTCCACGATCCTCGCCCGCGACTCCATCGTGTACTCGTTCGCCAGATACCGCTTCAGACTGTCAGCCAGGAGCTGCTGTTCTTCGGTCAGATCAAAGTTCATCCGCTCACTCCTCGCGCAACGGCAGCATGCACAACGACCGCCCCGGTTGGGAACTCCTGATCGGATTGCCGCGACATAGCGCTGCGTGGTCAGGGGACCCCCGGGCCACCCCCCGGCCCCGCCGGACACCGCCGCACGCGCTACAACCCGAGCGTGGCCTTCGCGATGATGTTCCGCTGGATCTCGTTGGAGCCGGCGTAGATCGTGGCCTTGCGCAGATTGCAGTATCGCGGGGCCAGCCGCGCGGTGAAGTGGTCGAAGTCCATCGCGTCGACGGGCCGGAAGGCCTGGGCCAGCGGCCCCGCGGCCTGCATCATCAGCTCGGTGATCGCCTGCTGGATCTCGGTGCCCTTGATCTTGAGCATCGACACATCGGCGCCGGGGGGCCGACCGCTCCGCCGCATCTGATCGAGGAAGCGCAGGTTGGTGATCTCGAGCGCCATGAGCTCGACCTCGACCCGCGTGAGCCGGTCGCGGAAGCGCGGGTCCTCGATGATCGGGCGGCCGTCCTTCATCTGCTCGCCCGCCAGCTCCTTGAGCTTGACCAGCTCGCGCTTGGAGGCGCCGATGCGGCCGGTGCCCATGCGCTCGTAACCCAGCAGGTACTTGGCCACCGTCCAGCCCTTGCCCTCCTCGTGCACGAGGTTCTCGGCCGGCACCTTGACCTCGTCGAAGAAGACCTCGTTGACCTCCTTGCTGCCGTCCAGGAGGACGATCGGGCGCACGGTGATGCCCGGGCTCTTCATGTCGATCAGCAGGAACGAGATGCCGTCCTGACGCTTGCCGCTGGCGTCCGTCCGCACCAGGCAGAAGATCCAGTCCGCGTGCTGGGCCATCGTCGTCCAGATTTTCTGACCCGTGACCACGTAGTGGCCGTCCTGGCGCACCGCCCGCGTCTTGAGCGAGGCCAGATCCGAGCCCGAGCCCGGCTCCGAGTAGCCCTGGCACCAGAAATCCTCGCCCTGGTAGATCCGCGGGAGGAACCGCTTCTTCTGGGCCTCGGTGCCGAACTGCAGGAGCACCGGCGCGCACATGCGCACCCCGAAGGGCACGATCATCGGGGTGGCCGCGAAGCCGCACTCCTCCTCGAAGATGTAGCGCTGCACCACGTTCCAGTCGGTCCCGCCCCACTCGGCCGGCCAGTCGGGGGCCACCCAGCCCTTCTTGGCCAGGATCTTGTGCCAGCGCAGGAGCTCGTCCTTGGTCAGCTCCTGGTAGCTCTCCATCTTCTGGCGGAGGTCGGCGGGCAGATTGGTGCGGAGCCAGCCGCGCACCTCGTCGCGAAACGCCAGCTCCTCGGGCGAGTAGTTCAGGTCCATGGTCGGGCTCCTTAGGGCGTCGTCGTCGTCGGCCCCCGGTCGGGGCCGAGGGCCATGCTATCCCAGGGCGCGGATGAGGTCCAGCAACCGGCCCAGGGTGGTCAGGCGCGCGGCGAGCCCCTCTCCCGCCGGCTCCACCCGGAGCGTGGTGATCCCGGCGCGGCGGTAGGCCTCGAGGCGGGCGCGGATCATGGCCTCGGTGCCGAGCAGGTTGGTCTTGAGCACCAGCTCGTCCGGCACCCGCGCGGCCGCCTCCTCTCGCTTGCCGGCGAGCCAGAGCCGCTGCACCTCGACCGCCACGTCCTCGTAGCCAGCCCGCCGGAAAGCCTCGTTGTAGAAGTTGTGCTGGCGGGAGCCCATGGCGCCCAGCGTGAACGCGAGCCCCGGCTTGCGCGGAGGGATCAGGCGCTCCACGTCGTCCGAGAAGGCCGCGAAGCCGCCGGCCTGGAGGTCGAGCTCGGCGAGAGAGCGGCCGGCCCGGGTCGCCCCGGCGGCCAGGTGGTCGGTGAAGACCCGGGCGTCCTCGGGCATGAACGAGGTCCCGAGCCAGCCGTCGGCGATCTCACCCGTCATCTCAAGGCTCTTTGGGGAAAGGGTCGCCAGATAGATGGGAATGCCGGGCTGCGGCCGAGCTGCCGATCGGATGGCCTTCCCCTCGCCCCCGGGCAGCGGCAACTCGTAGAGCTTGCCCTTGTAGGCGAGGCGCTCGCCGGTGATCGCGCGGCGGACGATCTCCACGATCTCCCGCATACGCTGGACCGGCCGGTCGAACCGGATGCCGTGCCAGCCCTCGATGACCTGGGGCCCGCTCACCCCGAGCCCGAGCACGAACCGGCCGTTGGACATCGACGCGAGGCTCATGGCGGTCATCGCCACCAGGGCCGGGGTGCGGGTGCCCGCCTGGATGATGCCGGTGCCCAGGCGAATCCGCGAGGTGCGGGCGGCCATGAAGGCCAGCGGGGTGACCGCGTCGTGGCCCCAGGCCTCCGCGGACCAGACGTCGTGCACGCCCAGGCGCTCGGCCTGGGTGACGTAGGCGCTCGCCTCGGCCCAGTCGGTCTGGGCGAGCCTCAGCGAGATCGAGACGCGCATCAGGCCGGGCGAGCCGCGCTCGCACCGAGGGCCGCCGCGATTTTCTGGAGCTGGCCCGCGTGATCCAGGTCGTGCAGGCGGGTGAAGAGCAGGGTCTCCCGCCAGGAGAGTGGTCCGAACATCGGGTGCTCGATCCTCGCCTCGGGGGCGGTGGCCGGGTCGACGGCCAGCACCCTCGCGAAGAGAGCCTCGCGCTGCTCCACGAGGATGCGGTACCAGGCCTCCGCCGGGCACACCGGCGCGTCCTCGTTCCCCCGCGCGCCCGTCCGCGCGATCGGCGGCTGGCCGTCGAATATGCCCACGATATTCCCGCCGAAGTACTGGTCGGCGGCCACGACGTGGGCCATCACCTCGTTGCCGCTCCACTCGTCGGGGGCGGGGCGCTCGGCGAACCGCGCGGGAGGCACCGCGATCGCCGCCGCGCGCAGGTCGGCCATGGCCCCCAGCACCTTCTCGACGATGGCCGCCGGCGTCAGCTTGGCGCCCTGGGCCACCAGATAGCTCCGGATCCGCGCCTGCTCCTCGTTCATCGCGTCCTGGACTCTATCCCGCCGGCGCGCGGCAGGCAATGGGTCAGAGGCCGATGGCGTCGAGGAAGGTCGCGATCACGCGCTGGACCTCGGCGCGGTGGGTGCGGTTCGGGAAGTGGGGGCCGCCCTCGACCACGTGGAGTCGGGCGCCGGGAATCGCTAGGGCGACGCGGCGGGACATGGCCACCGTCGGGAAGCTGTCCTCCGAGCCCGCGATCACCTGCACCGGGCAGCGGATGCGGCGGCAGTCCTCGAGCCACTCGGTGCGGCTGTAGGTCTCGTCGAGCAGGGCCAGGAGCGAGGCCACCGAGTGGCGGCCGAGCGCCCCGGTCAGCTCCGCGTAGCGGTCCGGGCGCGCCTTGAGCCGGGCCAGCGCCTCTTCCCCCATGCGCAGGCGCACGTTGGCGTCGAAGTACTCGGCGAAGCGCCCCGCCTCGACCAGCGGGCGATGGCGCGCCCACCACGCCTTGTCCTCCGCGGTCGGCTCGAAGGGCGGCCCGCTGATCGACACCACCGCCCGCGCCCGCTCCGGGGCGTGGGCCGCGATCCAGAGCGACAGCGCGCCGCCCATCGAGGCCCCACCCCACACCGCCTCCGCGATGCCGAGGGCGTCGGCCCACTGCAGGAGGTCCTCGGCCTTGCGCGCGTAGGTGTAGTCCGCCATCCGCTCGAAGCGCGTGGAGAGGCCGTGGCCGCGCGTGTCGGGAAACAGCGCCCTCACCCGATCGAAAAACGGCTCGATGTCCGGCACCATGACCGAGGAATCCTCTACGGAGCCGCCGTGGATCCACACCACCACCGGCGGGGAGACGGTGGCGCTCGGGCCGAGCCCGGCCTCCCGCCAGTGCAGGCGGACGCCGGTGGGGAGGACGACCTCAGGCAGGGCCGATCCTCTTCTCCAGGTAGCGCGCGTAGCGGGACATGGAGTACGTACACAGCCAGTACACCACCGCGATGAAGAGATAGATCGGGAACGGGCGGATCTCGCGGTTGTTGACGACCTGGGCGGCCTTGGTCAGGTCCATGAAGCCGATGATGGAGGCGAGCGAGGTGTCCTTGAACAGCACGATGAACTGGGTCACCAGCGACGGGATCATGTTCTTGAGCGCCTGGGGGAGGATCACGAAGCGCATGCCCTGCGCGCCGGAGAGCCCGAGCGCGGTGCCCGCCTCCACCTGCCCGCGCGGCACCGACTGGATGCCCGCACGCACGATCTCGCCCAGGTAGGCGGCCTCGAAGATCACGAAGGCGGCCAGCGCGACCCCGAACTCCGGGATCGCGGTGTGGAGCACGATCGGCATGATGAACCACATCCAGAAGATCACCATGACCAGCGGGACGCCCCGGAAGAACTCCACGTAGAGCACCGCCGGCATGCGGATCCACCACTGCGGGGCGAGCCGGGCGATGCCGATGAAGATGCCGAGGAGGAAGCCCAGCACGATCGACGGGATGGCCAGGCGCAGGGTGCCGCCCACGAAGTTGCCGATGCCCAGGAAGCCCTGGAGCATCAGGAACGGGAAGTTCCGCCAGATGACGTCCAGATCGAGCATGGCTAGCGCCGCTGCCGCCCGCCCACGATGAGGCCGGGGATGGCGGTGCGCCGCTCCACCCACGACATGATCGTGGCGATGGAGACGCACAGGATCAGGTAGATGACGGTGCCCGCGGTGAGGGCCTCGATGGCCTTGGCGGTGTAGGTCTCGATCTGGCGCGTCTGGAACGTGAGCTCGGCCACGCTGATGGTCAGGGCCACCGACGAGTTCTTCAGCAGGTTGAGCGACTCGTTGGTCCCCGGCGGGATGATCAGGCGGAGCGCCACCGGGAGGATCACGTAGCGATAGGCCTGGAAGGTGGTGAGCCCGGAGGCCACCGAGGCCTCCAGCTGGGTGCGCGGGATGGACTGGATGCCGGAGCGCAGCACCTCGGAGAAGCGCGCGCCGCTGTACACGCCGAGCGCGCACACCGCGGCGCAGAACTCGAGCCCGTGGGCGAAGAGCCAGTCCTGCACGAGCCGGGGCAGGAGCGGCGGGATCGCGAAGTACCAGAAGAACATCCACACCAGCAGCGGGACGTTGCGGAAGAACTCCACGTAGAAGGTGGCCGCCGCGCGCAGGGGCCAGAAGCGCACCGTGCGCAGCGCGCCCGAGACCACCCCCAGCGCAGTCGCGAGCAGCCAGGCCACGATCGACAGCTCGAGCGTGGTGATCAGGCCGCTCAGCAGCCACAGGCCGGACTCTCCGGTCCAGAGCACCGACCAGTTGAACTGGTATCGCATGCGGGTCACCCTACCCTCTCCCCCTCGACGGGGGAGAGGGTCGAGCGCAGGGTTACTTCGGGACGACCTGCAGGAGCATGAAGCTGCGCACCTGGGCGCTCATCGGATACGGCAGCTCGCCCTTGGGCCCGAACCACTTCTCGTAGATCTCGAAGAACTTCCCGGACTCGATGCCGTCCATCAGGCCCGAGTTGACCACGTTGCGGAAGTCGGACTCCCCCTTCCGCATGGCCATCCCGTAGGGCTCGTAGGAGTAGAAGTCGCCCACGATGTCCCACTGGGCCGGGTTCGGCGACTTGGCCTTGAGCCCGGCGAGCTGGATGCCGTCGTTGGTGTAGGCGTCCACCTGGCCCTGCACCAGCGCCTGGAAGGCGGCGGGCTGATCCGGGAACTCGCGCAGCACGGCCTTGGGCGCCTTCTCGCGGATGATGCGGGCGTTGGTCGAGCCCTGCTGGGCCGCGATGCGCTTGCCGTCGATGTTCTTGATGCCCTTGATCGGGCTGCCCTTCTTCACCAGGAACTGGGCCCCGGTGACGAAGTAGGTCAGCGTGAAGTCCACGCTGTCGCGCCGGGTCCGGGTGTCGGTCATCGTCTCGGCGACCAGGTCGACCGCCCCCGAGGACAGCAGCGGGATGCGGGTCGGCGGGGTGCTCTCCTTCTTCTCGACCTTGATCGGCTTGCCGAGCTTCTTTTCGAGCGCGGGCTTGATCAGCTCGTCGACCAGGTCGATCGAGAAGCCGACCCACTCGTTCTTGGCGTTCACGTAGCCGAACGGGGGCGACCCGGTGCGGGTGCCGATCGTCAGCGTCCCGGTCTCACCGATCTTGTCGAGGGTGCTCTTCTGCTGGGCCAGGGCCGGGGTCACCCCGACCGCGAGCAGCGCCAGCGCCGTTGCCAGCCCCATCAATCGCCTCATGCACATCCTCCTTGGTGAGTGCTCAGTGGGACAGGATCTTGGACAGGAACTCCTTCGCGCGGTCGGACTGCGCCGCCGCGAAGAACGCCTCCGGCTTCTGTACCTCCACGATCTTGCCGTAGTCCATGAAGACGACGCGGCTCGCCACCCGACGGGCGAAGCCCATCTCGTGGGTCACCACCATCATGGTCATGCCCTCCTTGGCCAGATCGGTCATGACGTCCAGCACTTCGTTGATCATCTCCGGGTCGAGCGCCGAGGTGGGCTCGTCGAACAGCATGATGCGCGGCTGCATGGCGAGCGCGCGGGCGATGGCCACCCGCTGCTGCTGCCCGCCCGACAGGTTCGCCGGGTAGTAGTCGGCCCGGTCCGGGATGCGCACCCGGTCGAGCAGGGTGCGGGCGATCTTCTCCGCCTCCGCGACCCCCAGCCCCTTCACCTTCCGGGGCGCGAGCATGATGTTCTGGAGCACCGTCATGTGGGGGAAGAGGTTGAAGGACTGGAAGACCATCCCCACCTCGGTCCGGAGCTTGACCAGGTTGACCCCGTTGCCGGTGATGCTCTGGCCGTACACCGAGATCTCGCCCTGCTGGACCGGCTCGAGGCGGTTCACGCAGCGGATCAGCGTGCTCTTGCCCGAGCCGGAGGGCCCGCACACCACGATGACCTCGCCCGCGTCCACCTGGAGGTCGACGTCGGTCAGGACGTGGTGCTGGCCGAACCACTTGTTGACCCCCTTGAACTCGATCGCGACCGCCATGGCCTACTCGATCACCACCAGCACGTCGCCCGGGTTGACGGTCTGGCCGGCCTGGGCGCGGATCTCCTTCACGGTGCCCGTCACGGCCGCCTTGAACTCGTTCTCCATCTTCATCGCCTCCAGGACGATCAGGCCGTCGCCGGGCGCCACCGCCTGCCCGACCGTGACCTCGACCACCGTGACCTTCCCCGGCATCGGCGCCTTGAGCACCTGGCCACGCTCCCCGCCGGTCGCCCCGCGGGTCCGGATGAGATAGCGCGACTCCTCCTCGACCCGGATCGTGTAGCGCTCCCCCTCCACGTCCACCGCGTAGCCCGCCTCCTGCTCGGTCACGTCGGCCACGTGCGAGGCGCCGTCGAGCAGGATGGACCAGATGCCCTCCACGGTCTGCCGAGCGTCCACCGCGACCGTCGCGCCCTCGAGCGTGATCGTGTAGCGGCCCGCCGCGCCGGTCACCTCGATCGGGACGACCGCGCCGCCGAGCTGGGCCTCGAACTTCACCGCTCCCTCCAGCCCGGCCGCAGCGCCTGGCGCCAGCCGCTCGACGCGGGCGGCGTCGCCAGCGGCGCCTGGCGGCCCGCGCGGTCGTAGGCGGTGAGCGCGGCCGCGATCAGCGCCACCTTCCGGTGCCGGCCGGCGCTCTCCGGCCGGTCCGAGGCGAGCAGGCGCTCCATGAAGGCGGTGGAGAGGCGGCCGGCCACGAAGTCCGGATGCGCGACGATGCGCTGCAGGATCGGGATCGTGGTCTGCACGCCGACCACCTGGTACTCGGCGAGGGCGCGGCGCATGCGCGCGATGGCCGCGTCGCGGTCCGGCCCCCACACGATCAGCTTGGCCATCAGCGTGTCGTAGAAGCGCGGGATGGTGTAGCCCGCGTAGATCCCGGTGTCGTCGCGCACCCACGGCCCGCCCGGAGCGCGCAGCGCCGACACCCGCCCGGGCGACGGGATGAACGAGGCGAACGGGTCCTCCGCGTTGATGCGGCACTCGATGGCCCAGCCATTGGCGGCGACCTCGTCCTGGTCGAAGCCGAGCTTGTCGCCCGCCGCGATGCGGAGCTGGTCCTTCACCAGGTCGCGCCCGGTGGTGAGCTCGGTGACCGGATGCTCCACCTGTAGGCGCGTGTTCATCTCGAGGAAGTAGAAGTTCCGGTCGCGATCGACCAGGAACTCCACGGTGCCCGCGTTGACGTAGCCCACCGCCGCGGCCACCCGGCAGGCGGCCTCGCCCATGCGCCGGCGCAGCTCCGGCGTGACGAAGGGGGACGGGCTCTCCTCGACCAGCTTCTGGTGGCGCCGCTGGATCGAGCACTCGCGCTCGCCCAGGTGCACCACGCCGCCGTGGGCGTCGGCCAGGACCTGGATCTCGATGTGGCGCGGCTCCTCCACGAAGCGCTCGATGTACACGGCGGCGTCGCCGAACGCGGCACCCGCCTCGGCGCGCGCGGCGCGCAGCGCGCCGGCCAGCTCGCCGGGGGCCCGCACGAGCCGCATGCCCTTGCCGCCGCCGCCCATCGCGGCCTTGAGCATGACCGGGTAGCCCACCCGTCCCGCCACCCGCGCGGCCTCCGCGTCGTCGGCGATCGGCTGCTCGGTGCCCGGCACCACCGGCACGCCCATCGTGATGGCCAGCCGGCGCGCCGCCATCTTGTCGCCCATCGCGCGGATGGCCGCGGGCGGCGGGCCGATGAACGTGAGCCCGGCGTCCTGACAGGCCTGCGCGAACGCCGCGTTCTCGGCGAGGAATCCATAGCCGGGATGCACGGCGTCGGCACCAGAAGCTGGTGGAGGAGAGCCCGTCGTCGTTCGTGACCCCGGAGATGCGGCGGCGCATGGGCGAGGCGGCCTGCCGGGTGGCCGCGGCGGCCGGCTACGTCAACGCCGGGACCGTGGAGTTCCTGGTCGATCGCGAGCGCAACTTCTACTTCCTGGAGATGAACACCCGGCTGCAGGTCGAGCACACGGTCACCGAGTGCGTCACCGGACTGGACCTGGTCGCCTGGCAGATCCGGATCGCCGAGGGCGAC
>DATJIR010000116.1:0-6830 GCA_035493135.1 Verrucomicrobiia bacterium
ACAAGGAGGTCGTCATGCATCGTCGTACATTCCTCGTCCTGCTCGCGGTGCTGGCTGTCCCTGTGGCCGCCCACGCCCAGAAGCCTATCAAGGTCGGCATGCCCATCCCGCTGTCCGGCCCGCCCGCGCTGTTCGGCGACCCCGCGAGCAAGGGCGCCATGATGTTCGTCGAGGAGATCAACGCCAAGGGCGGGGTGCTGGGCCGCAAGATCGAGCTGGTCGTGCGCGATTCCAAGGCCGATGCGAACGAAGCCGTGCGCGTCTCGCGTGAGCTGATCCTGAAGGACAACGTCGACTTCCTGGTCGGCACGCTCACGTCCGCCGAGGGCCCGGCCGTCTCCGTGGTGGCCAAGGAGAACAAGATCGTCTTCATCGCGCCAATTCCCAAGACCGACCAGCTCACGGCGCCCGACAAGCTGCATCCCTACGTGTTCCGGGTGGCCTCCAACACGACGATCGAGGGTCGCAGCGCCGCCGAGATCGTCGCCAAGTGGCCGGTGACCAGGGTCGCGACGATCTCGTTCGACTACGCCTACGGCCAGGACGTCACCAAGGCGTTCGTGGAGCACATCAAGAAGATCAAGCCGAGCGTACAGATCGTGGACCAGCAGTGGCCCAAGCTCGGAGAGCAGGACTACAACCCGTTCATCAATGCCCAGATGGCCAAGAAGCCGGAGGCCATCGTGTCGTCGATCTGGGGCGGCTTCTTCGTCACCTACGCCAAGCAGGGCAAGGCCCTGGGCATGTTCGACGCGGTGAAGTACAACTTCATCGGCCTGGGCGAGGCGGCCACCCCGGAGACCACCAAGTCGATGGGCGCCGACTACCCGGTGGGTATCTGGGGCAACTCCTACGACGCCTTCTACTGGGGCGAGACCGCGGCCCACCGCGAGTACACCGAGCGGCTCTCCAAGTACCTGAAGGACGAGTACCCGTCGTCGTGGGCGATCCAGGGCTACACCGGCATGCAGTTCCTCGCCGAGGGCATCAAGAAGGCGGGCAGCACCGACTCGGACAAGGTGGCCAAGGCCCTGCTCGGCCTCACCATCGACACCCCGATCGGCAAGCAGACGATTCGAGAAAAAGATCACCAGGCGAATCGTGGCCAGCTCTATGGCAAGACCGTGAAGGATCCGAAGTATCCATTTCCGATCATGAAGCCGATCGAGTACGTGGACCCGACCAAGTTCATGGACTAGCGTGCGGGCCCGCCGGGGGGACGCCGGGCGGAGGGGGCATTCCCTTGTTCGATACCCCACTCACCGAGAATGCCCCCTCCGCCCGGCGTCCGCCCGGCGACCCGTTACCCTCGACCATGACCTCGATCGAGTCCGCGCTCGTTAGAGTCATCTCCTAGACCACGGCTCGATGGATCCGTCGTTCGTCTTCGCGCAGAGTCTGAGCGGCCTGACCGCCGCGATGTTCCTGTTCCTGATCGCGTCGGGGCTCTCCCTGATCTTCGGGGTGCTGCGGGTGCTGAACTTCGCCCACGGCACCTTCTACATGCTGGGCGCCTACTGCGCCTTCCAGATCGTGCAGTGGATCGGACTCGACGGGGGCCGGTTCTGGCTGGCCGCCCTCGGGGCCGCGCTGGCCATCGCGGCCCTCGGCGGGATCGTGGAGCGCTTCCTCTTCCGCCATCTCTACGGCAAGGAGGAGCTCTACCAGCTCCTCTTCACGTACGCTCTGGTGCTGATCCTGAGCGACGTGGCCAAGCTCATCTGGGGCACCCAGCAGAAATCGGTGAGCCGGCCGGCCGAGCTGAGCGGGGCCTTCCACGTCTTCGGCGCCACCGTGCCCCACTACAACCTCTTCATCCTGCTCCTGGGCCCGACGATCGCGCTCGCCTTCTGGTTCGTGCTGCAGCGCACGCGGGCGGGCCGGTTCATCCGCGCCGCCGCGCTGGACCGCGAGACGCTGGGCGCCCTCGGGGTGAACGTCGACGGCCTCTACACCTGGGTCTTCGTGCTCGCGTCGTTCCTGGGCGGGCTCGGCGGCGCCCTGATCGCGCCGATGCGCGCCACCACGCCCGGCATGGACACCGAGGTGATCGTGGAGGCGTTCGTGGTGGTGGTGATCGGCGGCCTCGGCTCCTTCTGGGGCACCTTCCTGGGCGCGCTGATCTACGGGCAGGTGCTCTCCTTCGGCATCCTCTTCTTCCCGCGCTTCTCGATCTTCTCGGTCTTCGCCCTCATGGCCGCGGTCCTGATCATCCGCCCCTGGGGCCTGCTGGGCCGGCCCCTCAAATAGCCCGCATGCTCTCGCGCCTCCCCTGGGCTCTGCTCGTGCTGCTCGCCGCGTTCTTCGTGCCCGCGGCGGGCTCGCGCTTCTACACGTTCCTGGTCAACGACATGGCGATCTGGGCCCTCTTCGCCACCAGCCTGAATCTGCTGGTGGGCTACACCGGGCTCGTCTCGTTCGGGCACGCCGCCTACTTCGGCATCGGGGCCTACGCCACCGGGCTTCTCATGAAGAAGGCGGGCGTCTCGTTCCTGATCGCCTTCCCCGCCGCCGGCGTGATCGCCGGGCTCTGCGCGCTGGTCTTCGGCTTCTTCTGCGTGCGCCTCACCCGCATCTACTTCGCGATGCTCACGCTCGCCTTCGCCCAGATCGTGTGGGCCATCTGCTTCAAGTGGAACGAGGTGACCGGCGGCGAGCAGGGCATGCCCGAGATCCCCTACCCGAGCTTCGACTGGCTCGACCGGGTCGTCTCGGCCGCGCCGGTCCTGGGCAGCTACCGGACGTCCGACTACTACTACTTCACGTGCCTGGTCCTGGTCGCCCTTTGCCTGTGGATCCTGCGCCGCATCGTGGCCTCGCCCTTCGGGCGCATGCTGACCACCATCCGGGAGAACGCGGAGCGCGCCGAGTTCATCGGCGTCAACGTGCGGCGCTACGAGCTGGCCGCCTTCGTCATCGCGGGCACCTTCGCGGGGCTGGCCGGCGGGCTCTTCGGCATCTTCAATCGCGGGGTGTTCCCCGACTTCGCGTACTGGACGAAGTCCTCCGAGGTGCTGATCATGACCCTGCTGGGCGGCATGGGCACGTTCTACGGCCCGGTGGTGGGCGCGGTGGCCCTCATCTGGCTCAACCAGCAGATCGTCTCCTACACCGAGTACTGGCCGCTGATCCTGGGCACCATCCTGGTGATCCTGCTCTTCGTCTTCCCGGGCGGGCTGGCCGGGGCGGTGATCGCGCTCTGGCGGCGACTCGCGCGGAGGCCGGCCGGTGCTTGAGGTTCGCGGCCTGGCCAAGAGCTTCGGCGGCTTCATGGCGGTGGGTGGCGTGTCGTTCACGGTGCCCCGCGGGTCGATCAGCGCGATCATCGGACCCAACGGCGCGGGCAAGACCACCCTGTTCAACCTGATCACCGGCCACATCGAGCCGGACGAGGGACGGGTGGTCTTCAAGGATCGCGACGTCACCGGGATCGCCCCCCACGACCTCTGCCGCCTCGGCATGGGCCGCTCGTTCCAGCGCACGAACATCTTCCCGCGGCTCACCGTGTACGAGAACATCCAGGCCGCCTACGTGTCCCACCGCGGGCGCGGCTTCAACCTCTTCACCCCGGTGGAGCGGCTCTACCGTCCCGAGACCGAGAGCCTGCTGGAGGCGGTGGGCCTGCTGGACAAGGCGAGCGAGACGTCGGGCTTCCTGTCCCACGGCAACCAGAAGCAGCTCGAGCTGGGCATCACGCTCGCGCTCGAGCCCGACATCCTCCTGCTCGACGAGCCGACCGCCGGGATGTCCGCCACCGAGACCCGCGAGTCCATCCGGCTCATCGAGCGCATCGCGGCCGACCGGGGCCTCACCCTCCTGTTCACCGAGCACGACATGGAGGTGGTCTTCTCGATCGCCCACCGGATCACCGTGCTGCACCAGGGCCGGGTGATCGCGGACGGCCCTCCCGCCGACGTGCGGCGCGATCCGGAGGTGAAGCGCGTTTACCTGGGAGAGAGCCGGTGAGCGCGGCCGCTCCCGACGCGATCCTCACGGTCGAGGACATCTACACCGCCTACGGCCTCTCCCAGGTCCTCTTCGGCGTGTCGATCGAGGTCAAGCGCGGCGAGTGCGTGTGCCTGCTCGGGCGCAACGGGGTCGGCAAGACCACCACCATGCGCAGCATCATCGGCCTCACGCCGCCCACCCGGGGCCGCGTGGTGTGGAAGGGGCGTGACGTCACCGGCCGCGCCCCGTATCAGATCGCCCGAGCCGGCATCGGGTTCATCCCGGAGGACCGGCGCATCTTCGCGGAGCTCACGGTGTGGGAGAACCTCGACGTGGCGACGCGCGGCGGGCGCGACGGCGGGTGGACCGTCGAGCGCGTCTTCGAGCTCTTCCCGAAGCTGCGGGAGCTGGTCGGCCGGCAGGGAGGCTTCCTCTCCGGCGGCGAGCAGCAGATGCTCACGATCGCCCGCACCCTCATGGGCAACCCGGAGCTGCTGCTGCTGGACGAGCCCTCGGAAGGCCTCGCCCCCCTGGTGGTCCTCCACCTGAAGGAGCAGATCGCGCGCCTCAAGCAGGACGGGCTGACCATCCTCCTCGCGGAGCAGAACGTCGACTTCTCGCTCGATCTGGCCGACCGCGTCTACGTGCTCGAGAAGGGCCACATCCGCTATCACGGCACCGCGCGCGAGTTCCGCGCGGACGACGCGATCCGCCACCAGTACCTGGCGCTCTAGGCGAGCCAAAGCAGGCGACGCCCGAAGGCGCCGCCCGCTCCCGAGACCGGCCTAGCGGCGCGACTCCGTCTCCGACCCCTCGAGGAAACGGTTGTACTCTTCCTCCGCCTTCTCGCGGGTGTAGCCGTAGCGCTGCTGGAGAAGTCCGACCATCTGGTCGGCCTTGCCCTCGGCCCGGTCGAGCTCGTCGTCGGTGATCTTGCCCCACTGCTCCTTCACGCGACCCTTCATCTCTTTCCACTTGCCGGCGAGGATGTCCCGGTTCATCGCGGCTCCTTTTCGGTTTTGGGGTTGGTTGGTATCCGTCGACTCCAGCCCCTGACGACGCAAGGCGCGTGCCGGGCCGCCCGTCGCCGCGGTCGGGCTTCCATTCCCTCGATTCGCACCATCCCCGGCGTCGTCCGCTTCCCGGCCGGTCGCTCTTACCGGGTACGCCGGGCGGCGCCCGGCGCTCAGAGGGCGGCGCCCTGCCGCCGCAGCTCGCCCTGCACGTCGCCCGCCGGCACGTCGCGCACCGCCTTGCCCACGCGCGCGGCGAGGGCCGCGCAGACCCCGGCCGCCTGGCCGGTGGCCATCGCGATCGGCATCACGCGGTACGAGGAGTGCGCCTCGTGGGTGCCGGAGATGCAGCGCCCGGCCACCGTGAGCCGGTCCACCCGCTGCGGGACGAGACAGCGCAGCGGGATGTCGTAGGCCTCACCGGGCGGCAGGCGCATCAGCAGGGTGCCCTTGCCCAGGGGGTTGTGGATGTCGATGGGGTAGGTCCCGCGCGCGATCACGTCGTCCCAGCGGCGTGCGCCGAGGATGTCGTCGGCGGTGAGGCGGTACTCCCCGGTGATGCGCCGGGTCTCCCGCACGCCGATGGTGACCCCGCTCTGGACCACATAGGAGCGCTCGAAGCCCGGCACGTACTTGCGAAGGAACGCGCCGAGCTGGCGCATCTGGCGCCGCGCCTGCCACTCCGCCCGGGTGAGGTCCCACACGCTGGTGCCGAGCGCGCCGGTGACCCGGGTGCTGTTGACGGAGAGCTCGTGCTCGTGGGGCGTGCCGAAGAAGAGGATGTCCTCGCGGGCCAGGCTGAGCTCGCCGGCCAGGCTCGCCTCGCGGACGAGGTCCCACAGGCCGTGCACGCCCCGCCACTGGTCCGGGTGAGCCTGCCGGTACGCCGCGAAGGCGGTGCGCTCGAACTCGACCATGCGGAACATGAGCGTCATGGGCTGCACCAGGCCGTCGCCTTCGCGCCCGACCTCGAAGGGCGCGCCCGCGAGAGCGGCCACGTCGCCGTCGCCGGTCGCGTCCACCACCGCGCGGGCCATGATGACGATCGGGCCCGACTTGGTCTCGAACACGACGCCGTCCGGGCGCGGCGCGCCGATGATCCCGGTGGCGAAGGCGTGCAGCAGCACGTGCACCCCCGCCTCGTCGAGCAGGTCGAGGGCCACGAGCTTGAACACCTCGGGGTCGAAGGGCACCACGAACCCGGTCTGCTGCGACGGGTGCAGCGAGCCGCCCGCCGCCTCCAGCCGCTCGAGGAGCCGGCGCAGCACCCCCTGCACCACCGGGTCGCCCGGGCCGTGATCGTGGGGCATCAGGTCGGCGGTCGCGCCGGCGGGCGCCGCGCCGCGCTGGGTGTAGAAGGACATGAGCGGCATCACCAGCGCCGCAGTGGCGTTGCCGCCGAGGAACGCGTGCCGCTCGACCAGGATCACCTCGGCGCCCGCGTCCGCCGCCCCGACGGCGGCCCCGAGGCCGGCCGGGCCGCCGCCCACCACCAGCACGTCGCACTCGGCCGCCACCGTGGCGGTGCGCGGCGCGAGCGTGATGGTGGTGGGCTCCCGGGGACGCAGCAGCGGCGGCATCCCTCAGCCTCCCGATCCGCGGCCCGCTCCCGCCTCCCGACGTGTGCGCTGGTCGTGGAGGATCTGCAGCGCGAGCTCGTTGGTGCGCCGGGCCCGAGCCTGGATCTCGGGCACCGCCTTCTCGAGCCGGGCCTGGAGATTGCGGCGGAGGTCCCACCACCGGTCGATGTAGGCGATGAGCTGGCCCGCGTTGACCTGCTTGAGCGGGGGCATCGCGATCTCGAGGTCCTCGAGGAAACCCGCGACCTTGCTCGAGTACGGCAGGGCCACGAACGGCACCCGGTTGAGC
>DATJIR010000117.1:0-10430 GCA_035493135.1 Verrucomicrobiia bacterium
GAGGATGCCGTCGTTCACCTTCTGGATGTTCTCGTAGTGCGTCTCGAGCTGCTCGAGGCCGAGATCGGGGGCGCCGCCGCGCTTGGCCACGAAGTACTGGTGCAGGAGGTACATGGAGACCGAGCGCACGATGGTCTCCTCGGCGGTCGAGAACGGCAGGTGGAAGCGGGCCATCGGCTTCAGGAAGTCCATGTAGGGGCACGAGCTGGTGGCCATGACGAGGCCGAAGATGCCGAAGATCCCGCGCTGCAGCGGGAGCTGCTTGACGTAGGTCCGCTCCTCCGTGGTGACGGTGACGGTGGCCTCGGCCACCGAGGCCCTGTCCTTGAAGAACTCGACGAGCGCGGAGAGATTGGTGGCCACCGGGCAGTAGGGATGCTGCGCGGGGGTGAGCGGGCAGTGGCCGCACTGGTGGTTCTCGAGCCGGGTCCAGGCCGGCGGCGGCTCCTGGCTGCTCGGCAGGTAGGACAGCGTGGCGCGGTCGAGCGCGACGGTGTACGACTTGGCGCCGCCATCGGGGAACGCGAAGTCGTAGACGACGTGGATGGTGCTCTGGCTCACCGCTGCCCCCTCTGCGCCGTCGGGTGGACCGACCACTCTCCTCGGGCAGCGTAGCGAGCCCGGGGCGGCGCGTCAATGTTCCCGTCGCGTGCGGGAGCCCGAGGACCCGCGTGCTATCCTCGGCCGCGTGGCGTCCGACGCCCCGCCGCCGGCCGTCGGCCAGCCGGCGCCGCTCTTCAGCCTGACCTCGGTCCAGGGGGCGACGGTCGACCTCGCGACCTACCGCGGCCGCTCGAATGTCGTCGTCTGGTTCTCTCGGGGCTTCACCTGTCCCTTCTGCCGGGTTTACATGGACGGGATGACCGAGGGCTACGAGGGCCTGCGGGAGGAGGGAACCGAGATCATCCAGGTCGGGCCCAACCTGCTCCAGGCCGCGCGCACCTTCTTTGGGCACAGCCCCACGCCCTACCCCTTCGTCTGCGACCCGGACAAGCGCCTGTTCGCGGTGTACGGCCTGGGCGATCGCGGAGCGCTCGAGGCGACGCGATCCGCGGTGGCGAGCTTCTCCTACGCCTTCACCCACGGGGACACCGGGCCCCAGCTGCGGGGCGCGTGGCTCGACGTGATGAATCGCAACTTCGTGCGGCGCTGCACCACCACGCCATGACCGCGCTCGAGCAGGGGATCTTCCTGGTCGATCGCGGCGGGGTGATCCGTCACCGCACCGTGGTCGGCCCGACCGAGCCGGTGCCGAGGGGGCAGGGCCTGGCCGAGATGGTCCGGACCTATTGCGCCGAGGGTCCGGGGGTCTGAATCCACCCCCGGTGGGCGAATCGTAGACAAGGGCACGGGCCGGGACATGGAACGAACGTTGAAATACAACCCACACTGTCGTATGAAGTGACTCGACCGATGCCAGCGTTCGACCTCGATACGTACGTGGAACGCTCGCGGGCCGTGGACCTGTCGGCCATCGACTGGGCCCTGGTGCCCCGGTACCCGGTGCCCCCCGAGACGATCCGGACCCTCCGCTACATGCAGGACATCGAGAGCCACACCATCATCTACCTGCGGAGCCTGCTCGCCACCCGGGCCATCGACGACCCCGACGTCGCCACCTTCCTGGCCTGCTGGCTCTACGAGGAGACGTTCCACGGCATCGCGCTCTCGCGCTTCCTGGAAGCGGCCGGCGCGCCGGTCGGCCCGCGCGCCACCCCCCGGGGGCGGGAGTCGCTCGCGAAACGGGTGGAGGCGGCGGCCACCGCCATGGTCTCGAAGGCCTGGCCCGACTTCTGCGCGGTCCACATGACGTGGGGCGCCATCAACGAGCTGACCACGCTGACCGGCTACCGGCGGCTCGCCCTCGTGTCGCCGCACCCGGTGCTCTCCGACGTGCTCGATCGCATCGTGCTCGACGAATCGCGCCACTTCTTCTTCTACTACCGTCAGGCCGAGATCCGCATGCAGCGGCGGGCCGCGGCCCGCATCGCGCGCGTCCTGGTGGACCGCTTCTGGGCCCCGGTCGGCAGCGGCGTCCAGCCCGACGACGAGCTGCGCTTCCTGGCCGCCTATCTCTTCTCCGGACCCGAGGGTCGCGCCGCGGCCCGCAAGGTCGACGACACCATACGGCGCCTGCCCGGCTTCGAGACGGTGGAGCTGCTCGAGGCGTGGATGGATCGACACGTGGGGAGCCGCGCGCCCGGCGCCCCCGCCCCAGGAGGACAACGCAATGGCGACCGCGACCACTGAGCGACCGACCGAGCGGCGGGCCGGCGGCCACTACCGGGCCTATACTCCGCGTCCGTTCACGCGGGCCGAGCGCGATTCGGTGACGATCCTGTTCGGCGGCCTCCACTGGCGCGTCGAGCGCATCTTGCAGGCGGTGCTGGAGAGCGCGGGCCACCAGGCGCAGGTGCTGCCGGTCGCCACCAAGGACGACCTGCTCACCGGCCGCGAGGTGGCCGACATCGGCCAGTGCTGTCCCACGAGCTTCACCACCGGCAACCTGGTCAACTTCCTCAAGAAGGAGGCGAAGGCGACCAGCGCCGCGGAGGTGAACCAGAAGTTCGTCTACCTCACCGCCGGCTCCTGCGGGGCGTGCCGCTTCGGCCAGTACCACCAGAGCTACGAGCTCGCCCTGCGCAACTCCGGGCTCGAGGCCTTCCGCATGTTCCTCCTCGCCCAGGACCAGCTCGACCAGAAGGCGGCGATGGGCGACGGCCTCGACCTGAACCTGCCGGTCACCCTCGGCTGTCTCTGGGCCATCTTCTGCACCGATCTGGTGCAGGACCTCGAGTACCAGGTGCGGCCGTTCGAGGTCGTGCCGGGGCAGACCGAGGCGGTGGTCAAGGAATCGATCGAGCTGCTCTACCAGACGTTCCGGAACCGGCCCGGGCGCGGGCCCTGGCGGTCGGTGCTCTGGTTCCTGACTACCGGTTACTTCGTTCGCATCATGAAGCGTATCCGTACGAATTTCGCCTCGATCGAGGTGGACCGGCTCCGGGTGAAGCCGGTGGTGAAGATCACCGGCGAGTTCTACCTCCAGACCGTCGAGGGCGATCCCAACTACAACATCCACCGCTGGCTCGAGGCGGAGGGCGCCGAGGTCTACCCGGCCGGCATCACGGTGTGGATGGACTACCTGCTGCGCCTGGGGCTGCAGCGCTTCGAGGACTACTCGGGCATCGAGAAGGGCGCGCGCCTCAAGCTCGGGCTCGGCCGGACCGCACAGGCGATCTACCGCGGCGTCGTGGCCCGGCTCCGCCGGGCGATGGGCAATCTCCCGCGCGACATCCCGCATCAGCTCGAGCTGCGCCGGCTGGCCGCGCCCTACTTCCACAGCCGCCTCGACGGCGGCGAGGGCGACATGCTGGTGGGCAAGGCGATCTGGGCCCACCAGAAGAAGAAGGCCCACATGATCTGCGAGCTGTCGCCCTACTCGTGCATGCCCAACACCATGTCCATCGGGGCGATGGCGGGCGTCATCGGCAAGCACCCGGACCTGCTCTACGCGCCGCTCGAGATCAAGGGCGACGCGGAGGTGCACGCGCTCTCGCGCTGCCAGATGATCCTCACCGAGGCCAAGAAGCGGGCCCAGCGCGAGTTCGACGAGGCGCTCGCCCGGAGCGGCATGACGATCGAGCAGGTGCGCGCCTACCTCGCCGCGCATCCGGAGATGAAGCGCGCGACGTATCGCGTTCCCCACCAGGGCTGCGCCGGCCAGGCCGCCAACCTGGTGCTGCATGTGGCCGCGAAGGCGCGCGGATGAAGCTCGTCGGGGTGGACGTCGGATCCACCACCGTCAAGGCGGTGGTGGTGGACTGGCGAGCCGCAGCCGAAGGTGAGGCGAGCGGATCTGAAGGGAACCCACGCGGGCAGGTCGTCTGGCAGGACTACCAGCGCCACAACACTCGCCAGGCCGAGAAGGTGCTGGAGTTCCTCGGGCGGATGGAGGAAGAGGCGGAGATCACCCCCGGGCGCGACCGCGTCTTCTTCACCGGGTCCGGGGCGGGTCTGCTGGGGCCGCTGGCCGGGGCCAAGATGATCCAGGAGGTGGTCGCGGTCGCGGCGTGCGTGGAGAAGCTGCACCCGGACGTGCGCTTCGTGTCCGAGATCGGCGGCGAGGACATGAAGACGATCTTCTTCACGCCCACCGGCACCGGTCGGTCCAAGCAGGTCTACATGCAATCGGCGTGCAGCGGCGGCACCGGCACCTTCATCGAGAAGACCGCGCGAAAGCTGCAGGTGGCGACCGAGACCCTGGCCGGGCTGCCCTACGCGGGCATGAGCCTCCACAAGGTCAGCAGCAAGTGCGGCATCTTCGCCGAGACCGACGCCAACACCCTGGTGAAGACGGGGGTGCCGGTCGAGGAGATCATCGCGAGCCTCTTCGAGGCGGTCGTCTACCAGAATCTCGCCACCCTGACCAAGGGCAACACCCCGTCGCCCGAGGCGCTGCTGCTGGGCGGTCCGAACCTCTTCTTCCGCGGGTTGCAGGAAGCCTGGCGCCACCACCTGGCGAAGTTGTGGGAGCAGCGGAAGATCGTGCTCCCGGAGGGACGCGACGCCGCCTCCTGCATCACGGTGCCCGCGGAGGCGCTCTACTACGCCTGCCTCGGCTGCGTGGAGATCGGCGCGGGGGAGCCGGACGGGGTGGCGGTCTACGAGGGCCGCGACCGGCTGCGCTGGTGGGTGGAGGAGGGCCAGCAGGAGCAGAAGGCCAAGGCGGGCGGGCGGGCCCTCGTGGCCTGCGCCGACGATCTCCAGTCGTTCGTGGCCGAGTACGACCGGAAACGCTCCGCGACCGCGCGCGCCGCCGCGGAGACCGCGGGCCCGGTGCTGATCGGCTGCGACTTCGGTAGCACCACCGCCAAGGCGGTGGTGGTCTCACCGGAGCGCGAGCTGCTCTTCACGTGCTACGCGCTGTCGAAGGGCAACCCCATCGAAGACGCCCAGTCCCTCTTCCGCCAGGTGCGCCAGGCGGGCTACGGCAACGTCGGCGGCCTCGCCCTGACCGGCTACGGCAAGGACCTCCTGAAGGACGTCGTGGGGGCGGACGTGGCGGTGGTGGAGACGGTGGCCCACGCGACCGGCACGCTCCACTTCCACCCCGACGCCGACGTGATCTGCGACGTGGGCGGCACCGACGTCAAGATCATGATCCTGCGCCAGGGGACGGTGGCCGACTTCCGGCTCAACTCGCAGTGCTCCTCCGGCAACGGGGCGTTCCTCCAGGGGGTGGCCGAGCGCTACTCGATCCCGCTCGAGGACTACGCCGGGAAGGCCTTCCAGGCCAAGGCGATGCCCACGCTGGCGATGGGCTGCGGGGTTTTTCTCCAATCCGACATCGTCAACCAGCAGCGCAAGGGGTGGGCCGCCGAGGAGATCATGGCCGCGCTCGCCGCGGTGCTACCGGTGAACGTGTGGATCTACGCCGGGCAGCTGCAGAATCTCAGATCAGTCGGGCGGAAGTTCGTGCTCCAGGGCGGCACGCATCGCAACATGGCGGTGGTGAAGGCACAGGTCGACTTCATCCGCGGCAAGGTCCCGGAGGCGGAGGTGGTGCTGCACCCGTACTCGGGCGAGGCCGGCGCCATCGGGGCCGCGCTCTGCGCGGCGGATTGGCGCGAGGGCGGGGGCGGGCGGACGAGCCGGTTCCGCGGCTTCGAGGCGATCGCGGCCTTGACCTACACCAGCACCACCGCGGCCGACACCGTCTGCAAGTGGTGCCCGATCAACTGCACGCGCACCTTCATCGACGTCGCCCTCCCGGGAGCCAAGGGCCGGCCGTGGAGCAAGCTGCCCCTGGCCGCGGGGTGGGAGCGGGTGATCAGCGGCAACTCCTGCCCCAAGGGGCTGGTCGAGGACGTCAACGAGCTGCGCGAGGTGAAGGCGAAGCTGGAGGAGACCAAGCGTGACTACCCTAACGTTGCCGAGATGGTTCGGAAGGACGCGTTCCGCCGCCCCCGGGCCGGAGAGCCGGCCGTCGCGGGCTGAGCTCCGGATCGGGATCCCGCGCGTCCTGAACCTCTGGTCCACCCACCAGTTCTGGGTGGGCTTCTTCACCGAGCTGGGGGTCGACCCCCGGCACCTGATCTTCTCCTCCGACACGTCCGAGGAGCAGGGCCGGCAGTACGGCAAGGGCCGCGGCACGGTCGACTGCTGCTACCCGGTGAAGTGCATCGCCGGCCACTACGGCGAGCTGATCTTCGGCCAGCGGGAGCAGATCGACGTGCTGTTCTCGCCGATGATCTACAATCTGCCCTCGTTCCTCTCCGGCCACGTGGCCCGCACGCTCGCCTGCCCGCGGGTGATGGCCGCGCCGGAGAACATCAAGGCCGGCTTCATGAAGGAGCGCGACGTGTTCGCCGAGCAGGGCATCCGCTACGCGGCGCCGTTCGTCTCGCTGGACGAGCCCCGGCTGGTGCCCAAGCAGCTCTGGGGAGGGCTCCGGGACGTGATCCCCGGGCTCACCGCCGAGGAGACCGGTCGGGCCGCGGAGGCGGGGTTCCGCGCGCTCGACGACTTCAACCGCCGCCTGCGCCGCAAGGGACGCGAGGTGCTCGAGTGGTGCGCGCGCGAGAACCGGGCGTGCCTCATGGTCCTGGCGCGGCCGTATCACATGGATCCCGGAATCGGCCACGAGATCGAGGTGGACCTCCAGGCCTACGGGTACCCGGTGCTCTGGGCCCAGTACTTCCCGATCGACGCCGATCTCATGGACTGGGCGTTCGGGGAGGACATCCGGGCCGGCCACATCCGATCGGCCTTCGATATTCGAGATGTGTGGCCGTCCTCCTACAGCAGCAACACCAACGAGATCCTGTGGGGAGCCAAGGCGGCCGCGCGCATGCCGTGGGTGGCCTGCGTGGTGCGGCTGGCCAGCTACGAGTGCGGCATGGACCAGCCGACCTACACGCCGGTGCAGCAGATCGTGGAGCGCTCGGGGACCCTGTTCTTCTCCTTCCAGGATCTGGATTCGACGAAGCCGGCCGGCTCGGTGAAGATCCGGGTCGAGACCATCACCCACTATCTCGAGCGCTACGCGGGCGGGATCATCGAGAAGAAGAAGGCCGCGATGGGGCCGGGCTGCCCGCTCCTGCCCGGGGCGGCGGTGGCCCCGGCCGCCCGCCCGGGGCATCGCCCGCCCCGGCCGGGGGTTCTTTGACAGGGGCCTGCCCCCCCGCCTACACTCGCCACGTGACGCCGGGGATCCCCAGCCCGCACCCCCCCATGCCCGGTAGCCCCCGCGGGGGCTCGTGATGCGCCGCCGCCGTCTGTTCTGGAAGTACACCACCTTCTTCGTCCTGCTCGTCACCGCCGAGCTGCTCGCGAGCGGCATCACCGAGCTCTACTTCTCGTACCAGGAGAGCCAGGCCGCGCTCGTGACGCTCCAGCGCGAGAAGGCCCTGGCCGCCGCCTCCCAGATCGAGAACTTCATCACGCAGATCGAACGGCAGATGGGCTGGGTCACCCAGCCCCAGCGGGCGCCGGGCGGGACGACGCTCGAGCAGCGGCGCTTCGACTTCTTCCGTCTCCAGCGCCAGGTGCCGGCCATCACCGAGGTCAGCTACATCGACGCGTCGGGCCGGGAGCAGCTCCGCGTCTCCCGTCTGGCCATGGACTCGATCGGCAGCCAGGCCGACCTCTCGGCCGATCCTCGGTTCGTCGAGGCCAAGGCCCGGCGGGTGTACCGGGGGCCGGTGTACTTCCGGAAAGAGTCCGAGCCCTACATGGTCATCGCCATCGCGGAGGGCGGCCAGGCCGGGGGGGTCACCGCGGCCGAGGTGAACCTCAAGTTCATCTGGGACGTCGTCTCCCAGATCAAGATCGGCAAGGCGGGCCAGGCCTTCGTGGTGGACGCCCAGGGGGCGCTCATCGCCCATCCCGACATCAGCCTGGTGCTCCAGAAGACGGATCTCACCCGGCTCGACCAGGTGAAGGGCGCGCTGGCCGGGCGCCCCCAGCCCGGCGAGGCCTCGCCGGACGGCACCATTGCCCGGAACCTGCGCAACCAGCAGGTCCTGACCGCCCACACCACGATCCCGTCGCTCGGCTGGACGGTGTTCGTGGAGCAACCGCTCGAGGAGGCCTTCGAGCCGCTGCGCGCCTCGGTGAAGCGGACGGTGCTGCTGCTGATCCTGGGCATCGTGCTCTCGGTGGGCGCGAGCCTGATGCTGGCCCGGACCCTGGCGCGGCCGATCCGGGCGCTCCAGGCCGGCGCGGTGCGGATCGGCGAGGGCAACCTGACCGACCGCATCGAGGTGAAGACCGGCGACGAGCTGGAGGTCCTGGCCGACCAGTTCAACCGCATGGCGGTCCAGCTCCAGGAGTCGTACGCCGGCCTCGAACGAAAGGTCGACGCCCGCACCCGCGAGCTGCAGGAGGCCCTCGAGCAGCAGACCGCGACCGCGGAGATCCTGGGCGTCATCAGCAGCTCGCCCAACGACTTGACGCCGGTGTTCGATGCGATTCTCGCGAACGCGATGCGGCTCTGCGAAGCTCAAACCGGCATGCTGTTCCTCTTCAAGAACGAGACGTTCAACCTGGTGACGTACCGAGGAACGAGCCAGGCGTTCGTCGATTTCGTCGGCGACCGTGGTATGAGTCCGGGCCCCAGCACCGGTCTCGGTCGGCTCAGGCGGGAGCACGCCCCGATTCACGTTGTCGACCTCACCGACGACGTGGCCTATGTCGAACGGGACCCCGTCCGCGTCGCCACCGTGGAGCTCCTGGGAGCGCGGACATTCCTCGCCGTGCCGATGCTCAAGGAAAGTGCCCTCATCGGTGCCGCGGTCATCTACCGGAAAGAGGTGCGGCCGTTCACCGAGCGGCAGATCGACCTGGTGCGAACCTTTGCGGACCAGGCGGTGATCGCGATCGAGAACGTGCGCCTGTTCCAGGAGCTGCAGGTGCGCAATCGCGACTTGACCGAGACCCTGGAGCAGCAGACCGCAACCGCGGAGGTGCTGCGCGTCATCAGCAGCTCGCCGACCGACCTGCAGCCGGTGATGGACGCGGTGGCCGAGAACGCGGCGCGCCTCTGCGAGGCGACGGACGCCCAGATCTTCCGCATCGAAGGGGACGAGATCCCCCGGGTCGCGACCTACGGCGCCATGCCGAGCGATGGACGGAACCTGCGCCAGCGCATCTCGCCCGGCCTGGTCACCGGCCGGGCGGTGATCGAGCGTCGCACCGTGCACGTTCACGACCTGGCGGACGAGCTGGACGAGTATCCGGTCGCGAAGCCCCTGCAGGAGTCGACCGGAACCCGGACGATTCTCGCCACCCCGCTGCTGCGGGAGGGGATTCCGATCGGGGTGATCCTCATCCGCCGGCTCGAGGTGCGGCCGTTCTCCGAGAAGCAAATCAAGCTGCTCGAGACGTTCGCGGACCAGGCGGTGATCGCGATCGAGAACGTGCGCCTCTTCCAGGAGCTGCGGGCGCGCACCCAGGACCTGTCCCAGTCACTCGAGGAGACCGGCGCGCTCAGCGAGGTCATCCGGGCGGTGAGCTCCTCGCTCGACCTCCGGGAGGTGCTCGACACGGTGGCCCGGCGGGCCATCGCGCTCTCCGACGCCGACGGCTGCGGGATCTTCGAGCTCCGCCCGGGCCGGCAGGCCTTCGACGTGGTGGTGAGCCAGGGGCTCTCCTCCGAGTTCGTCGACGCGATCCTCGTCATGTCGGTCGGGATCGACCACGGCACGATCAGCCGGGCCTCCGAGACCGGGGAGCCGGTGCAGATCCCGGACGTGGCAGAGGCCCACGACTACCCCTTCCGGACCATCTTCCTCCGGGAGGGGCTCCGGTCGGTGCTGACCGTGCCCATGGGCGGAGGCGACGATGTGGCGCGGGGCATCGTGGTCGTGCGGCGCGCCCCGGGCGAGTTCGGCGAGCGCATCGTGAACCTGATGAAGGCGCTCGCCAACCAGTCGAAGGTGGCCATCGCCAACGCGAATCTGTTCCGCGAGATCGAGGAGAAGAGCCGGCTCCTCGAGGTGGCGAACCAGCACAAGTCGGAGTTCCTCGCCAACATGTCTCACGAGCTACGCACCCCGCTCAACGCCATCATCGGGTTCTCCGAGGTGCTGCTCCAGCGCATGTTCGGCGAGCTCAACCCGAAGCAGGACGAGTACCTCCAGGACGTTCTGTCCTCCGGCCGCCATCTGCTCTCGCTCATCAACGACATCCTCGACCTCTCCAAGGTGGAGGCGGGGCGGATGGAGCTCGAGCTGGCCCGCTTCGACCTGCCCCAGGCGATGCAGGACACGCTGGTGCTGGTGCGCGAGCGCGCCGCGCGGCACGGCATCGACCTGCACCTCGAGGTGGACGGCGGGGTGGGCGACATCGTCGCCGACGAGCGCAAGATCAAGCAGGTGATGCTGAACCTCCGGTCCAACGCGGTGAAGTTCACCCCCGAGGGCGGCCGG
>DATJIR010000118.1:0-48751 GCA_035493135.1 Verrucomicrobiia bacterium
ATGAGCGTGATGTTCGTGCTGCTGCCGGTGGCGCTGCTCTTCGCGGGGGCGGCGCTCGGGGTGTTCCTGTGGGCGGCGCGCGCCGGGCAGTTCGACGACCTCGAGACCCCGTCCGTCCGCATCCTGCACGACGACGACTGAGCGGCCGTCCCGCTCCTCAGCGCCGCGGGTCGAGCGCCTCGTTCAGGGCCTCGCCGGCCAGGTTGAACGAGAGCACGGTCAGGAAGATCGCGGTGCCCGGGAAGAACGCCATCCACCAGGACTGCTGCAGGAAGTTCTGGGCCTGGTTGAGCATGGCGCCCCAGGAGAGGCGGCTCGGGTCGGAGAGGCCGAGGAAGCGCAGGCTCGCCTCGGCCAGGATGGCGGCCGGGATCTGGAGCGACGCGGTCACCACGATGGGGGCGAGCGCGTTGGGCAGGATCTGGCGGAGCGCGATGCGCCGGTCCGAGGCGCCGAGGCCGCGCGCGGCGGTGACGAACTCGCGCTCGGCCAGGGCCAGGAACTGGGCGCGGGTGAGGCGCGCGGTGGTGGGCCAGGAGACCGCGGCCAGCACCGCGACCACCAGGCGCAGGTCGGCGCCGAAGATGGCCGCGACCACCAGCACGATGAGGAACTGCGGGACGACCAGCACCCACTCGGTCGCCCGCATCAGGACGGTGTCCACCCGGCCGCGCCAGTAGCCGGCCAGCACACCCACCGCCACCCCGATCACCACCGCGCCGAGCGCGCTCAGCAGGCCCACCAGCAGCGAGACGCGCGCGCCGTACAGCACCCCGCTCAGGATGTCGCGGCCCACGTCGTCGGTGCCGAACCAGTAGGGCGCGCCGGGCGGGCGCAGGGTGTCGGGCCGGAGCGCGAGCGGGTCGTAGGGCGAGAGCCACGGGCCCACCACCGCGACCAGCACGAACAGCAGCGAGCCGGCCACGCCCAGCAGGCCGAGCGGCCGGCGGCGCAGGCGACGGAGCAGGTCGCGGCGAGACCGCATCAGGAGGCCCGGCCCTCGAGACGGATGCGCGGGTCGATCAGCGCGCAGGCCAGGTCGGCGAGCAGGTTGCCGATCACCACGAACACGCTCGTGAGCAGGAGGCCGCCCAGCATCACCGGGTAGTCGCGGTGGAGGATGGCCTCGAAGATGAGGCGGCCGAGGCCGGGCCACGCGAAGACGGTCTCGGTGAGCACCGCGCCCGCCACCAGGTGGCCCACGTTGAGGCCCATCACGGTCACCACCGGGATCAGCGCGTTGCGGAGCGCGTGCTTGTAGACGACCACCCGCTCGGCGAGGCCCTTGGCGCGCGCGGTGGTGAGATAGTCCATCGCGCTCACCTCCACCAGGCTCGTGCGGGTGAGGCGCACGTTCAGCGCCACGTAGCGGGTGGCCAGCGTCACCGCCGGGAGCACCAGGTGCCGCGCCACGTCCCACGCCCGCTCGGCGGGCGCGAGGTTGAACGCGATCGTGCGCATGCCCTGGGTCGGCAGCAGGTCGAGCCGGATCGAGAAGCCGATCAGCAGGAGCTGGCCGAGCCAGAACACGGGCAGGGAGTATCCGACCAGGCCCAGTAGCATCAGCACGTGGTCGGCCCCCGAGCCGGGTCGCCGCCCGGAGGCCACGCCGAGGAGCACGCCTGCAGTGGCGGCCAGCACGAGTGCGGTGGTCATGAGGAGCAGGGTGGGGCCGACGCGGCTCGCCAGCACGTCCCACACCGGCTGGTTGTAGAAGAACGAGTGCCCGAGGTTGCCGCGCGCCACCTGTCCCACGTAGCGGCCGAGCTGAACCCAGCGGGGCGCGTCGAGGCCGAAGCGCTCGCGCACCTGGCGAATGTACTCGGGCGGCGCCGGGTAGTCGCCCACCAGCACCTGGACCGGATCGCCGGGCGCGAGCTGCACGATCGCGAAGACGAGCAGCACGACGCCCAGCACCAGCGGGAACAGCGCGAGGAGGCGCCGGGCGAGGAAGCCGAGCACGCGCGGGCGCGGCCGCTCAGCCGCGCGGGGCGGGCGCGCGCAGCGTCTTCAGCAGCATGGCGAGCGCGCCGGGGCGCTCGAGCTCGCCCACCAGGTCGGCGCCGCGCGCCGCCTCGGGGCCGAGGGCGGGGCCGGCCAGGGCCAGGAACTTGGCGCGCAGTAGGGCGTCGGAGAGCGGGTTGTCCCAGTGACCGCGCGGGTTCTCCACGCGGTCGCGGAGCACCCGGCCGTCGCGGGTCTCGATCTCGACGGTCTGCCGCTCGCCGTGGGCCGCCGGATCCACGATGAGCTCGACGCGGGCCATCATATCGCGCACCGCCGGGTCGGCGAGCGCCGCGTCCTCGAAGTCGCGCAGGTCGAGGTGGCCGCGCACCAGGATCGCGGCGACCGCGTAGGTCACGCTCATCTGGGCGTCGAGCAGCGAGGCGGTGCGCGGCCCGCCGATCATGCGCCGGCTCATCTCGGAGATCGTGATGCGCACGCGGGTCACGTCGGCCGCGGTCAGGTGGCCCTTCTCGCGCAGGGCCAGCGCGGCGTCGGCCGAGCTGTTGATGCCCCAGCAGACCGGGTAGGGCTTGAAGCCCTTGCGCAGGATGCGGTAGCCGTCGTCGATGTGGCGCGCGATGGCCGCGGGGTCGCTCTCGCCCGGCGCGCACGCCGCGTAGAGGCCGCCCCAGGGCGCGTCGAGTACCTGCGCGGGGCCGGTCACGCCGCGGCGGGCGAGCAGCGCGGCGGTGAGGCCGATCTCGGCGGCGCGGCCGGGGTGCACGCGCTTGCTCATGGCGCCGTCGGCCATGAAGGCCCACGTGCCGCCGGTGAAGGAGCCGGCGAGCCCCAGGGCATGTGCGCAGCCGGCCGCGTCGAGGCCGAGGGTGGTGGCCGCGGCGGCGGCGGCGCCCAGGCTGCCGTAGACCCCGGTGGTGTGCCAGCCGCGCAGGGTCATGACGTCGTAGCTGGCCGCGTCGCTGAGCCGCGAGGAGACCTCGTGCCCGGCCACGACGCCGAGCAGCACGTCGCGCCCCTCGCGCGCGGCCAGCTCGGCGGCGGCGAGCGCGGCCGGCACCTGGCAGGCCCCCGCGTGGCCGCCGCCGCCGATGTCGTCCAGCTCGCGCAGGTGGGCGTGCGCGCCGTTGAGCAGGGCGGCCACGCCCGGGGGTGCCCCGCCCGGCGTGCCCCACACCGTGCACGCGCCGTCGGGGCCGAGGTCGGCGCGGGCCGCCGCGAGCAGGCCCGCCTCGAGCGTGCGGCTGCCGTTGAGCGCGCAGCCGATGGCGTCCAGGATCACCCGGCGGCTCATCTGGCGCACGTCGGCGGGCAGCGCCTCCCATCGGAGCGCGGCGACGCGGGCGGCCAGCGCCTGCGAGGCGGTGAGGGCGCTACTTGCCATCGGTCACCCAGACCTCGTCCCAGCGCTCGTGGGAGGAGCGGCTCAGGAAGATGCCGCGCACGCGCGGCCGCGCCACGTTGGTGTCGCCGTACTCGAGCAGCGGGACGGTGGGCAGCTCGCGCGCGATGATCTCCTGCGCGGCCTGGTAGGCGCGGGCCCGGTCGGCGCGGTTGGTGGCGGCGGCGCCCTGGTCGAACAGCTCGTCCACCTTCTTGTTGCAGTAGCGCTCCACGTTCGTGAACGGGGCCGGCACGATGTTGTCGCAGTCGTAGGCGCGGGTGACGCCGACGGCGGGGTCGCCGTAGGTGGTGTAGTTGTGGATGAACAGATCGAACTCGTACTGCTTGAACACCTTCTCGATCATCAGCGAGCGCTCCATCGGCGTCTGCTTGACGTTGATGCCGACGGCGCGGAGCTGCTGGGCCACGATCTCGGCCGCCTTGTTCACCGCCGAGTTGGCCGGGTCGTAGGCCAGGCGCAGCACCATGCGCTCCGGCCCCTTGTAGCCGGCCTCGTCCAGCAGGGCCTGGGCGCGGGCGGGGTCGTAGGCGTAGGTCATGATCTTGGGGTTGTGGGCCCACCCGAGGTTCGACGGGATCGGGCTGATGGCGGGGCGGCTCAGGCCGAAGTAGCCCTTCTCCGCGATGAAGGCGCGGTCGATGCCGTGGGCGATGGCCTGGCGCACCTTCAGGTCGCCGAGGGGCTTGCTGTCCTTGAGGTTGAAGAAGAGCGTGATGACCTCGGGGAACAGCATGTAGTCCTTCACCACCACCCCGGGCAGGGCCTTCACCCGAGCAGCCTGCTCTCGGGGAAGGAAGAAGGAGTAGAGCACGTCGACCTCGCCCTTCTCGAAGGCCAGCACGCGCGAGGGCGGGTTCGGCATCACGCGCAGGACCACCCGGTCGAGGTAGGGCCGGCCGGGCTTCCAGTAGTCCGGGTTGCGCTCGAGCACGTAGTGGCTGCCCTTGGCCACCTCGCCCAGCCGGAAGGGCCCGGTGCCCACCGGCCGCTGGTTGAACTCGGCGGTGGCGATGTCCTTGCCCTCGAGCAGGTGCTTCGGGAGGATCGGCCCGTTGTTGAGGTTGGTCATGAACAGGAACGGGGCGAACGGCTTCTTGAGGTGGACCACCGCGGTGTGCGCGTCGGGGGTGTCGATGGAGGCGATGACCGCGAACGCGACGCGGCCGGTCGGGTGGTACTTCGGGAGGATCTCGAGGTAGGAGAACTTCACGTCCGCGGACGTGAAGGGCTTGCCGTCGTGCCACTTCACGTTCTGGCGCAGCTTGAACGTGTAGGTGAGCCCGTCCTTCGAGATCTCCCACGACTCGGCCAGGTCCGGGTGGTTGCGGTATTCGAGATCGAGGTAGGTGAGCCCGTTGAACATCTTGCCCATCAGCGACCACGCCTGGGTGTCGGTGGTGGTGCCGGGGTTCATGGTGGGCGGGTCGGCGCTGATGGCCTGGACCACGGTGCCGCCGCGCACCGGCGGCTCCTGGGCCATGGCGTGGGTGGGCAAGGACGCCAGGAGCCCGACCAGGGCGAGCGCGAGGAGACGGATCATTGGGTGCCCCCGATGATGGTGTCGATGGCGGTCTCGAGCTTGCGGGCCGAGTCGGCCAGGCGCTGCTTGATGTCGGCCACCGTCTTCTCGTCGGCGGCGAGGCTCTGGGCGAAGAGATCGGCCTGGCGCAGCGACTCGGCCGGCGCGGGGCCGCCGCGGATGGTGCGGGCGGCGATGAAGCGGCCCGGATCGAGGGCCTCGCGGATCTGGGCCGCGTCGAGCCCGGCCTTCCGGTCGTGGTAGAGCATGGCCGCCTCGTCGAGGAGGGCGGGGGTCACCGCGTCGGGGCCGAGCCCGCGCTCCTCGCAGAGGCGCACCAGGACGCCCACGATCTGGTGCGAGGTGCGCCACGGCAGGTCGCGCAGCTTCACCAGCGCGCCGGCCAGGTCGGTGCCGGTGGCCCAGTGGCGCCACGCCATCTCGCGCATGCGCTCGCGCTTGATCTCGAGCGCAGGCAGCAGCTCGCAGAACCAGTCGAGGTCGCGCGCGCAGTTGTCCATGACCCGCCAGAGTTGCTCGAGCGCGTACGAGCGCTCGGTGATGGGCAGGCCGGTCGGGCCCTTGAGCGCGTGGTAGGAGGTGACCACGCAGCCGAGCGCCTCCGCGGAGGCGCCCTTCACCTCCGCCGGGCCGATCACGTTCTTCTTCTGCATCATGATCGACGAGGTGTTGCAGAAGCGGTCCGGGATGCCTACGAAGCCGAACTCCTGGGTGCTCCACAGGATGAGGTCGTCGGCCCACTTGGCCATGGTGTGGTAGAGCAGCGCCACCGCCATCGGCACATCGAGGGAGTCGTCGCCGTTCAGCTCGAGGATGGCGTCGGCGCAGTTCTCGTGGATGGCGTCGAAGCCCAGCAGCTCCGCGGTGCGCACGCGGTTGAGGCCGAAGTCCGAGCCCACCATGATGGCGGCGCCGGCCGGGCTCGTGTTCACGCGGCGGTAGACCCCCGCGTGGCGCTCGAAGTCGCGCGCGAGGTTCGCGGCCCACGACAGGAAGAGGTGGGCCAGCGTCATCGGCTGGGCGTGCTGGCCGAAGCTGTAGCCGGGCAGGATGGTGTCGGTGTGCTGGCGCGCGAGGTCGAGGAGCAGCCGGCGCAGCCGGTTGATGCCTTCCAGGATGCGGAGCACTCCCTCGCGCTGGGCGGTGTTCATGCCGACGGAGGAGAGGTCGCCCGAGCTGCGGCCGAGGTGCAGGCGGCCGCCCACGTCCTCGCCGAGGCGCCGGATCAGGTACTGCTCGCCCGAGTGCAGCCCGCCGCCCTCGCGGCTGCGCGTCTCCGCCGCGCCGTCCTTCTCCATCTGGCGGAGGGCGACGAGGATGGCGCGACCGTGCTCCGGGCGCAGTAGGCCTTCCTCCACCAGCATCACCGCCTGCGCCTTGTCGAAGGCGTGGAGCGCGTGGAGGTAGCGGCGCGAGCGGCCCGCGGCCAGGTGCTGCAGATGCGGCAGCATCTCCTCCTTGAGGCGGATGCCCGGGGTGCGGAAGCCGCGGTACTCGGACGAGGTCTGCTTGAGCATGGTGAGGGTCCTTCCCGGCTAGGGCTTGCCCGCGAGCGCGCGCCGGAGCTGGTCGAGGTGGTTGTCGTCGTGCCACGCGATCAGGCCGACGAAGTCCTTCACGGTCATGCGGCCGCGGGTGGGGTGCACGCCGCCGCGCTCCCAGTGCTCGGGGCGGAGGCCGTGCAGGAACTTCACCGTCTCGTCGCGGCGGATCCGGAAGGCCTGCAGGGCCTCCGCCGCGTCGTTTCTCTGGTATTGACGCTCGGTGGCCCAGCGGTCGGGATCGGCGGGGCTGAAGCGCGGCTCGTCCATCTCCATGATGGACTGGAAGCGGGCCATGAAGGACTCCTCGGTGTCCCGCACGTGGCACACCGTCTCCTTGGCCGACCAGCTCTTCTCGTCCGGGCGCTTGCTGAGCGCCGCGTCGGAGACGCCCTTGATGGCGGCCGCGAAGTCGTCGGCCGTGTGCGCCATGCGGGCCATCTGCTCTTCCACACTCGCCATGAGGATCCCCCCGTCGGTGACCAGTTGATGGAACAGGTGCGACTCCCGCGCGTAGAATCCCTGGGTGTGGAAGGAGTCGCCCAGCCGCAGCAGAGTATAGTCCACGTGGTGCCCCACCTCGTGAAGCAAGGTGCGGAGGAAGGTGCGGAAGGCCACCACGCGCTTCTGCCGCGCGGTGCGCATCCAGAGCGTGATCACCGGCGGCTCGACCGGCCGGTGCGTGGTCTCGTAGAGCCCGTGCAGCTCGCCCCAGCCCGCGTGCGGCCGCGCGGCCAGGACCTTGACGCGCGCCGGCGGCGCCCCCAGCGCGGCGGCGAGGCCGAGGACGAGCCGCTGGGCCGCCGATTCGGTGTGGGCGCGGTCGCCGCTCTCGAGCGCGCGGGCCAGCGCGGTGACCAGGGGCTGGAGCCGGGAGGCCTGCGGCAGCGGCATCGTGACGACGCCGTCGCTCTCGAGATAGATCGCCTGCTGCCGCCGCGTGAGCCGGTTGAAGTAGGCGAAGGGCATCCGCTCAAGGATGCTACCGCCGGGGGCGGGCGGGGGCAACCGGTCGGGCGGGAGGCATTGACGTCGCTCGGTCGGGTGTTCTACGGTGGGCGCGCTCGAGATCGCGCCACACGTCCGAACAGGAGAATCCGCGTGCACACCCCGGTCGACTACCTTGCACCCGAACATCTGGCACGAGGGCGTGTTCGGAGCCCGCGGGACGCAGCGCTTTTTCGACAATCAGGGCGCGGTGCCCGCGTCTCGGTCGACTTCGCGCACGAGTTCGGTTGCCTTCTCGACGTGCCGCTGCCGGCGCGGTGAGAGGCGTATGATCTCGGCGCGGGAGAGCCTGGCGCGCCTGCGCGCGGGCAACCGCCGCTTCGTGGCCGAGGTGCAGAGCCGCGCCTCCCGCGCGACCGAGGCCCGCCGGCTCGAGGTGGCGGCCGGGCAGGAGCCGTTCGCCATCGTTCTGGGCTGCTCCGACTCCCGGGTGCCGGCGGAGATCGTCTTCGACCAGGGGCTGGGCGACCTGTTCGTGATCCGCGTGGCCGGCAACATCGTCGCCGCCTCACAGGTCGGCAGCGTGGAGTTCGCGGCGGCGCGGTACGGCACGCGGCTGGTGGTGGTGCTCGGCCACTCGCAGTGCGGCGCGGTACTGGCCACGCTGGAGGAGCTGCAGCAGCCGCGGGCCAACCAATCCCCGAACCTGCGCTCGATCGTGGACCGCGTGCGTCCCTCGGTGGAGGGCCTGCTGGCCGCCACCGAGTTGCGGCACGACCCGGTCGCGCTCCTGCACCAGTCGGTGCGGGCCAACATCCGCGCCTCCGCCGATCACCTGCGGCACGGTTCGGCGGTGCTGGAGCGGCTGATCGCGCGCGACGACCTGCTGGTGGTGGGCGCGGAGTACTCGCTCGAGACGGGGAGCGTGTGCTTCTTCGACGGGGTGCCGGAGGAGGAGAGTGCGTGAAGAGGGACCGGGCATCGGAGCGGGCGATGAAGACATTCTCACTCCACTGGGGCAGCGGGGTCGTGGAAGAGGAAGCCCAGGTCGAGACGCCGTACCTACGACCACTCCGGCCGCAGATCTGGTGAGCGACCAGCGACTTCGCCACGGGGCGCCGGCGTGGCGCCAGATTCCAGGAGGAGGGATCGATGCGCAACCTTCTGGCCGTCCTGTTTCCAGCCCTCACGCTTGCCTTAGCCGGCTGTGCCGCCATGCCTCCTAGCACGCCGGCGGGAGGCACCGACGCCGTCGAGCGCAACAAGGCACTCGTGCGGGAGCTGACCGAGGTCGTGTGGAACCAACGCGGCCTTGATCGTATCCCGGACTTCTACGGGCCCGATTTCGTCGGGGACTATCGCCCATACGCGCTTCGCCATGGACACGAGGGTATCCGCGCCAGTGTGGCAGACGCCTGGACGGCTTTCCCCGACTACCATGAGGAGCTCCTTGAACTCATCGGCGAGGGTGATCGTGTCGTCGTGCACTTGGCGATCTCGGGAACGCAACGCGGTCAGTGGGGGCCCCTGCCACCCACGGGAAAGCGCGTGCAGTTCGAAGAGATCGTCATTCTCCAGATTCGTGACGGCAAGGTGCGCGGGCAGCGCGGCATCGTCGACAACCTCAACGCGCTGAGGCAACTCGGCGTGGTGCCGACGCCACGCTCGTGACCGGATACCCACTCGCGCTATGTCCGCCGAACAACAGGCTGGAGCGGGCCGGCTCGACGCCGGCCGCTCAGCCTGACCGTTATGCCGATTGACTGCGAATCGATGTCGCTAGCGTCTGGCAAGGGCGGGCGTTGGCCGCCGCAGGCCGAGGAATTATCAGCGCGCCGCTCAACTCAAACGTTCGGCGGACAAGACGTATCACCGACCGCTCCCCGAGGCATCGCAAGGAGCTATCATGGACGAGGACCTCGAAGCAATGACGCGCGAGCAGCTAGCCGCCGAGGCGCGGCGGCTACGCGCGGGGATTCGGGCGCACCGGGACAGCACGGGACACGCGCTCTGCTGGCATCACCCGGCACTCTGGGGTCTCCTCCCCGAGAAGACTGATCCGCTGCCGACGGTGCCCACGTGGCCGGAGTTTCTCCGGGGCTGTCTGCAGTACCGCGAGTCTCTGGACAAGCAGCTGCCTGATGCGCCTCGTTCAAATGCACCGTATCGGCCGTGACCGCGGGGCGACGAGCAGCGGATACGAGGGCCGCCGAACCTCTCATTGGATCGGACCGCCGGCTCGCGTACGCTCGCCGCGGCCGCTCAACGTGACGTTAGACGGTCCTTACATGATTGAGGAGGTGCAGAGTGCGTAACAGGGTCCTCGGCGCGGTCGGCGTACTTTGGGGCGGGCTGATTCTCTTGGGGCGTCTTGCAGGTGGTGGTGCCGGTGATGGAGCCGGGGCCTACGGGGCCGGGCAGGCGGTTGGGTTGGTGTTCGCGGTATTGCTGCTGGTGGTGGGGCTGTACTACCTCGTACGCGGCGGCGGCTCGGCGCGTCCGAAGTCACCGTGAGTCCGCGGGGCGTCCAGCTACGGATCTAAGCTGTGGGGCGCCGCGACTCGATGCGTGGAATGGCGCGGGCCGCCGAACCTCGCGCTTCAGCGGACCGGAGCTCGCGCTGCTCGCGCCGGCCGCCGAGCGCGCGCGTTGGGCGGACCCATCACGATGCCAAAGGAGGTTTATGCGCTACACAAAGTCGCTGCGGGCATTTTCATATATGGCCGTCGTCGTGCTCCTGCCAGGCGCAGCGGCATCCGCGTTGGCGCAGACGTCGGTGAGCGCCTCACAGGCCACGGTATCGGAGGATCTCGTGGGAATTCACGCGGCGGCTGAGCGGTTTCTGCGTGCGCTCGACAATCTCGACTGGGAGCCATTCCGGGCGAGCTGGACGTCAACGCCGACGGTTTTCTTCCCGTTTGGCGATACGCCGGAGCGCGTTACCGGGCAGGCAGCGGTCGAGGGGCGCTGGCGGCGGTTCTTCGAGGAAGCGCGGGCACGCAGACCCGGGCCGCCGTATCTGGACCTGAAGCCGCTCGACATCCAGGTCGAGCGCTACGGGGATGCGGGACTCGTCACATTCACGCTTCAGCTGACCGTCGGCGGGCGCCGGTTGCCCCTGCAGCGGCGTACGCTCCTGTTCGTCCGAGAGCACGACGCTTGGAAGCTTGCCCATATGCATGCGTCCGGGGCGAGTCAGCCATAAGGTGCTGGCGCGAGCTCGCCTAACACCGCGTTGCGGCGCACACGCCGCAAGCCGCGCCGCTGAACGCGACCGTTAGGCCCAGGGAGGTCGCATGTTGAGCAGACTTGCACCATTGCTCATTGCTGGCGGCGCAGCGATCCTCATGTTGATCGGCCTCCTCCACCTTCTGTATACCTTCCACGGCCCCAAGCTGCTGCCGCGCGACCACGATCTAGAGGCGCGCATGCAGGAGGTGTCGCCTGTGATCACGCGCGAAACAACAATGTGGGAATGCTGGATCGGCTTCAATGCCAGTCACAGCTATGGCCTAATCCTCTTCGGTGCGGTGTACGGCTACCTGTCCTTGGCGCACAGTGCCTTCTTGTTCCAGTCCATGTATCTTCTGTCGCTTGGGCTGTTGCTGCTTGGCGGGTATGCCTTCTTAGCCAAACGCTACTGGTTCAGGGTTCCATTTCGCGGCATCCTTCTGGCAACCGTCCTCTATGTCATCGCGCTCATCATCAACTACGCCCAAGTCTAGGCATCCGGACAGTGATGGAACTCAGCGATCCTCGCTGGACTAGCCTGGACGGCGGCCGGCGCCTGCCGTTTGACCCGCGGTCTGCCTTGCGCCGACTTGAAGACGGGGTGGATGTGTCAGGCGCGTGGGACGAACTCTGGGAAGGGCTCCATCACCAAGGCGATGTCGGGGAGGCATCGTACGCCTGTGTACCGCATCTGGTGCGGATTCACGAAGCCCGGGGAGTTCCGGATTGGAACACCTATGCGCTCGTGGCAACGATCGATCTGGCTCGTGATCGGCGCCACAATCCGCAAGTCCCGTCCTGGCTGGACGCAGAGTACGTCAGTGCGATTAACCACCTGGCCGAACTGGTCCTGCGGGAATTCCCGCGCGCGACGGATCAAGCGGCAGTTCGGTCTATGCTGGCGGTCCTTGCCATCTGGAAGAGTGCGAGAACGCACGGTCGGGCTCTGGTCGAACTGTCTGAAGACGAACTGCTTGAACTGGACGCGGGGCTGGGCGGCGATCTCAGTGGGGCCGGATAACACCACGTTCGACCGGACCACTGGCTCGCATGCGCTCGCTGCGGCCGGTCAACGTGCGCGTTAGGCCTCGTCGAACCCATGGTCGAACGTGATATCGGAGAAGAGTAGATGCTCGTGTATCGACTGCGCGCTTCGATGCTGATCGTCGTTCTTTCATGGGGATCGATTGGCTGCACGTCGGGATATGAGGCGGAGAGTAAGGACGAACCAGTGGTACCGGAGGCTGCCGTCCACCCTCGGTTCGAGCTGGCGAGCCTGGATGCCGCGCCGTTTCCCTCCAATGCGTTCACGGTCCCAGACTCGTCGCAGCTGACCGGCCGTCGAGTGAATCTGCCGCAACCGGACTGCGCGGTCCGTCATTCGGACTGCGAGGACATCAGCCACCTGAACGAGCTGGACGGGTTCAATCTGCTGCCCCGGCTCTCGATCCCGTTCGACGGCGACATCGATCCGGCTTCCGTGTCGAGCAACACCGTGTTCCTTCTCGCTCTAGGGGATGCGACCGGGAAACACTCTCGACGCGGCGATCCTTCTTCGGGCCGGGGCGTCGGCATCAATCAGGTCGTTTGGGACCCGGCAACGACGACTCTCCACGTCGAATCGGACGAGTTGCTCGATCAGCACACTTCTTATGCGCTTCTCGTTACTCGAGGCGTCCGCACCAGTACCGGGAGGAACGTCGAAGCCAGCGAAGCGTTCCTCAAGCTCAAGCAGAGAGCCGAGAATGAGTACGGGCGCGAGCTTCTGGAAGCGTTGGCCGCCGCCAGGCGGGCAGGGATCGCTGAACGCGACGTCGTCGTGGCGAGCGTGTTCACGACCCAGAGCGCAACGGCGGTCCTGGAGAAGATTCGCGATCAGCTCCGGACGCTGGCGGCGCCTGTGGTCACCTTCGATCTCGGCCCCGGAGGGGCTCGCACCAATTTCGCTCTCCCAGAAATCGTGGGCATCAGCATGTCTCGGCAGATTCGCGTCTCGCCGCCTGCCTTCACCGCTGTCGCCGTCGATCTTCCGTCCCTTCGTCTCTTCAGTGGAGCAGTAGGCGGCATCGCGTACGGCAAGTACAGTGCGCCGGACTATCTCGTGCATCCCGGCGGATATATACCGGCGATCGGAACTCTCGCCGGGACGCCCGCACCTCGGGGAACGAACGACATTTACTTTAACGTGATCTATCCGCGGGGGACTCCGCCGGCCCCCGGGTGGCCGGTGGTGATCTACGGTCACGGCGCCGAAGGCAACAAGGACGAGTGGCTGGCGCGGGTCGCGGGCTCGCTCGCCGCTCGAGGAATCGCCACGGTCGGAATCAATACGGTGGCGACGGGCTTCGGGCCCCTCAGCACGATAACAGTACAGCGAGCGTCCGGTGATATTACCTTCCTGTCGGGGGGGCGTAGCATTGACCAGAATGGGGACAACGTCATCGGATCCCCGGAGGGTATCGAGCCCCGCGCCCTGCACGCCGTGGTGTTCCTGCGCGACTCCTTCCGGCAGCAGGTCGTGGACTGGATGCAACTCGTACGCGCCATCCAGCAGGGTGTCGACTACGACGGTGACGGCAAGCGTGACCTCGACCCTTTGCGCATCTACTACATCGGACAGTCGCATGGAGGCGCGCTGGGAACGATCCTCTCGGCCGTCGAGCCCGCCATTCGTGCGAGCGTCATCAACGTTCCCGGCGGCTCGATCATGGAGCACACGCGGCTGAGCGGCGTTGGGGGCCGACGGCGCGAAGGCGTGGTCTTGGCGAATCGTAGCCCCTCGCTCCTCAACTCCCCCGGCGTTGCCATGTTGGATGGCATTGAGGTAGCCGCGCCCTTCTGGTTCGAGAACAAGCCCTTGCGCGACTCGGCAGCGCTGACGGTCAAGCTCGCTGACGGACGCGTCATCAGTATTCGTGGCCCCGTGACGAACCGGATTGCGGGTGCAATGGATATCCAGCGGGTTCAAGAATGGAAGGAATGGTGTTCGTTGGCGGGAGATCCAATCGCCTATGCACCGCATCTCCGGAAGCTGCCTCTCGCGGGCGTCTCGCCGAAGCGGGTCCTTGTCCAGTTCTACAAGGCGGACCGGAACTTCGAGAACCCACAGTCATCCGCACTCATTCGCGCGGGTGAATTGCAGGATCGTTCCACGTACTACCGTCACGACCTCGCCGTTGCGGCTGATCCGCTGCTTGCGAAGAATCCACATCAATTCTTTCAGAACATGCATGTGGCGGCGAACCGGCCGATCACCCTGGCTCTACAAGAACAGGCGGCTGCCTTCATCGCCTCCGACGGTGGGCAGATCAGCCAACCGTCGCCCGCCGAGTACTTCGAGGTACCAATCCAGGGCCCCCTGCCGGAGGCGCTGAACTACATCCCATGACCTATCGTAGGCGGCTTTCGGTGTCGAGATGCAGGGAGTCCGTGTCTCCCGGGACGGACGTGTGACGTTTCAGTTCCTCGACCTCGCGGGCGTTGCCGTCTTCGCGGTTAGCGGCGTGCTTGCGGCTCGTAGCAGGGGGCTGGATCTCTTCGGGGTCATCGTCGTCGCGGCCATTACGGCCGTGGGAGGAGGCACTCTACGCGATCTCCTCTTGAATCGGCATCCGATCTTCTGGATCACGAGTGCACACTATCTGACCGTCATCATTGCGTCAGCGTTGCTGACCGTCGGTTATGTGCGGCTAAGGCCCCCACCGGGGAATGCGCTTCTCGTGGCGGACGCCTTGGGGTTGGCATTGTTCGCACTCTCTGGAGCCCAGGTAGCAGAAGCGGCGCAGTGCCCAGCGATCATCGTGGTGCTGATGGGCACGATAACCGGCGTAACAGGTGGCATTCTCCGGGATGTCATCACGGCGCAGGTGCCCGTTATTCTGCGGAGGGACGTCTACGCCACTGCCGCAATCGCGGGCGTCGCGCTCTACCTGCTGTTGCAAGCGTTTGGGGTACAACGGTCGCAAGCGTTTGGGGCCGGTATGGTCGTGGTGGTGGCGCTCCGGTTGCTTGCGATTCGGTGGGGCCTGCGACTCCCGATCTTTAGCATGCCTTAGCAAGGCAGCAGGGAATGCCCGAGCACGACAAGGAGCCGACGGCGCTGTAGCGTGCGACTCATGCCTGGCGTTGGACCATGAGGGAGCGCATGTCGGTGCAGGCGTTCTACGATGAGTTGGCTCCGCTGTACCATCTCGTCTACGAGAACTGGGAGGCAACCGTCGCCCGGCAAGGGATGGGGTTGGCGTCGCTCATCGGCGACCATTGGGGGGCGAGCACGCGCACGGTGCACGACGCTGCGGTCGGCATCGGCACGCAAGCGCTTGGACTTCTCGCGCTCGGGTTCCGGGTGACCGGCTCCGATCTGTCGCACGTTGCCGTCGAGCGAGCCCGGCGTGAAGCTGCCGCGCGTCACCTTCCGCTCCGTTGTGTGGTTGCCGACTTCCGCGCTCTGCCGCTGCGGGCGGCAAGCGCTGACGTCGTAATCGTCTGTGACAACGCGCTGCCGCATCTTGAGACCCTAGGCGACATCGAGACCGCGCTGGGCGAATGTTTCCGCTGCGCTCGGCCGGGCGGTGGCTGCCTCGTCTCGATGCGCGACTACGGAGCGCTGCCGCCTTCCGGAACGGTCGAGGTGCGACCGTACGGCGAGCGCGCCTGGGCGGGGCGCCGTTATAATCTACGCCAGGTCTGGAGCTGGCGGGGACCGCGATATGACCTTTCGTTTGAGATCACGCCTGCAGACGGTGTTGACGACTGCGCCACCATCCTGAAGAGCTCTTATCTCGCGGTCCCGGTGGCACAGGTCGCCGAGCTCATGAGCGCAGTCGGCTTTCAGGGCGTTCGTCGGGTGGACGAGCGATTCTTCCAGCCCGTGCTCGTGGGCACGCGCCCGATGGTCTGACTCGTTCGATGCACACGGCCGAAGGTGTGAGGGCTCCTGCCATCTTCAAAGTCCCTTGTGGGCCTCGTGCTGCTCGGGGTCGCGTTCACAAGTGAGGCTGCGCCATCTTCGAACGTCGCGTATGGCAGGATCGACGTTCGAGACGCCGCCACCGGCGAGTTGTTCCCTGCGGCTCTTTGGTACCCCACCCGCGCGGCGCCCGCTCCTCTCTTCGTGACCGGGTCCCTCTCCGGGTGCAGGTTGCCCGCGATGCTGTGTCGGTTGATCGCGTTCGAGATGCAGGTGGCCGCCAATGCTCCGCCGGCGGACGGGAAGTTCGGGCTCATCGTCATATCGCACGGAGGCGGCGGGCTCTCGTTGAACCACCGAGACCTGGCGATGGCGCTCGCGTCGCATGGCTATGTCGTCGCTGCCCCTACGCACCCACGAGGAAAGGACAACGACATCGCCGGGGTCGGCGTGTGGGTCGGGCGGCCGAAGCAAGTCTCCCGCGTCATCGGAGGGTCGGCGATATTCCGGATGTCCGTGATCCTCGCGTGCGCGCCATCGTGCTCACGGCGCCGAATACCGCCCCCTTCACCGACGAGGCGCTGGCCCGGGTGGCCGTTCCGGTCCGGGTGTACGGCGCGGAGCGCGACGACCTGACTCTCGTGCGGTATCACGCCGAGCGCCTCGCGAAAGCTCTGCCGCCTCAGTCGGAATACGTTGTCGTGCCACGGGCCGGGCATTTCTCGTTCGTCGCGAGTGTCCCGTGGATACTGACACTCGCGGCCGGGGAGGCCGCGCGAGACCCGGAAGGCTTCGATCGCGATGCGGTGCACGAGGTGATGAATTCCGAGATCGTCGGGTTCTTCGACCGAAAGCTGGCGTACGGCCAAACACGCTGGGCGTCGGAACTCGCAGAAGTATGATGTTCGCGATCAAGGTCAAAGTCAGGGACCCAACGGCCAAGGCGTTCACGTTCAGCGAACAGAAGACCATGTATGACGGCAAGCGCATCGCCAAGGGCGACGCCATTTTTGTCTTCGCAAGCGAGAACGAAGGCGGTCCGGGATTGGTCGCGACTGGCATCGTCACCTCGGCCGTAGCAAGTCCAAAGAAGCCGAGCATCGCCCGGCAAACGCCACGTGTCAGCATCACCGTCAGGCGAACCGGGCTTGCGAGGCGTCGCCTCGGACGGGGCGAACTCAAGCCCTTCGCCAACTGGAACGACGGTCGCCCCGAGACCGAACTGAACTTCAAGTTCTATCGCCAGGGAACGAACAAGATCGTGAGCATCTCCGAGGAGGCAGCCGTGTTCCTCCGCGGTTTCTTCTAGCACGGCTCTGTTCGGCGCATCGTTTCCAGGTAGGACGCGAATTGATCCAGAAGCCCATTTGTGCCCTGAATTCGAGACTCGGTCCCATATTCTCCGGCAAGAAAGAAACCTTGCTCGGTATAGGTTAGTTCAGTTGCGGTGGAGTGTTTCTCAAACTCGACTCCAGCAAGCGAGACGGAAAAGAGCTTGCCTCCTACATGCATATCAAACGCATAGATCAGGCGCACATTCGGATCGACAAGGTGAAAACGCGCGATGTAGATTGTCTCCGTGCCGTCTTCAAACCGGCCACGGGCAATGTCTTGGCCGTCTCCTCTTAGATCCACGCGTCTTTCTATTTCGGTCCAGGCCGGCCCAACAAACCAGTGCGCTCTATGTTCAAGTGCCGTCCAGGCTTGATAAACCAACTCACGGGGTGCATCGATGTGCCGTGTCATAGAAAGGGCGCCATGTGCATGGGCGTATGTTCGTTCATGTCCTTTCCTTTGCTCTCGATGGGACTCATGCTAGCGGGTGTGAGTGCCATAGAAGGGCGGATTGCTGGGGCGCCAGGCGCTATGGAGCACGGCATGGTGAGTAGGTCGGACGCTTCGAGACAGGGAGGCCTATGGCACCCCGGCGAATCGTGACGTTCAACTGGGTGACCGCGGACGGGTACTTTGCCGGGATCGACGGAAACCTCGGCTGGGTCGTGCCGGACGCGGAGCAGGCCAGGGCGGCCGCCGCGGGCATCTCGCGTTTCGACACGGTCGTGTTCGGCCGTCGAACATACGAGCTCTTCGAGGGATTCTGGCGCCACGCCGTCGTCGATGAGCTCGGCACCATCCCGGATCCCCATGATCCGGGGCGACGGTCTCCGGAGCACGGCACGATAGCGGTCGCGCTGAACAGAATGACCAAGATACTCTTCTCCCGGAGCATGAAGGACGCAACGTGGGAGCCCTCCCGCTTGCTTCGCGAACTGGACCCGCGAGAGATTGAGGCCATGAAGGCCCAACCCGGGAAGGATCTGATCATCTTTGGCAGCGGCTCCATCGTGTCGGAGCTCACGCGCCACGGTCTGATCGACGAGTACCAGTTCGCCGTCTGCCCGGTGCTCCTTGGAAGCGGCCAGTCGCTCGTCCGCGGGGTGTCGCAGCGGCTGCCACTTGATCTCCTGGAGGCCAAGAGGCTTCCATCAGGCGACGTCATCCTTCGTTATGCGCCGTCGACGGGCGTTGGGCGACTCGCGGTAGCGGATCGCGATGTGCCGCCTCGATGAGGTGCGAATGATTGCGATCGTTCCGTACCAGTGTGATTGGCCGGGCCAGTTTGCGCGCCTCGGTCAAGAGTTGCGGGATGTGCTTGGGGACCTCGCACTTCGCATCGACCACATCGGTTCCACGTCGGTGCCCGGGCTGGCGGCAAAGGACATTATCGACATTCAAGTCAGTGTTCATGCGCTGACGACTCAGCTCCACGATGCGCTCGAGCGCGCGGGCTATGAACCGCTGGCGCACATCACGTACGATCACGTCCCGGCGGGCAGGCCCAAGGATCCCGAGCAGTGGAGGAAGTGGTTTTGCAACGAGCGCGGCGGCGCGCGGCGAGTCAATCTGCACGTGCGGGTGGCGGAGCGGGCGAACCAGCGCTACGCGGTGCTGTTCCGTGATTACTTGCGGGCGAACGGCGAGGCGACGGCCGCGTACGGACAGGTGAAGATGGCGCTGGCAGGCTATCACGCCGAGAATGAAGAGGCGTACTACGCGATCAAGGACCCGGTGTGCGACATCATCATGGTCGGGGCCGAGGCCTGGGCGGCGGGAACAGGGTGGGTGCCGGGGCCATCGGACGAGTGACACCGCCCACCTAGCGGTAGCACCGGTCCGGTGACCCTGGGCGCAAGAGGAACGGAAAGAGAAACATCATGAGGAAGAGCGGGTCTCGGAAGGGGAAGTCTCCGTCCCGGATGATGGACGAGCGGATCAAGGAGCTGGGCGACTGGCGGGGCAGGATGCTCTCCCGGCTTCGCACAGTGATCAAGCAAGCCGACCCCGAGGTGGTCGAGGAGTGGAAGTGGAGAGGGGTTCCGGTGTGGTCTCACGCCGGATTGATCTGCACCGGCGAGACGTACAAGAACGTCGTGAAGATGACCTTTCCCAAGGGGGCTGCACTGGAGGATCCATCCGGCCTCTTCAACTCCAGCCTCGATGGCAACACGAGGCGTGCCATCGACTTCCACGAGGGCGAGAAGATCGACGAGGCGGCATTGAAGGCTCTTATTCGCGCGGCCGTGACGCTGAACGTGGCCCGCGCCCGTGGCTGAGGGCTGGCACAGCATGCTGTTGACAGAGCGACTCGTGTTGCGGCGAGATCTGCGCAGACTCGGAGGTCATGCGCTGGATCGGCAAGGGGCAGGTCCACGGGCAGCCCTGGCGTTCGGGTTTGGTCAGGTGGGTCTTGACCGCATCGTGAGCATCCATCAAATGGGGTAACGGCGCATCCGGCCGAGGCGTCGGGCCGCGAGGCGATGAACCAACAGGTAGCCAAGAACCCAAGGAAAGCGACCGATGGACATCCCGCTGATCGAGCAGGTCAAGATACAAGCTCAGATCCTGGTTCCGCTGGTCAAGAGCCTCCAGGCGGAACTGGGCGAGGAGCGCGCCAACGCGATTGTCCGAAAGGCACTCGGGGACCTGTATCGCAAGTATGGCGAGAAGTGGTGGCGGGCTCAGGGAGCGCGCGACCTCGGCGAGCGGATGGCTTCGGCCTTCGATTGGTTCGCGGCTGGAGACGCCTTGAGGTACGAGGTGGTCAAGCAAGCTCCGGATGCGTTCGACGTGAACGTCACTGGATGTCGCTACGCCCAGTTCTACAAGGAGATTGGCGCCCCGGAGCTAGGGTTCTTGCTGACGTGTAGCGGGGATCTGTCCATGGCGGACGGCTTTGGCGCCGACGTGCAGCTCACCCGCACGCAAACAATCATGCAGGGCGCCGGCTACTGTGATTTTCGATACGTTAGGCGTCATGCGGCACGCTCCGAGAAGGAGACACACTAGGGAGTCATGACCACCTCCGGGAAGTTGATGTTCTTGTGCGGGAAGATGGCGGCAGGGAAGTCCACGCTCGCGAGAGACCTGGCCGAGCGGGAGAATACGGTTCTTCTCGTTCAGGACGAGTTCCTGGACCACCTGTTCCCGGGCGAGATCATTGACATACCGGATTTCGTCAAGTGCTCCTCGCGATTGAGGAGCGCGCTCGGGCCACATGTGTGTGCGCTCTTGTCGAAGGGCATCTCCGTCGTGCTCGACTTCCCCGGCAATACGAGGGCGCAGCGTGCCTGGTTCCGCGAGCTCTTCGAGCGGGCGGATGCCGAGCATGAGCTGCACTTCGTGGATGCGCCGGATGCCTTGTGCAAGCGCCAGCTGAAGGAGCGAAGCAAGGATCTGCCGGCCGGCGCGCCCTGGACCACGGAGGCGGAGTTCGAGGCCGTGACCGCCTATTTTCAGCCTCCAGCAGAGGAGGAAGGGTTCAAGATCGTCCGTCATGAGCGCGCCTAGCCGCACGTTGCCGCTGAGCCGATCGGACGCGTATGTCTAAGGTCGACCGGGACCGGCGCCGCCAGGCCACCGCCATCTTCAACTCGCCGCGGTCATGGCGATGATTCCCGACTCGCTCGTGCTGCTCGCGGGGTTCGCGCTCGCCCATGCTGCGTGGAGCGTCTCCGACCTCCCCGCGGGCGAGCGGCTGGTCCCCCTCGCCGTCGTCGCGAAGGACGGCCGGCGTCAGCTCCTGCGCTTCGAGGCGAGGACACAGGAGGAGGCGATCGCCCAGGCGAAGGCCGCGCTCGCCCAGCGCCAGCCCGAGCTGGACGCCTGGGCCTTCGTCCGGGAGGGCGTCATGGCGGGAGGAGCCGGCAAGGTGGACGCCCTGAGCGTCGACGCGTGGGCGAAGGGGATGGGGCAGCCGATCACGTTCGTCCAGGAGTTCATCCCGTACTCGTCGGGGGCCTTCCGGGTCAGGGGGGACGCGCTGGCCGTCGTGGACGGCAGGGCGTTGGCCGGAGCCGAGGCCGCCCGACTGGTCGAGAAGCTGTACGAAGGCGTCCGGCAGCATCCGAAGGCTGGACAGCTATGGCCGGGTTGGCGTATCAAGCGTTAGAGTACCGGCAGCTCACCGAGCGAGGAGGATCGCCATGCCCTTCTACGAACGAGGTCCCGTCCGCATCCACTACGAGGAGGTCGGCGCCGGCTTCCCCCTGCTGCTCATCCCGGGCGGCGGGCTCAACTCGGCCCTGTCGTCCTGGCAGACGGCCTCGCCATTCAACCCGATGGAGCGGTACAAGGGCGACTTCCGCTGCATCTGCGCGGACCTGCGCAACGCCAACCCCGGCCGGTCGAGCGGCCCGCTGGAGATCGCCCGCCCCTGGGACGCGTACACCGACGACCAGCTCGGGCTCATGGACCACCTGGGCATCCGGGAGTTCATGGTCATGGGCTTCTGCATCGGCGGGCCGATGATCCACAACCTCATCCGCCGGGCCCCGGAGCGTGTCGTCGCGGCCGCGATGATGCAGCCGAGCGGCTCCCGGCCCGAGATGCCGGACCTGTTCTACCAGAACAACATCAAGGGCTGGGGGCCGGCGCTGTGCGAGAAGCGCCCCGATGTCACGATGGCCATGGTGCATGACTTCCTCACCAGCATGTACACCAACCGCGCCGACTTCGTGTTCACGGTGTCGCGCGATTTCGTGCGCTCGATCAAGACGCCGCTGCTGATCGCGCCCGACGACGTGCCCGCGCACCCCTACAAGGTCGCGATGGAGGTGGCCAGCCTCGCTCCGAAGGCCGAGGTGACCATCTACCCATGGAAGGATTCGCCGGAGCACATCGACGAGGTGGTGGAGCACGCGCGCCGCTTCCTGAAGGCGCACGAGCCCAAGACGGCGACGAGGTGACCGGAGGTGAGCGGGTAGGTCGCGTCGCCCGATGGCGAGGATTCGCATCATCGCGTGTCCGCCCGGCGAGGCTCCCCAGGCGGTGCGCCAGGCCTGGATCGGGCTCGAGCTACCCTTGCCTCCGGGGCGACTGGGTCACCGGCGGGGGTGGCTGACGACCGGCGTCGTCTCCGGGCCAAGGACCTGGTGGCAGCGGGTGGTCGGTATCCTCGGCGGGCGCGTCCAGGCGCGCTCCGGCTACGCGGTGAACGGCCGCGACGCGATCGATGCCCTGGCGCTCAAGGACCCCCGCGCCGCGACGTGGTGGCGCGACAACTGCGCCCACCTGCTGGACGGGAAGCGCTACCTCGTGTTCCCGGTGGATGTCTGCCAGGAGTGCTAGTGGCGGGCCGCGGCCTGAAACCGTTCACCAAGGTTGCCGTGGTCACCGGCGGGTACATCGCGGCGGTCCTCCTCGCCGCGGCGGCGGTGGCCATCCGCCTCGCGAGCACGAGCGGCCCCGACGCCCAGGCGTCGAGCGGCATGTACGCGTTCGGGGACGCGCTGCTCTTCGTCGGCGTGTTCGGGGTGGCCGCGCTCGGGCCCACTGGCGCGGCGCTCTTCTTCCTCCGGCCCTATCGTCGCTTCTGGGCCGTGCTCGCCGCATTGGGGCTGGCCGTGGCGGTCACGGGAGTCGCGGCGGCAATCCTTTTCGCGGTCGGGAGGCACGCGACGCTGTCGCCGCTCGCGACGTGGGCGGGCCTCGCCGTGCTGAGGATCCTCGTCGCGCCGCTCCTCACCCTGGTGTTCCTGGTGTGCACGATCTTCTCGCCGCACCGCTCTCCTCGGGTCGCGCTGCTCGCGGCCGCCGTGATGGAGGTGGCGGTGAGCGCGTACGGAGGGGCCGTCTGGTTCGTCCCCTTGTTCTTCCCCGGGCCGTGAGGGCTCCGGGCTAGCCCGGCGCGAGTGACCTCTCGTAGCAGCGGCTCAGCGGGTCGTCGGTGTAGGGTCCGAACGGCGGGATGCGCCGGAAACCGACGCGCTCGTACAGCCGGATCGCGGCCTGCTGGTGGATGCCGGTCTCGAGGCGCAGCAGCGTGACGCCGTGCGCCCGGGCGTGCCCGGCGAGATGCTCGACGAGCAGCTCGCCGTACTTGCGGCCCCGGAACTCTGGCCTGACGTACATGCGCTTCAGCTCGCCGTACTCGTGGCCGAAGAGCTTGATCCCGCCGCAGCCCGCCGGCGCGCCGTCGACCCGCAGCACGAAGAACGCCACGCCTTCCTTGATCAATCGCTCCACGCTGAACCCGTGCCGGCTCTCCGGCGGGTAGAAGGACTCGAGATGGGTCTGCAGCTCGTCGATCAGACGCAGGGCATCGGGGGTGTCGGGCCGCTCGGCAGAAATGGTGGCTGGCATGGGGGTAATCCTGCCCTCGCCGGGCCGGGACGGTCAAGCCGACCGCCCCTGGCAGCCCCGTGGGCACCGGGATTGACCGATGGTGTCTAACTAGACACTGGGGGGAACGACCATGAGCGAATCGGAGCGATGGCAGCTCGGCGGCAATGCGCCCGAGGTGTACGAGCGCGAGCTGGTGCCCGCGATCTTCGCGCCATGGGCGCCGCTGCTCGTGGCCAAGGTGGCATTGCGCGAAGGCGAGCACGCGCTCGACGTGGCGTGTGGGACAGGGGTGGTCACGCGCCTGGCCGCCGCACGGCTGGGGAGAGAAGGTCACGTCGTCGGTCTCGACCTCAACCCCGGAATGCTCGCGCGCGCCCGCGCCGCGGCGCCGCCCGACGGCGCCGCGGTGGAGTGGCGGGAAGGGGACGCCGGGGCCATGCCCTTCGGCTCGGCGACCTTCGACGCGGTCCTGTGCCAGCTCGGACTGCAGTACTTTCCCGACCGCCAGCAGGCCGCTCGCGAAATGCGTCGCGTCCTGAAGCCCGGCGGCCGTCTCGCGGTGCTGGTCTGGCGAGCCCTCGCTCATAGCCCCGGCTTCGCGGCGCTCACCGCGGCGCTGGAACGCCACGTGGGCCCGGCGGCCGCCGCGGTGATGCGGGCCCCGTTCGTGTTCGGCGATGCCACGAACGACCTTCGCGCCCTGCTGGTGCGGGCGGGCTTCGGGACGGTCCGCGTGAGCGCCGACGTGCGGATGGTGCGCTTTGCGTCGCCGGCGGCGCTGGTCTACCACCAGGTGGCCGGCTCGCCGCTTGCCTCCCATGTGGCTTCGGTCGATGATGGCGTCCGTGATGCGGTCATTCGCGAGGTGACGGCCGCGATGCAGCCCTATGTGAGCGACGACGGATTGGCGTTTCCGATCGAAGGCCACATCGCGGTCGCGAGCCCCTAGTCCGCAGCCCTGGGCCTACTGGACGGTGGTCGTCGTGCAGGCGGGCTTCGCGATGGTGTGCTCGTCGCCGCGGCGCGGGGATTCATGAGATGAGGAGCGACTGCCGTGGCCACGACCAGGCCAGGCAATGGCTTGCTTCTCGAGACAACGTCAGGGGAGAGCGAGTGAGCATGGGTGGACCGGCGGGGGACCCGCGGATCAGTGACGGCTTGGGCGGGAAGGGCGAAGTTCGCCATTACCCGTACGCCCACCTCGACGTGTTCACCGAGCAGCCGCTGACCGGGAACCAGCTCGCGGTCTTTCTCGAGCCCGCGGGGCTGACCGCCGAGGAGATGCTGGGGCTCACGCGGGAGATGGGATTCTCGGAGACCACCTTCGTGTTCCCGGCGGACGCGCCAGGGACGGACTTCCGGGTGCGGATCTTCGCCCTGAACGTGAACCGCGAGATCGAGGTGGCGGGGCACCCGACGATCGGCACGGCCTTCGCCCTCGCCCGGCGGGGGCTGATCGAGCCGGGGTGCCGCCGGGTCGTGCTCGCCCTCGGGATCGGCCCCACCCCGGTCGAGCTGGAGTGGGACGGGAGCCGGTTGACGTTCGCCTGGATGGCGCAGCGCAGGCCCGAGTTCGGGAGCACGCTGACCGACGTGGCGGCGGTGGCAGGAGCGCTCGGCATCGAGGTGGACGACATCGGGCCGACCCGCCTTCCGATCCAGCAGGTCTCCTGCGGCGCCCCCTTCCTGCTCGTGCCGGTCGCAACGCGGGCGGCGGTCGATCGTGCCATGCTGGATCGCGCCGCGATGGCGCGGCTGCTGGAGGCAGCCGGCCTCGCGCGCCGCGGGGTCTTCGTCTTCTCACTCGAGCCCGGCGACGACGGCGCCACCGCCTACAGCCGGATGTTCGGCTTCGGCGTGGTGGAGGATCCGGCCACCGGGAACGCGAGCGGTCCCCTGGGGGCGTACCTCGTGCATCACGAGGTGATCCCGCTCGAGCGCGCCGGGCATCTGGTCAGCCGTCAGGGGGTCAAGATGGGGCGCCCGAGCGAGGTCCACATCGCGGTGGCGGCCTCGCCGGCGGGAATCACCGGCGTCCGCATCGGCGGTTCCGCGGTGCTCGTGGCGGAAGGGACGCTGACGCTCCCGGGTGCCATGGCCGCTACCGAGGCATACCCGGAGCGTCTCTTCTCCTACGGCACGCTCCAGCTCGAGGCGGTGCAGATGGCCACGTTCGGGCGGCGACTGACCGGGCCCCGCGATGCCTTGCGGGGGTTCGAGGTGGTCTCGCTGGAGATCGAGGATCCGGCGGTGGTCGCGATCAGCGGAAAGGCGCAGCACACCATGGCGAGGTTCACCGGCCGCGCGTCCGACGTCGTATCCGGAACGGTGCTCGCGGTCTCGGCCGACGAGATCCAGAACGCCGACCGGTACGAGGTGGCGGCAGTCAAGCGCGTCGCGGTGACCCTTCAATCGGGCGCTCGCGCCTGGGCGTATGTCGATGCTCGATCCACGCCGCCGGCTGACTGATGGCGCACATCCAGCCTGGCACCGCGGTCTCGCGGGCGCACGGCCGGGGCGCGGAGCACCCGTGACGCGCGCGCGCGTGAGCCTCCGGAGGCTCGCGCCGGACGAGGTGGAGCTGCACCGGGATCTCCGCCTGCGCGCCCTGCGCGATGCGCCCGATTCCTTCGGCGAGACCGCGGCCGAGGCGGCGGCGCGCTCCCGCGCCTACTGGGAGGAGCTGACCCGCGCGGTGACCGCGCCGGGCGGCCAGGCGATGTTCCTCGCCTGCGAGTACGAGCACGTGATCGGAACCGTGTACGGCCTCCTCGACCGGGAGCGAAGCGAGGCGGGGCGGGTCGGCGGCATGTGGGTGGAGGCGGCGTGGCGCGGGCAGGGCGTGGGGCGCAGCCTGCTGCTGGAGGTGCTCGGCTGGGCGCGCGAGTGTGGCCTCGGCCGGCTCGGCCTGTGGGCGCCGGCGCACAGCCCGGCCGCGATCGCGCTCTACTCCCGCGCGGGCTTCCGGGACACGGGCGCGCGGCGGACGCTGCCCGGCAACGCGTCGCTCCATCTCGTCGCGATGGAAGCCGAGCTGTGAGCGCCCGGCGCGGCCGGCCTCGGGGCGGAGGAGGCCGCCCTGGGTGACGTGACCGTCGTCGCCTTCGCCGCGCTCGCCGTCGTGGGAATCGCCCTCGTCGGATGGGGCGGCCTTCGGGGCGCGCGTCTGCCGCTGGTCATCGGCGGGGGCCTCCTGCTGGCGCTCGCCGGCGCCTGGGTGGTGGGACCGCCCGGCGCGGCGCTCGGCGCGATTCCCCTGGCCTTCGCGCGACGCAGGCGGGCCGGCAACCGATGATCGAGCTTCCGGAGCCGGTCCGGCCGTTCTGGGACGCGTTCCAGGCGTCGATCCGGTACGACGCCGCATCTCGGTTCTGCGAGGCGGCCGGCAAGCCCCTTCCGGAGATCGGCGCCCTCAGCGTGGTCACCGACTGGCGGGGCGCCCCTCTCCGCGTTATCGAGACCACGCACGTCGAGATCGTCCCGTTCGACCGCGTCGACGAGGGATTCGCCGCCACCGAGGGCGAGGGCGACGGGTCGCTGCGCTACTGGCGCGACGCCCACTGGCGCTTCTTCTCCCGCGAGTGCGCGCGCATCGGGCGGCGGCCGGATCCGCAGATGCCGGTGGTCTGCGAGCGGTTCGAGGTGGTCTACCCGCGGTGAGGGCGGGTAGCCTCGATCATGCCGGTCACGCCCTTCCACATGGGACCCGGGCTCCTGGCGAAGGCCCTGCTCGGTCGGCACCTGAGCCTGATGGTGTTCGGCTTCAGCCAGGTCGCCATCGACCTCGAGCCGATGGTGCACATCGTCCGGGGCGACGCCGTCCTGCACGGATTCGCCCATACCTACCTCGGCGCGACGCTGGTGGCCTCGTTCTCGGTGCTGGCGGGCCGGCCGATCTGCCAGCGTCTGCTCGCGCGGTGGACGCCGGACCCGGCGTCGCCATTCCTGATCTGGCTGCGCGGCCCGGACCGGATCTCGTGGCCGGCCGCGATCGTGGGCGCCTTCGTCGGGACCTACAGCCACGTCTTCCTCGACAGCATCATGCACGCCGACATGCAGCCGATCGCCCCGCTCTCGGCCGGCAACGCGCTGCTGGGCGTGGTCTCGCTCGGGTCCCTGCATCTGCTGTGCGTGGCCGGCGGGGCGCTCGGCGCGCTCGTGATCGGTGCGGCCTTCGCCCGCCGCCGGGGTCGCTTCGCCGAGTGACGGGCCCGGCGGGGGGGTGTGGTAGAAGAGGGAATGCGGCGACCCGGATGAAGCGGCGGATCAGGGAGATCACGTACTACCGGTGGGCCGGCGCCCTGCCCATCCTGGCCCCGGTACTGGCCTACCTGGCCTATCGGGACGAGCCGACGATCACCCTGCTGGATCGCGTCGCCATCCCCCTCTACGTGTCCGGGCTCGTGGCGGGACCGGCCTACGTCCCCTTCGCGGCCGTCATCTTCTGGTGGCTCCGGAGCGAGCCGACCGCGCGCTACCGATCCATCGCCTGGAAGGCGCCGCTGCTGTTCCTGCCCCCGTTCCTGCTCTACCTGGTCGTGATGCGATGGTGGACGGGGAGCGCGGCGCCCCTGGTGGACACGCTCATCCTCTACGGCCTCGTCATGCTGCTGTTCGGCTACGGGTACGTGGTGCTCGTCTACGCGGGCCGGCGCGCGCTCGATCGGTGGGGGGCGATCGAGACCACGAGCGCCGCGCGCTGAGGCGGGCGTGACGCCCGCCCGCCGAGCCGTGCTGGATCGGGTGGCCGCCGCCGTGCTCGCGCTCCCGGCGACGCGCATCGTGCGCGTCGGCATCGACGGCGTCGACGGCGCCGGCAAGACCACGCTCGCCGACGAGCTCCGCGACCGGCTGGCGGAGAGCGGGCGACCGGTCATCCGCGCCAGCGTCGACGGGTTCCACCATCCGAAGCCGGTCCGCTATCGCCGCGGGCGCTCCTCGCCCGAGGGTTTCTATCGCGACTCCTACGACTACGCCGCGCTTCGCCGGCTCCTCCTCGATCCGCTGGGGCCCGGGGGGACCGGGCGGTTCCGGCGGGCCATCTTCGACGTGGACGCCGATCACCCGGTGGACGCGCCCGAGGAGCGCGCGATGCCGGGGTCGATCCTCCTGCTCGACGGCATCTTCCTGCACCGGCCCGAGCTGCGGGACACGTGGGACTTCTCGGTCTTCCTCCGCGTCGAGTGGATCCGGAGCCATCGGCGGCGCGACGCGACGGGCACGCCGGAGCCGGTGGACCCCGAGGCCCCCGCCACGCGACGATACCGGGACGGCCAGCGCCTCTACTTTCACGAGTGCGCTCCGTGGGAGTGTGCCAGTATCGTCGTCGACAACGACGACCTGGACGCGCCGTTCGTGGTGGAGCGCGGCGGCCGTCCCGGGCGGCTGGCCGCGTGGCTGGTGCCGCTGCTGCTCGCGGTGGCGATCCCGGGTCTCGTGCAGGAGGGGCTCTCGTTCGTCGGGCTCGGGCTGCGCCGCGATCTGGCGACGGTGGCGGCGCGGTATCCGCGCTCGCACCGGGTCGGCAACTACGTGTACGTGGCGCCGGAGGAGTCGCACGATCACGTCTACGGGATCGAGGTGCCCGACGGGGACCCGGCCGACGGCTGCGCGTCACCTTCGAGCGGCCCGACGAAGTGCCGAGAGGCCTCGTGGAGGGCCGACCGACTGTGGCGGCGCGGCCTCGAGGAGCTTGCGGCCCATCTGCTTCGGCGAGCGGAGCCGTCCGGTCTCGCTGGAGGCGGAGGCGGTGGTGATCGTTCCGCTCGACCGGTGACGAGGTGACGCCCATGATCCTGGCCGCGAACGTGATGGTCGCGCTGGTCGCGCTCCTGCACCTCTACTTCCTGGTCCTCGAGATGTTTCTCTGGAACACCCCGAAGGGCCGGCGCACGTTCGATCTCACCCCGGAGTTCGCGGCCGCGTCGCGGACGCTCGCGGCCAACCAGGGCCTCTACAACGGGTTCCTGGCCGCCGGGCTCGGGTGGGGGCTCGCGCTCGGCGCCGACGGCGTCGCGGTCAAGGTGTTCTTCCTCGGGTGCGTGATCGTGGCCGGCGTGTTCGGCGCGCTCACCGCGAGCCGCAAGATCCTGTGGGTGCAGGCGCTGCCCGGAGCGGTCGGGCTCGCGCTCGTGCTCCTCTCGCGGGGGCGGTGAGCGGCCGGGCACGCGCGGAGCGGCTCCTCGACGCGGTCCGCGCCCTCGGCCCGCTGGTCGAGGCCGAGCGCGCGAGCCTCGATCGCGACCGCGCGCTGCCCGCGCCGCTGGTGGACGCGCTCGTCGACGCCGGGCTCTTCCGCCTCTGGACGCCGCGGCGCCTGGCGGCGCCGAGCTCGATCCGGTCTCCGGGCTGCGGGTGATTGCGGCGATGGCCGCGCTCGACGGCTCGGTGGGCTGGAACGCGATGGTCGCCTCCGCGCACGGGTTCCTGGCCGGGCGCCTCCCCGCGCGGGCGGCGCGTGAGGTCTTCGGCGATCGGCGCGCGGTGGTGGCGGGACAGCTCGAGCCGGGCGGGACGGCCGAGGCGGTCCGGGGCGGCTACCGCGTCTCCGGCACGGGGAGGTTCGCGAGCGGCTGCCGCCACGCCACTTGGCTGCTCGCCCGCTGCGTGGCGGCGGAGCGCGCGCGCGGACACGCGGGCGCGCGTCCGACGACCCGGCTGGTGTTCGTGCCCGTCGACCGGGCCCGCATCCACGACACGTGGCGCGTGAGCGGCCTGCGCGGCACCGTTAGCCACGACTACTCGCTGGAGCGGGTCCTGCGGCGCTTCCGCGACGTGCACGTCGCCACCCAGCACGTGGCGCTGGCGCCGCGCACGCTCGAGGTGGCGGGCCGCGTGCTGCTGGGGCTCGATCCGCAGGGGATCTTCTGAGCGTGCGCACGCTGGTCCCGATCGGGCTGATGGCGGCGGCGCACCTGCTGGTGACGCTCGGGCTCGGCGTCCTCACGTTCCTCTCCCTGGGTCCGCTCGACCGGCCGGGGCCGCCCGGCCGCGTCCACCGGGCGCTCTCGGCCACCGTCGACGTGCTCGAGTTCCCCGGGGTGTGGGCCCTCCGCCGGCTCGACCGCGAGCGGCTGCGCGGCTTCGAGGCCGCCGCGGTGGGCAACAGCCTCCTGTGGGGAGCCGGCCTCGTGCTCGCGGCCCGGGGCGTACGATGGCTCGGTGGAGACCGTCGGCGAAGACCGACATCAGGAGGAGACCGATGATGCGAGCCATGGTCGTGCTGTCGCTGCTGCTGGCCGGCCTGGCGAGCCCCACGCTCGCCGGGCCCGACAAGCCCATCGCCAATGTGAAGAACCTCGCCGGCGAGTGGCGCGCGGTGGGCGGCACCTCGCCCGCCGTGATCCGCATCAAGCCCGATGGCAGCTACGAGGGCCTGGCCGCGAGCGGGGCCAAGACCACCGGCAAGGTCGCGGTGGCCGCGGGCAAGGGCACCTACCGGTCCACCAGCTCGGAGGGCACGGTGACGCTCTCCACGGAAGGGGGCAAGGACGTGCTCACGTTCATGCGCGCCGACCTCAAGGGATCGGCGCGGCTCGAGCGGGTGAAGTGAAGCCGGCCGGACGCCGGGCGCTCGTGCTCGGCCCGCCGCTCGTGCTGGGCCTGCTCGAGCTGGGCCACCCGGGGGTGGTGCCGGGCGCGGCCATCGCGATCACGCTGGCGCCGATCGTGACGTGGTGGACCCTGCTCCACGTGGCGCAGGTCCCGCTCTTCGCCCTGCTCGGGCTCGCGGTGGCGCTGCTCGTCCGCGGCCTGGACGGGCGCGCGGCCCGGATCAGTCGTGGCGCCGTCGCGGTGTTCGTGGTCGTATACCCGGCCTTCGATGCCGCGGTCGGCGTGGGCAGCGGCGTCATGCTGGGCGCGCTGGGCCCGCCCACCGCCGAGCGCCTGGCCCTCATCGAGCCCGCGCTGCAGGCCCTCTTCTGGGGGCCGGTGACGGGGCTCCTGGCGGTGGCGGGTGGGATCGCGTGGGTGGTGGCGCTGATCGCCGCGGCGTGGGCGTGGCGCGGGGTGGGCGCGCCGTGGCCGGTGGCCGCGCTCCTCGTGGCCTCGGGCCTGCTGCTCGGGTTCAGCCACATCCGCCCGTTCGGGCCCCTCGCCTGCGGCGCGCTCCTGGTCGCCGCGGGTTGGATCGAGTCGCCCGGCGCGCGGGCGCGGCGCGTGGCCCGGCCGGCCTAGCCCTCGTCCCGCGCCGCGCCCCGCTCGAGCAGCAGCGTGGGCACGCCGCAGGTGCCGTCGCGCAGCGTGAGCACGCGCGTGCCCGGCTTGCGGCCGGCGCGCACCTCCGAGGCGTCGAGGCCGGCCGCCCGCAGGCGCGCCCGCGCGGCCTCCGCGTCGGGCACGCGCCACGAGAGGCCCCACAGCCGGTCCGGTCCGTCGCCCACCCCGGCGCTCAGATCGTGGGCCACCTCGACGATCAGGTCGCCGCAGCGGAAGAAGAGCAGCCGCGCGCCCCACGCGGGATTCGAGCGGTCGAGGCGCATGTCGAGCGCGAGGCGCGCGCCGTAGAGGGCGGTGGCGCGCTCGGGATCGGGCGTGCGGATCACCACGTGGTCGAGCCCGCTCACCGCGGCCGGCTCCGGGACCAGCGGGCGCGAGGGCGCCAGCGGCGCCTGCTGCAGGAAGAAGAGGCGGACGCCGTGGGTGGCCCCGGTGGCGGCGCGCGTGCGGCGCCAGGGCCGGCGGGCGCCGGTGTCCGTATCGGTGCTGGCCCCGTCGGTGATCGGCTCCGGCTCGAGGCCCAGGCGCGCCAGGCGGCGGTGGGCGCGCTCGATGTCGGCGGTGGCGAACGCGAGGCTCACCAGGCCCTCGCCCTGCGCGGCGAGGACGGCGGTGAGCCGCTCGGCGGTCGCGCCGGTCCCGGACGGAGCCATCAGCTCCACCGCCACGTTGCCGAGCGCGAACGTCACCACCGCGGCGCCGCCGCCGTGCGCCTCGGCGCGCCAGGCGGGCGCGCGCCCGAGCAGCACCCGGTAGGCGGCCACCGCGGCGTCGAGATCGCGCACCGCGACGACCACGTGGTCGAGCGCGTGCACGATGGGCGGCGCCGCCGCGGGCGCGGTGGTCATCGGCGCGATACTGCTCCCGCGCCGTCGCCGGCGTCAAGGTATGCTAGACGACGGCCATGGGGAGCGACGACGGGACGATCGGCCGGGTGCTGACGCGGCGGGAGGCCCTCGCGCTCCTGGGCGCGGGCGGGCTCGCCGCCCTGGGCCCGGGCCGCCCGGCGCTCGCCGCAGCTCCGGGCGTCTGCGTGGTCCGGCCGACGCTGACCGAGGGGCCCTACTTCGTCGACGTCAAGCTCGATCGCTCGGACATCCGCTCCGACCCCGCCGACGGCACGCGGCGTCCCGGTGTGCCGCTTCACCTGACCCTGCGGCTCTCGCGGCTCGCCGCGGGCGTGTGCGCGCCGCTGCCGGGCGCGATGGTGGACGTGTGGCACTGCGACGCCGCCGGCGTCTACTCGGACGTGGCGGACCCCGGCGGAAGCACGGTCGGCCGGAAGTTCCTGCGTGGGTACCAGACCAGCGGCGCCGACGGGCTCGTGGCCTTCACGACCATCTACCCGGGCGCGTATCCCGGGCGCGCGGTGCACGTCCACTTCAAGGTGCGCTCCGGCGCGGGGCGCGGGCGCGCGCACGAGCTCACGTCGCAGCTCTTCTTCGACGATACGCTCACCGACCAGGTGCACGCGCGGCCGCCCTACGCGGGGGGCGCGCGCCGGATGCGCAACGAGCGCGACGGCATCTACCGGGCGGCGGGCGACCGGCTCACCCTGGCGGTCGCGCCCGCGCGCGAAGGCTACGCCGCCGTGTTCGATCTCGCGCTCGAGGTGGGCTGACGTGCAGATGACCCGGTACCGCATCGTCCGCGCGGGCGCCCGGTCGACCGAGCAGCTCGTCGAGGCGGGCGGCTACGGCTACGCCCACTCGTGCGTCACCTCGGAGAACTTCCCGGTCCGGGAGCGCGACGAGGCGGGCGAGCGCGACATCGTGCTCGTCGGGTTCGATCGCGACGTGACCGCGGCGGAGGCGCTGGCCGCGGCGGCGGGCCTCGGGCTCGAGCGGCCGTCCTACGAGGACGCCCTCCACTTCGGGATCGCGCACCCGACGGTGCAGCAGGAGCACCCGGTGATCTTCCTGCACGATCCGTGGTTCGGCTACTTCGGCCGCCGCGACGTGCTGTGCCTCTGGAGCAATGCCGGCCGTCGCGAGCTGGGGCTCGAGGGGTTCGACGACACCTGGGATCCGCGCCATCGCTTCGCGTTCCGGGGGGCGGCGGAGCGATGACGGTCGGCGCGCTCGCGGCCCGGCCGTTCTACCACGAGTTCGCCTGGGCCTACGACCTGCTGGTCCCTCGGCCGGTGGTCGACGAGTGCGCGGGCATGGCCGCGTGGCTCGCGCGGCGCGGCGTCCGGCCGGGCGCGGCGGTGCTCGACGCCGGGTGCGGCACCGGTCGGTACGCGGTCGAGCTCGCGCGCCGCGGCTTCGTGGTCACCGCCGTGGATCGCTCGCCCGAGCTCCTGGCGGAGGCGGCGGCCCGAGCGCGGGCCGCCGACCGGCCGATCACGCTCGCGGAGGCCGACCTCGGGGCCCTGCCGGCCGGGCCCCTCTACGATGCGGTCGTCTGTCGCGGGGTCCTCAACGACGTGCTCGGCGCGGGCGCCCGCGCGGCGGTGCTCGACGGCTTCGCCCGCGTCCTGCGCCCGGGCGGGATCGTGGTGCTCGACGTGCGCGACTGGGACCTCACGGTGGCCCGGAAGACGGCCGAGCCGGTGACCGACAAGCGCGTCGTCACGCCGCGTGGGCCGCTCGCGTTCCGGAGCGTCACGCGGCTGGACCCGGCCACGCGCCGGCTCCTGGTGTCCGAGCGCCACGCCCTGACCACGCCGTCCGGCGAGCGGGTCGCCACGCACGAGCTCGTGATGCAGTGCTGGACGCGCGCCGAGCTCGCGGCCGGGCTGGCCGCGGCCGGCTTCGACGCGGTGGAGTACGCGACCGCCTACCCGGGCACGGCGGGCCGGGGGCTCGAGGATCGCATCGTGGCCTCGGCCTCGTGCCGGCGGGAGTAGGGCGCGCGGTGCCGACCTTGAGCGTGGGAGACCGCGACTCGGTGGCCTACGAAGACGTGGGGCGCGGGCCGATCGTCGTGCTGATCCACGGCTCACCGGGGAGCTCGCGCGCGTGGCAGCCGGTGGCCCAGCAGCTCGCGACGCGGTTCCGCGTGATCTCGCCGAACCTGCCCGGCTACGGCGCGAGCACGCGCCCGCCCGCGGGCCTGCCGAGCGACAGCGGGCACGCCGCGCGGCTGATCGAGGCACTCCTCGAGGACATGGAGCCGCCCGCGGTGCTGGCCGGGCACTCCTACGGCGGCGCGGTGGCCCTGCTGCTCGCGCTGCGCGGCACGGTGCAGCCGGGCGCGCTCGCCCTCTTCGAGCCGGTCGCGGTGCCGGTGCTCGCCGCGGTGGGCGAGCGGGAGGCGTTCGCCTCCGCGCGGGCCCTCTTCGACGACTACCGCGCCGCGTTCGAGGCGGGCGACCGCCTGGCGGTGCGCAAGATGATCGACTACTGGTTCGGCACGGGCGCGTTCGACCTGATGCCGACGCCCGCGCGGGAGTACCTGATCAACTACACGAGCAACAACGTCGACGACGTGACCGCCACCTTCCGCGACGCTTACCCGGTCGACGGGCTGCGCCGCCTCGCGATGCCGACGGTGGTGGCCTACGGCGCGCGCAGCCCGCAGACCATGGTGAAGATCGTGCGGGCCATCGCCACGCACGTGCCCGGCGCGCGGCTCGAGCGGGTCGAGGGGGCCAACCACGCGCTGACCACCACCCACGCCGACGCGGTCGCGGCGATGATCGCCGGCCTCGCCGAGCGGAGGGCGTGAGTGTGCGGTCGCGGCCCGCGCACCCCTCGCGGCGCGAGGTCCTCCGGGCGGGTACGGCAGCCCTGGGCGCGCTGCTGATGGCGACGCCGGCCCGCGGGCAGGGCGCGCTCGAGCGGCCGATCCCCCGGTCGGGCGAGACGCTGCCCGCGGTCGGCCTCGGGACGTGGCAGGTGTTCGACGTGGCGGGCGACGCGCAGGAGCTCGGGCAGGCGCGCGAGACGCTGCGGGTGTTCGCGGACGGAGGCGGCCGCGTGATCGACAGCTCCCCCATGTACGGCAGCTCGGAGGCGGTGACCGGGCAGCTCGCGGCGGAGCTCGGCGTGCAGTCGCGGCTCTTCGTCGCGACCAAGGTGTGGACGAGCGGGAAGCAGGCCGGCGTCCGCCAGATGGAGGACTCGATGCGCAAGCTGCGCGTCGAGCGGCTCGACCTGATGCAGGTGCACAACCTGGTGGACGTGCAGACGCACCTGGCCACGCTCGCGGACTGGCGGGCGGCCGGGCGCGTGCGCTACCTGGGCGTCACCCACTACCACGCGGGCGGGCACGCGGAGCTCGGGCGGCTGGTGCGCCGGGGCGACGTCGACTTCGTCCAGGTCAACTACTCGCTGGCCGAGCCGGAGGCGGGTGACGGCCTGCTGGCGGCCTGCGCGGAGGCGCGCGCCGCGGTGATCGTGAACCGGCCCTTCGCGGAGGGCGCGATGTTCGGGCGGGTGAAGGGCCGGGCGGTGCCCGAGTGGGCCCGTGAGGCGGGCTGCGCGAGCTGGGCGCAGTACTTCCTCAAGTGGATCCTGGGGCATCCCGCGGTGACCTGCGTGATCCCGGGCACCCGCAATCCCCGGCACGTGGCGGACAATCTCGGGGCGATGGCGGGGCCGCTGCCGGACGCGGCGCTGCGCCTCCGCATGACCGAGCACTTCGGATCGCTGTAGGCCATCTCAGGGAGGAGAGCATGCCGCGCAACGAGGCCCGGACGTATCGTCACATCGAGGTGGTGCCGGTGAGCGGATCGCTCGGAGCCGAGATCCGCGGGGTCAACGTGGCGGCGGCGCCCGACGACGCGGTCATCGCCGAGATCCGGCGGGCGCTCCTCGATCACCTGGTCGTGTTCTTCCGCGACCAGAAGCTCACGCCGCACGAGCAGCTCGCCTTCGCGGGGCGCTTCGGCGAGCCGATGGAGTACCCGCAGCTCAAGGGCCTGCCCGAGTGCCCGCTGATCACCCCGGTGCTCAAGCTCGCCGACGAGAAGATCAACTTCGGCGGGGTGTGGCACACCGACACGACCTATCTCGCCCAGCCGCCGATGGCCAGCATGCTCTACGCGGTGGAGCTGCCGCCTTACGGGGGCGACACCATCTTCGCCAACCAATACGAGGCCTACGAGACGCTCTCGGAGGGGCTGCGGCGGACGCTCGACGGGCTGATCGCGGTCAACACCTCGACCAAGGCGGACGCGTCGAAGACGCGCGAGGACCGGCTGCGGGCGGCCGGCGTCGAGATGAAGGTGCTGGTCAGCGAGCACCCGGCGGTGCGCACGCACCCCGAGACGGGGCGGAAGGCGCTCTACGTCAACCACGGGCACACCGCGCACTTCAAGGGCTGGACCGAGGAGGAGAGCCGCCCGCTGCTCGAGTATCTCTTCGCGCAGCAGGTGCGACCGGAGCTCTGCTGCCGCTTCCGCTGGGAGCCCGGCTCGATCGCGTTCTGGGACAACCGCTGCGCCCAGCACAACGCGGTCAACGACTACGCCGGCTTCAAGCGCCTCATGCACCGCGTGACGCTGGCCGGCGACACCCCGCGCTAGCTGGGGTCAGCTCGCCAACCCCTTATCTCCCCACCCAGCGGGGCTTGCGCTTCTCGACGAAGGCTCGGGCGCCCTCGACGCGGTCCTCGGTGGTGCGCAGCAGGGTGGCCAGGTCGTTCTCGAGGCGGATGCCGTCCTCCAGCGGCAGGCCGAGGCCGCCGACCACCGCCTCCTTGGCGTAGCGCAGCGCCACCGGCGCCTTGTCGGCGAGCGTGCGGGCGAGGGCCTGCGCGGCCGACGGCAGCTCGGCGACCGGCACCACGCGCTCGACCAGGCCGATGCGCAGCGCCTCCGCGGCGGGTATGCGCATGCCGGTCATGATCATCTCGAGCGCCTTGCCCCGGCCTACCAGGCGCGGGAGGCGCTGGGTGCCGCCGCCGCCCGGGATGATGGCCAGGTTGATCTCGGTGAGGCCGAGCTGCGCGTCCTCGGCCGCGATCCGGATGTCGCAGGCGAGCGCCATCTCGAGCCCGCCCCCGAAGGCGTAGCCGCGGATCGCCGCGATGATCGGCTGGGGACACCGCTCCATCTCGCGCCGGAAGTCCACCCGCCGGCGCGCCTCGCGGAACTGGGTCGGCACCGGCGGCTCGAGGAACTCGCGGATGTCGGCGCCCGCCGAGAAGGCCTTGTCGCCCGCCCCGGTGACCACAACCGCGCGGACCGTGTCGTCGCCGCGCAGGCGCGTGAACACCTCGAGTAGCTCGCGGCGCATCGCCTGGTTCATCGCGTTGTGCACGTCGGGGCGGTTCAGGGTGACGGTGGCCACCCCCTCGGCCTGCTCGTAGCGGATGGCCTCGTACTCGGCGGCGTCACTCATGGGGCGGAGTCCTTGCCGGCCACCACGCCGCGGCGGCGCAGGTCGGCGATCTCGTGGTCGGCGTAGCCCGCCTGGCGCAGCACCTCGGCGGTGTGCTGGCCGAGCATGGGGGGCGGGCCCGCGTCGGGGGCCTGCGTCTCGGAGAAGCGCAGCGGCTGGCCCATCAAAGAGAGCGGGCCCAGCTCGGGGTGATCGTACTGGACGACCATCTTGTGGTGGAGCACCGCCGGGTCGCGCATGAACTGCTGGAGCGACTGCGTCAGGGCGGCCGGGATGTCGTTGTCGGTGAGGATCCGCACCCACTCCGCGGCCGGCCTGGAAGCGAACGCGCTCTCCAGCAGCGGCATCAGGGCCTCCGCGTTGTCACGGCGGGCCACCCAGGAGCCGAAGCGCGGGTCCTGGGCCAGATCCTCGCGGCCGACTACCTTGCAGAGCTTCACCCAGAACGACTGGTTGCCGACCGCGAGGAAGAACGATTCGCCGTCACCTGCCTGGTAGAGCCGGTAGGTGGGGGTGTTGCGGTAGACGACTTCGTGGCCCGGGTAGTCGACGACGAGGCCCGACTGCAGCGCGAGCACCGCCTGCAGCAGCGAGGTCTGCACGCGCTGGCCTCGCCCGGTGCGCTCGCGCACGAAGAGCGCGGCCAGGATCGCCTGGCAGGCCAGCGCCGCGCAGTAGTAGTCGGTGGGGGCGATGCGCAGGTACTGGGGCGCCTCTCCGAAGCCCTGGAGCGTCATGAGGCCGCCCATCGCCTGCAGCAATGGGTCGAAGCCGGGGCGGTCCTTGTACGGGCCGTCGGAGCCGAACGCGGTAACGGTGGAGTAGATGAGCCGCGGGTTGATGGCGCGAAGCGTCTCGTAGTCGACGCCGAGGCGCTCCACCACTCCGGGACGCATGTTCTCCATGACCACGTCGGTGTGCTGGGCCAGGCGGTGGACGATGGCCCGGCCGTCGGGCTCCTTCAGGTTGACCGCGAGGGAGCGCTTGCCGCGGTTCCAGCCGTAGAAGCCGCTCAGCTCGCGGAAGGAGTCGCCCTCGATCGCCTCGACCTTGACCACGTCGGCGCCGAGGTCGGCGAGCATCATCGCCCCGTAGGAGCCGGCGATGTACGACGTGAGATCGACCACCTTCACGCCTTCGAGGGCGCCACCCTCACCCCGGCCCTCTCCTCCCGAGGGAGAGAGGGCCGGGTGAGCGGGGCGGTCTTCGCCGGTCGTCATGCGCCGGTGATGCCCCGCACGATCAGCTCGCGATGATAAGCCGCGTCGCCGTAGAGGGGCTCGAGGGACTTGGCGCGCTTGAAGTAGAGGTGGAGGTCGTACTCCCAGGTGAACCCGATGCCGCCGTGGACCTGGATCGCGTCGCCGCAGACCTTGCGGGCAGACTCGCTGACATACGATTTGCAGATCGAGGCGGCGCCGGCTGCGTCCTCCGCGCCGGCGGTCAGCGCCCACGCCGCGTAGTAGACCGCGGAGTGCGAGTTCTCGACCTCCATCAGCATCTCGGCGCAGCGGTGACGGATGGCCTGGAACGAGCCGATGAGCTGGCCGAACTGCTCGCGCACCTTGGCGTAGCCCACGCTCATGTCGAGGCAGCGGCGCGCCGCGCCCAGCATCTCGGCGGAGGCGCCGACCGCGGCGCGGCGCAGGAGCGCGTCCAGCACCGAGCTCGCGCCGCCCGCCGAGCCCACCAGCGCGTCGGCGGGCACCGCCGCGTCGACGAGGCGCAGCTCCGACCAGCGGTTGCCGAGGTCGATGCCGACCATCGGCGTGAGCGTCACCCCGGCGGCGCGCGGATCCACCAGGAAGAGCGAGAGGCCCTCGGGGGCGCGCGCGGGCACCAGGACCACGTCGGCCACGTGCGCCCATGGCACGAAGCGCTTGATCCCGGAGAGGCGCCAGCCGTCGCCGGCCCGTGTGGCGGTCGTCGCGGTGGCGGCGGGGTCCCAGTCGAGCCCGTCCTCGAGCAGGGCCGCGCTCGCCCGCGCCTGGCCCGACGCGATCGCGGGCAGCCACCGCTCCTTCTGGGCCGGGCTGCCGCCCAGCATCAGCCCGAGGCCGCCCAGCACCACGGAGGCGAAGTAGGGGCCGGGGTACGCGGCGCGGCCCATCTCCTCCAGCACCAGCGCCAGCTCGACCAGGCCGAGGCCGGCGCCGCCCTGCTCCTCGGGGAAGGGCAGGCCGAGCCAGCCGAGCTTGGCCATCTCGCTCCACAGGGTCTCGTCGTAGCCCCGCGCATCGTCCATCAGGGCGCGCACGCGGGCGGGGGTGCACTGTTCTTCCAGGGCCGAGCGGACCGAGTTGCGCAGCAGGATCTGGTCTTCGCTGAACGAGAAGTTCATCGGGCGCCTCCGACACGGTCGGCCCGCGCTTCCTTGGGCAGCCCCAGGATGCGCTCGCCGATGACGTTCTTCTGGATCTCCGAGGAGCCGGCGTAGATCGTGCCCGCGCGCGACCACAGGAAGGCGTAGGCCCAGGTGCCGTGATCGCCGATCGCGGTGTCGACCTCCAAGCGGTATTCGGCGGGGACCCCGTCGGTGAGCTGGCCGTAGGGGCCCAGGATCTCCTCGGCCAGCTCCATGAAGCGCTTCTCGAACTCGGAGTAGGAGAGCTTGGTGATCGAGCCGCCCGCGCCGGGATGCTCGCCCCGCTCCAGCATGGTCAGCGTGCGCAGCGCGCCGTAGCGCTCGACCTCGAGATCGGCCCAGACGCGCCCGAGCTTCTGCCGCGTCACCGGGTCGTCCACGATGGGCCGGCCGTTGCGCTTCAGTCGGCGCGCGGCGTCGACGAGCTGGCGGTACTGCGAGGCGTAGGTGGTGACGCGGGCCAGCGCGCGGCCGCCGCGCTCGTAGCCGAGGGTGGTCTGGGCGATGCCCCAGCCCTCCCCGGGCCGCCCGATCATGTTCTCCTTCTCGACGCGCGCGCCGGTCATGAACACCTCGCAGAACTCCGAGGAGCCGGTGATCTGCTTGAGCGGGCGCACGTCCACTCCGGGCTGGCGCATGTTCATCAGGAAGCAGGTGATGCCCTTGTGCTTGGGGACGGCCGGATCGGTGCGCGCGAGGAGGAGGCCCCAGTCCGCGTTGGCCCCGCCGCTGGTCCTGATCTTCTGGCCGTCGACGACGAAGTGGTCGCCCTTGTCCACCGCGGCGGTGCGCAGCGCGGCGAGGTCGGAGCCCGCGTTGGGCTCGGAGTAGAGCTGGCACCACATCTCCTCCGCGGTGAGGATCTTGCGGAGGTAGCGCCGCTTCTGCGCGTCGGTGCCGTGCACCACGATGGTCGGCCCCGCGATGCCGAGGCCGAGGCCGTTCGTCGGGGCGGGAGCCCCCGCGCGCGCCATCTCGTCGGCCACGATGGCCTGCTCCATCGGCCGCGCGCCCTGGCCGCCGTACTCCTTGGGCCAGCCCATGCCGAGATAGCCGGCCTCGTAGAGGCGGCGATGCCAGGCCCGGCGCTCGTCCAGGTTCTTGATGTGGCGCGGCATGTTGTGCTCGAGCCAGGTACGCACCTGCTTGCGGAAGGCGACGTCCTCGGCGGTGTAGTTCAGGTCCATTGGCGGGGGCCTCCTCGCGTCGGCCAGTCTATGAGGTAGCCCCGGTTCTAGCACGGGCTGCGAGGGACGGTCAACCGGAGCCGGCGCGCCGTGCTACCTTCGCGGGCGAGCGGCCGATGGCGATCGATCGCAGGGGATGGCTCAAGGGAGCGGGCGCCGTCACGATCCTGGCCGCCGGGGGCGTGGTCTGGCGCGCGCACGAGCAGGGCGTGCTCTCGGCCGGGACCGGCCCGGCCTACGAGCCGTGGGCCACGTGGCGGCGCGACGCGGCGGAGGGGCCACTCGCGCTGGTGCACGCCGCGATCCTCGCCGCCAACCCCCACAACACGCAGCCGTGGCTCTTCCAGGTGAGCGCCGCGCGCGTGACCCTGCTGGCCGACACCGCCCGCAACCTGGGCAGCTTCGATCCCTACCTGCGGGAGATGCACATCGGCCTCGGCTGCGCGATCGAGAACATGGCCCGCGCGGCCCGCGCCTACGGCTACGAGGCGATCGTGACGGTCCGCGAGGGGACGCTCGCGGGCCCGCCGTCGCCGCCGCGCCCGGAGCCCGTCGCGGCGCTGGAGCTCGCGCCGGCCCGCCCGCGCCCGGACGCCCTCTTCGAGGCCATCGGCCGGCGGCACACCGATCGCGCGGCGTACGACGCCGGGCGGCCGGTGCCCGCCGAGGTGCTCGAGGCGATGTGGGAGAGCTTCAAGGAGGACCCCGAGGTGCGCCTGTTCCTCTTCTCGGCCGCGGGGGAGCGGCGCCAGTTCGGGGCGGCGGTGATCGCGGCGACCGAGCGCATCGTCGCCGACCCGCGCATGATCGAGGACAGCCAGCGCTGGTTCCGCCACCGCCGGGCCGACGTGGAGCGGCTGCGCGACGGCCCCACCCTCGACGCGGCCGGGCTGCCCGCGTGGATGACCGCGGCGGCCAAGATGCTGCCGGCGCCGTCGCCCGAGACCGGCCACCGCTACTGGCTCGACGCCACCCGCGACGTGCAGGTGCCGGCGAGCGCCCTCTTCGGCCTCATCGCGGTGCTGGACCTCTACGACCGCGCGCAGGCCCTCCGCGCCGGCCGGCTCTGGCAGCGCCTGCACCTGCTCGCGGTGAGCCGCGGCCTCGCCATGCAGCCGCTCAACCAGCCGGTCGAGCTGGTGGACCGCGAGCGCGCGCTCGGGCGGGAGCCGCGCGCGGCCGAGACGCTCGCCGGGCTCACCGGCGCGGCCGACTGGAAGCCCACCTTCGCGTTCCGCATGGGCTTCCCCACCCGGCCGGCCGCGCCGAGCCCGCGGCGGCCGCTCAACGCGGTGGTCGTGCCCTAGTCCGGGCTATTCGTGGCCGGCCGGCGCGTGAGGCGGACGGGTCCTGTCGCCGTGGGGAGCCGCCGGCCAGCCGGCTCCGTCACCCGCTCGCCGGACTCGCCGCTCTTCGAGCGGCGCACCGGACTCGGGGGGCCCACTCCGCTCGTTTGCCCCGCGGCCCCCCACGACGCCACCCGTCCGGTCTCGGGCGAGCCCGGCACGAATAGCTCGGGCTAGGGCACGGTCGCGGGCGGCTCCTCTTCCAAGAGGGCGGCGAGCAGCGTTAGCAGGTCGTCCTCGGTGAGGAGCCCGATCAGGCGGTCGCCCTGCGCCACCGGAAGCGCGGTGAGGCGGCGCGCCCGCATCAGGCGGATGGCGTCGACCAGCGGGGTGCGGCGGCCGACCGCGGCGAGGCCAGGCCGGAGCACGCGCTCGACCGGCACGCGGTCGAGCCGGTGTGCGATCTCGCCGATCGCGAGCGTGGTGGCCACGGAGGGATGCGCGCGGTCCAGGTCCGCCGCGTCGAGCAGGCCGATCAGCGCGTGCCGGCGGACCACCGGCAGCGCGCCCGTGCCCTGACGCGCCAGGAGCTGGCCCGCACGCCCGAGGCTCTCGCGCGGGTCGACCGTGGGCGGCTCGCGCCGCATCCGCTCAGCGACCCGCACCGCGCGCTCCGGACCGGGGCACGGCCAGCACCGGGCACGGGGCGAGCCTCACCAGCCGGTCGGCGAGCGCCTCGACGAAGGCGCCGAGGATGCCGTGCCGGGCCTCCGCGCCGACCACGATGAGATCCGAGTCGAGCTCCTCGGCGCGCCGGGCGATCTCGCGCGCCACCGTGCCCTCCGCGACCTCGCAGGTCACGTCCTGGGCTCGCCCGGCCCGCGCGGCCGTCGCCTCGTCGGCGACGCGGCGCCGGGCGCGCTCCACCCGGCTCACGTTCTCCGCCGTCGCGCCCTCGAGCCCGGGAACTCGGCTCGACGCGGGCAGGACGTGTAGCGCGGTCACCGCGGCGCCGGCGGTGGCGGCGATGCGCAGGGCCTCGCCCAGCGCCCGGCGGGCGCCCGGGCGGAGGCTCGTGGCGGCGAGGACGTGGCCGAGCCCGGTCGGATGGCGATGCTCGAGCAGGCCGCCCAGCACCCCGAGCAGGTCGCCGCGCGTGACCACGCCCGCCACCTCATCCGAGTCGACCACCGCAAGGGCGTCTACGCCGCGGTCGCAGGCGAGCCGGGCCGCCTCGGCCACCGGGGTCTCGGGGTGGAGCGCCACCGGGCCGCGCGCCATGACGTCCGCCACGAGGAGATCGGCGAGGGGGCCGAGCCAGTCGTGCAAGGCGATCTCGGGCACGCTCGAGGCGTCCGCGCGGTCGATGTCGCGCTCGGCGAGCATGCCGACCAGCCGGCCGTGCTCGAGCACGGGAAGATGACGGATCCCGCGTCGCCGCATCAGGGCGCGTGCGTCGCGGATGCTGGTGGCCGGCCCGGTCGTGATCGCCGGCCGGGTGAGCAGGGTCTTGACCTTCATGCACGCCTCCTAGGCGGACCGCCGCGAGCGCGGCCCGCTCATGAGCACCGGGATCGGGGCGACGTGGAGCGGCAGGAGCGGCGCCACACCGTCGGTCAGGACGAGAACGTCGGCGTCGAGCTCCTGGATGACGGCGCGCACGACCGGGGCGAGCCCGCCGACGCGCACGTGGGTCCACACCGCCACCCCGTCCTCCCGCAGGCGGGCCGCCACCGGCCCGAGGTACGCGTGCGCGGCCGCCCGCGCGCCGTCCTCGAGCTGATCGACGAAGGCCACCGTCCGCCCGCCGGCCCGCAGCGCCCGCGCGGCCGGCGCGACCATCAGGAGATGGACCACGCTGCCGGGGCCCCGGGCCAGGTGGCGCGCCCACGCCAGGGCGCGCTCGCCGCGCTCGGTCCCGTCCAGCAGCACGAGGAGACGGGAGTACGGGCTCGATCGCATGCCCCGAGCGTACCGGGTGAACGTTGCCAGCCCGTCGCCGGGCGACTAAGCTTTCGTGACGTGCCGGCCCGGGCCTGGCCGTGCTACCTTCCAGGCCATGACGAGCTCCGCCCTGACGCTGTCCCGCCCACGCGCGGTCCTCGACGTGCTCCTGGCCGGTCTGGCCGGGGCGGTCGCGCCGTACCTGGTGGCGCTCGCATGGGCGATCCTCGCCTCCGCGGTGTGGGGGCCCGGCCCGCGCCTCGCCAGGTTCCTCGACCCCTCGGCGGGCTGGCCCGCCGGCTACATGATCGCCTCGCTCCTCTTCAACGTGGCCGCCGGCGCGCTCCTCGGCGCGGGGCTGGCCCGCGCGCTCGGATGGGCGGGCGCGGGGCGCTTCCGCCTGTGGGCCGCGCTCGCGGCGGGGACCGTCCTGTCCCTCGCGCACCGCGACCCACACGCGCTCGGGCAGCCCGCAGTGCTGCTGTTCATCGCCTCCTCGGCGCAGGCTTTCCGCCTTCGCGCCCGCCGCTGAGACCGAGTCCCGGAGAAAGGATCCGTCCGATGGCCGCCGTCCCGCTGCCCAGCCGCGATCGCGTCGAAGGCTACTTCAAGGAGCTGAACAACTGGGGCCGCTGGGGGCACGACGACCAGCTCGGCACGGTGAACCTCATCACGCCCGCCAAGCAGGCGCAGGCCCAGCGGCTGATCAAGAAGGGCCGCACCGTGTCGCTCGCGCGCGACGTGATCCCGCGGCCGGTGTACATGTACCACATGACGTTTCCGTCCAAGCGCGAGCGGGTGGACGTGGTGCTCGACCGCTTCGACATGGTCTACCACGGCTTCTGGATCACCCACGTGGACGCGCTCTGCCACGTGGGCTGGGACGGCGAGCTCTACAACGGCCGACCCTTCGCGGAGAGCCTCACCGTCGAGGGCGCGCTGTGGTGCCCGATCGACCCGCTCTTTGAACATGGTATTACCACCCGCGGGGTGTTCCTCGATGTGGCGGCCGGGCGCAAGGAGGGCTACGTCACGGTGGGCCATCCGGTGACGCCGCGCGAGCTCGACGAGGCCGAGCGACGGGCCGGCGTGAAGGTCGAGCCGGGCGACGTGGTGGTGGTGCGAAGCGGCGACGAGAAGTTCCGGCGCGAGAATCCGGACTGGAAGCCGCGCATCTCGGAGCACCCGGGGCTCCACCTCTCGTGCCTCGAGTGGTTCCGCGAGAAGGATATCGCGGGTATCTCCTGGGACATGATGGACGAGCGCCCGAGCGGCTACCCGGGCTTCGGCATGTCTCCCCACCTGGCCATCCCGTTCCTGGGCCTGGCCCTGATCGACAACTCGGATCCGGAGCGGCTGGCCAAGGCGTGCGCCGAGGAAGGGCGCAACGAGTTCCTGTTCACCGCCACCCCGCTGCGCCTGGTGGGCGCCACCGGCGCGCCCGCGCACCCGCTCGCGATCTTCTGAGGCGGGCCATGCCGAGCGCGCTCGACCGGCTCGCGTCCCGGCCGCTCGCGGCCGACGGGCCGGTCACCGCGCGATTCCGCGCGCTCGGGGCGGACGACTTCGCGGCGGCCGCGCGGCACGTCCGACAGATCCCGTACGGACGCATCAGCGACCGCAGCCGGTACTGGCTCGTCCTCGACGAGGGGCGCGGGACGTGCACGACCAAGCACGCCACCCTGGCCGCGCTCGCCCGCGAGCAGGGGATCGACGTCCAGCTCATGCTCGGCATCTACGGGATGAGCGAGCGGAACACGCCGGGGGTGGGTCCGGTGCTGAGCGCGCACGGGCTCGCGTACCTCCCCGAGGCCCACTGCTACCTGCGGTACGAGGGCGAGCGCGTGGACATGACCGGCGTCCCGCCGGGTGCCGAGCCGATCGAGCGCTTCCTGCACGAGGAGCCCATCACCATCGAGCAGATCGGCGCCTACAAGAACGACATCCACCGGGCGTTCCTGCGCGACTGGATCGCGCGCGCGGATCCCGCGCCCGGCCGCAGCCTCGAGGACGTATGGCGCATTCGAGAGGCGTGCATCGCCGCGCTCGAGGCCGGGGCCCCCGCGACGTCCGCTCGCTGAGCCTTGACCTGGCCGGCGGCTCGGCCTAGGGTTCTCGTCATGAAACGACTCCATCTCCTCTCGCTGACCCTCGTCGCCCTGTTCCTGGTCGCCCCCGCCGCGCCCGCTTCCGCCGCCGACGGCGAGATGCGCTGGGGCCTGCACGTGACGCTGGCCCCCAAGTGGCTCGATCCCGCCGAGACCGAGGCGTTCAGCACCCCGTTCATGGTGCTCTACGCGGTGCACGACGCGCTCGTGAAGCCGATGCCGGGCGGGCTCAACACCCCGAGCCTGGCCGAGTCGTGGCAGGAGTCGAAGGACCACCTGACGTTCACCTTCACCCTGCGCAAGAACGCGCGCTTCCACAACGGGGAGCCGGTCACCGCGGAGGACGTGAGGTTCTCCTTCGAGCGCTACAAGGGTGCCAGCGCCACGCTCCTGAAGGAGAAGGTGAAGGAGGTCCAGGTGCTCGGGCCGACCCATGTGCGCTTCGTGCTGAAGGAGCCCTGGGCCGACTTCATGACCTTCTACGGCACGACCGCCTCCGGGGCCGCCTGGATCGTGCCCAAGAAGTACGTGCAGCAGGTCGGCGAGGACGGGTTCAAGGCCGCGCCGATCGGGGCCGGGCCCTACAAGGTGGTCTCGTTCAAGCCGGGCGTCGAGATCGTGATGGAGGCCTTCGACGGCTACTGGCGGAAGGCCCCGTCGGTCAAGCGCCTGGTCATGCGCTCGATGCCGGAGGAGACCACCCGCGCCGCCGCGCTCCGGAGCGGCGAGGTGGACATCGCGTACCTCCTGACCGGCCCGACCGCGGAGGCCATCCAGAAGACGCCGGGCTACCAGGTCAAGGCGCCGCTCCTCTCCGGGGCGTTCTGGCTCGAGCTGCCCGACCAGTGGGATCCCAAGTCCCCGTGGCACGACCGGCGGGTGCGCCTGGCCGCGAGCCTCGCGATCGATCGCGAGGCGGTGAACCAGGCCGAGACCCTCGGCTTCTCGCGGCTGACCGGCAGCATCGTGCCGCGCATCTTCCAGTACGCGGTGGCCTACGAGCCGCCCGCCTACGACCCCACGCAGGCCAAGAAGCTGCTGGCCGAGGCGGGCTACCCCAACGGCTTCGACGCGGGCGACTTCTACCCGTTCCCGCCCTACAACTCGATGGGCGAGGCCATCCAGGGGTACCTGCAGACGGTGGGCATCCGCACCCGGGCCCGCGCCATGGAACGCGCCGCCTACTTCTCGGCGTGGCGCGACAAGAAGCTCCACGGGATGATCCTGGTGATCACCGCCGCCTTCGGCAACGCGGCCACCCGGATCGAGCCGTACGCCACCAAGAACGGCATCTACGCCTACGGCAGCCGGCCCGAGATCGACGACCTCTACGTGCGGCAGGGACGCGAGCTGGACCCCAAGAAGCGCGAGCAGCTCGTCGGGCAGATCCAGAAGATCATGCACGACGAGGTGCTGAACATCCCGATCTACGAGCTCGCGTTCATCTGGGGCGTCGGTCCGCGGGTCGAGGAGCCCGGGATCAACCTGATCCGGAGCTACTCCTACTCGGCGCCTTACGAGGATCTCAGGCTCAAGCGTTAGCGCATGATCCGCGGCGCGATCTGCGCTGATGCCGCCCGATTATCAGTGTTGCAATGGGGCACCGGACGAATGTCGGTCTTGGAGGACAAGGACGCGATCCGCGAAGTCATGGCCGCCTATTGCCACGCGCTCGATGCCGGCCGTTTCGCTGACGTCGCGAGCCTGTTCGCCGACGACGGCATATGGACTACTGATTACGGCGAGGCCAAGGGGCGCGCCGCCATCGAGCAGATGCTACGCAGCATCGTACCGGTGAAAGGCGAAGGGCCCCAGCGCAAGCATTACATCGCCAACATCATCATAAAGGTGAATGAGGACAGCGCCGACTCGGTTTCGGATTACCTGGTCGTCCGCGAGTGCGGGCTGGATCTGATCCCGGTCATGGGTGGCACTTACAAAGACAAATGGGTGCGCCAGGACGGGACTTGGCGCTTCAAGCGCAAAGAGCTGGTGCACGACATATCGGGAAAAATGGCATTGAAGAACAACCGGTGACCTCGGTCATTGGCGCAGTCGCGCCAGCCGTTTGTCGGTGCCGAAAAAAGCGCGCAGCGGGCCTTGCGCCAACGCGGCGCGGTAACTGCGAAAGTCCTCTTCGTCCATCGCCTGCTTGTTCGGCTGCCCCGCTTCCGCCTTGACCGTAACCT
>DATJIR010000119.1:0-33915 GCA_035493135.1 Verrucomicrobiia bacterium
GCGGGCTTGACTCGGTCCGCCGCCGAGACTAAGCTCTCGCCACCGATCGACCGGTTCGGCCCGGCTCGCTCGACCCGGGCAGGAGGGTGAAGCCATGGCGATTCTCACGATCTCCCAGGAAATGGGCAGCGGCGGGGCCGAGATCGGCATGGCGGTCGCGAACCGTCTCGGCTACACGTACGTCGACCAGGAGGAGCTGCTCGGCCGGGCCAAGCGCTACGGCCTGGCCGAGGATCGCCTCGCCCGTCTCGCCGAGGATCGGCCCTCCTGGGTGGAGCGGTTCGACGCGGAAACCCGTCGGTGCATCCTGGCCCTCCAGGTGGTCCTGTACGAGTTCGCGCAGGACGACAACGTGGTCCTGATGGGGGGCGGGGGCCAGTGGCTGCTGCGCGGCGTGCCCCACGTGCTCCGGACGCGGATCGTGGCGCCGTTCCCGGTGCGCGTGACGCGGCTGACCGCGACCTTGTCCGCCCAGGGCAAGGAGCGCGTCACGCCGAAGACGGTGGCCCAGTTCATCCGCCGGGACGACATCCAGAAGGCGGCACGGATGCGCTATCTCTTCGACGCCGAGGTCAAGGATCCGAGCCTCTACGACCTCCTCATCAACACCGCGGTGCTCTCCCGCGAGGCGGCCGTCGGTCTCCTCGTGGAGGCGGCGGGGCGACCCGAGCTCGCCACCACCGACGCGGCCCGGGAGCTGGTCGCCGATCGCGTGGTGGCCTCCCAGGTCGAGGTCGCGCTCGCCGGGCACCCGGAGATGCGGCGCCACCGGATCGACGTGGAGTGCGTGAGGGGCGAGGTGACCCTCGAGCTGCCCGCCGGGGCCGAGCCGAGCGTCGCGCTCGCGGTGGCCCGGGGCGCCTCGGGGACTCAGGACGTCAAGCTGAGGATCGCCGAGATTCCGGTGGTGACCCCGTTCCCCGGCTGAGCCGGCCCGGTCTCTCGCCTCTTCCGAGCCCGGCGGTCCGTCCGACGTAGCTCCGGCCGCTCTCCCCGAGCTCGTGGCGTCCGCGCGCCGATGGGCCCTCGGGACTCACTCCTCCACCTCACGGATGCCATTTCGGGCTCTTCCTCATGACGTGGACGCTCGCGGTCGCGCTGGCGGTGGCGCTGCTGGCGGGCTGCTCCGCCGCCGCTCCGCGGCCGGCGCCCCCGGACCGGCTCGTGCCGACGGCGTGTGAGCGGAGCGCGCTCATGACCGGACAGGCACCCGACGTCACCAGTCCCGAGGCGGCGGCCGAGAACCTTCGATGGGGCGCGCTCGCGCCCGAGTCGTGCCCGGAGCCCGGGCGCCTGGATACGGCCCCGTCCGGAACCTGGCGCTGAGCCCGTTCACCTGAGAGACCCGGCGATCGCGGCCGCGGAGCTTCCCCGAGCCCCTCAGCCCGGCACCGCGCAGTTCTGCACCACGCCGTTGTTGGTCTCGTCGAGCTCGAGGACCTCGCCGAACACGTTGGGGGGCCCGCCCGGCACCTGCTGCGGATCGGCGATCGCGGAGATGGTGAGCCGGTCTCCCGCGCGGAGCATCACGCCCGGCATGCGGTCGAGCGCGAGGGCGCTCTCCGCGCCCGCCGCGAGGCCGGCGACGCGAACGACCGAGGCGGTGGACGCTACCGGTGAGCCGCCGCGGTCGAAGACGCCGACGTCGACGGCCACGTTGAAGGCCCCCGCCGGCACCGGCCCGATGTTCTTGACCGTGACGCTCGGGGCGAACTGGCCCGGTCGCTCCGGGCAGCGCCCCACCGCGCTCACGATCAGGTCCGCGAACGGCCCGGTCCGGTGCTGGACGAGCTGCGGGCCCGGCTCGCGCACGCTGACCGACACCTCCTGGCAGTACCAGCTCCCGGCCGCCGCGTAGGGCGGCGGCTGGCCGGCGGGCACGCAGACCAGCCCGGGGGTGACGGCCGGCCGGGCACAGCCGGCGAGGCTCCAGATCAGGAAGGGGACGAGAAGAACGCTGGGCCTCGTCGACATGGAGAGATCCTCCTTCGGCTACGCGGTGACGAGCGTACCACGTTCCGGAGATCCGGTTCTGGGCAGAGGCCGCCGCCGACCGGGCACGTCGTCGCTTGCGCAAACCGGCCCGCCTCCGGTGGCGCTCGATCGGCAATCCCGCTATGATCGCCGCCACCCGGGGAACAGCGCGCATGCCCTTACTGACCGTCCGGGACCTGAGCGTGGCGTTCGAGACGCGCGACGGCGTGGTGCGCGCGGTGAACGACGTGACGTTCTCGCTGGAGGCGGGCCGGGTGCTCGCCCTCCTGGGCGAGTCGGGCTCCGGCAAGAGCGTCACCCTGCGCGCGATCCTCGGGCTGCACCAGGGCGCGCACGCGCGGGTCGGCGGCGAGGTGCTCGTGAACGGGCGCGACGTCAACCGGCTCGACGGGCGCGCGCGCGAGGCGCTGCGCGGCGGCGTGGTGTCGCTCGTGTTCCAGGAGCCGATGACCGCCCTCGACCCCGTCTACACCATCGGCGGGCAGATCGCGGAGACCCTCGCGCAGCACCGCGGCCTCGACCGCGCGGCGGCGCGTCGGCGCGCGCGCGAGCTGCTCGACCTGGTCCAGGTGCCGTCGCCGGAGCGATGCCTGGCGAGCTACCCGCACGAGATCTCCGGCGGCATGCGTCAGCGGGCGATGATCGCGATCGCGCTCGCGGGCGAGCCGGCTCTGCTGCTCGCCGACGAGCCGACCACCGCGCTCGACGTCACCGTCCAGGCCCAGATCCTCTGGCTGCTGCGCGACCTGCAGAAGCGGCTCGACCTGGCCGTCATCTTCGTCACCCACGACCTCGGGGTCGCGGCGGAGATCGCGGACGACGCGGCGGTGATGTACGCCGGGCGCATCGTGGAGCAGGCCTCCATCCGCGACCTGTTCCGCCGCCCCGCGCATCCCTACACCACCGGCCTGATGCAGGCCACCGTGCGCCGCGGTCAGAAGGGCCGCCCGCTCGTCCCGATCACCGGCGCGCCGCCCAACCTGGCCGCGCTGCCGCTCGGCTGCGCCTTCGCGCCGCGGTGCCCGGTCGCGCTCGAGACGTGCACGACCACCGCGCCCGCGTTCCACCCCGTGGCCCCCGGCCACGCTGCCCGCTGCCACCTCGTCGCCTAGGAGGATCGTCATGAGACGCCTGGTCATCCTGCTCCTCGCCCTCGTGTTCCCGCTCTCGCCGATCGGACCGGCCCACGCCCAGGGCACCCTGCGGATCGGCATGACCGCCAGCGACATCCCCTACACCGGCGGCCAGACCGACAACGGCTTCGAGGGCTTTCGCTTCATCGGCTACCAGATCTACGAGCCGCTGATCGCGTGGGACCTCACCCGCGGCGACCGGCTGGCGCAGCTCGTGCCCGGCCTCGCCGAGTCCTGGGAGGTGCGGAAGGACGCGCCGACCCGGTGGGTGTTCAAGCTACGCAAGGGCGTCACGTTCCACGACGGTAGCCCGTTCAACGCGGATGCGGTGGTCTTCACGTTCGAGTCGATCAAGAAGAAGGACGCGCCCCACTTCGATCCCTACGGCTCCGGGCAGGTGGGTTTCCGGCTCGCCTCCCTCGTCGGGGTCAGCAAGGTCGACGACTACACCGTCGAGTTCGAGACCAACAAGCCGACCAGCTTCGTGCCGTACCAGATCTGCTACATGCTGATCGTGTCCCCGACCCAGTGGCAGAAGGTCAAGGACTGGCGCAAGTTCGCCGAGCAGCCCTCGGGCACCGGCCCCTTCCGGGTGACCAAGTTCGTGCCCCGCGAGCGTCTCGAGCTCGACGCGAACAAGACCTACTGGGACGCCAAGCGCCGGCCCAAGATCGACAAGCTCGTGCTGCTCCCGATGCCGGAGCCGACCACCCGCCTCGCCGCGCTGCGCAGCGGGCAGGTCGACTGGATCGAGGTGCCGCCGCCGGACGCGATTCCCCAGCTGAAGGGGAGCGGCTTCACCATCACGATGAACAGCTATCCGCACAACTGGACGCACACCCTGCGGCTGGACAAGGAGCCCTGGAGCAACAAGCTCGTGCGCAAGGCGGCCAACTACGCGATCGACCGGGTGGGGATCTGCAAGAACCTGCTGCACGACACCTGCATCCCGGCCACCGGGGTGGTCTACAAGGGCCATCCGTGGTTCGGCAAGCCGAAGGAGACCTACGACTACAACCCGGCGAAGGCCAAGGAGCTGCTGCGCCAGGCCGGCTTCGACGGGAGCAAGCATCCCGCGAAGGCGGTGCACCTGATCTCGACCTCCGGCTCGGGCCAGATGCTGCCGCTCGCGATGAACGAGCTGATCCAGAAGAACCTGAAGGACGTCGGCATCGACGTCGACCTGCAGCCGGTGGAGTGGAACACCCTGCTGACGCGCTGGCGCGCGGGCTTCAAGACGCCGGAGAACGAGAGTCTCAACGCCTGGAACATCTCCTGGAACTTCCTCGAGCCGTGGAGTGGGTTCGGCCGGTTCTTCCACAGCAAGGCGGTGGTGCCGGTCGCGGTCAACACCATGCCCTACATCAATCCGGAGGCGGACAAGCTCATCGACGAGGCGGAGCGGACCTTCGACGTGGCCAAGCAGGACCAGATCCTCGCCCGCCTCCACGAGATCGTGGTCGACGACGCTCCCTGGATCTTCGTGGTGCACGACCAGAACCCGCGGGCGCTGTCGCCCAAGGTGAAGGGCTTCGTGCAGCCGCAGAGCTGGTTCGTGGATCTGACCGCGGTGTCGGTGAGGTAGCGCCCGTTCGTGTGGGTCTACGTCGGCCGGCGTCTGCTGCTCGCGATCCCGACGCTGCTCGGGGCCAGCATCATCGTGTTCGCGATGGTGCACCTGGCCCCGGGCGACCCGATCTCGGCGGTGATGCCGGCCGAGTCCAGCCAGGCCGAGATCGAGGCCACCAAGCGCGCCTACGGCTTCGACCGGCCGCTGCCGGTGCAGTACCTGGTCTGGCTCGGGCGGGTGGCCCAGGGCGATCTCGGCAAGTCGGTCGCCACCCGGCGCGCGGTCATCCTCGACGTCCGCGACGCCCTGGCCAACAGCCTCGTGCTCGCGCTGTCGTCGTCGCTGCTCGCGTTCGTGCTCGGGATGGCCATGGGGCTCCTGGCCGCCTTCCGGCAGGGGCGCGCCCTCGACAAGCTGGCCAGCGCGGTCGCGGTGGTCGGGGTCTCGGTGCCGCACTACTGGGCCGGGATCATCCTCATCATCGTGTTCTCGGTCCAGCTCAACTGGCTGCCGGCCATGGGGGCCGCGAACGACCCGGGCGTGGTCGAGTACCTGCGACACATCGTGCTGCCCACGGTGGCCCTCGCCCTCATCCCGCTCGGCGTCATCACCCGCGTCGTGCGGTCGGCCGCGCTGGACATCCTGAACCAGGAGTTCGTGCTCGCCCTGCGGGCCAAGGGGCTGGGAGCCCGCCGGGTGTTCTCGCACGTGGTCAAGAACTCCGCCCCGCAGATTCTCACCGTGCTCGGCCTGCAGTTCGGCTTCCAGCTCGGCGGCTCGGTGCTGGTGGAGGCGGTCTTCTCGTGGCCCGGCACCGGCTACCTGCTGAACCTGGCGATCTTCCAGCGGGACATCCCGGTCCTGCAGGGGGTGATCCTGGTGCTGGCCACGTTCTTCGTGCTGCTGAACCTCGCGGTCGACCTGCTACAGACGCTGATCGACCCGCGGATCGCGCGCCACTGATGGCGGTCTCGGTCGCGTTGGTGGAGGCCCCCGCGGTGGCGGCGGCGCCGATGTCCTACTGGCGGACGGTCGCCTGGCGCCTCTCGCGCGATCGGGCCACCCTCGTGGCCGGCGGGGTGCTGGTGTTGATCGCGCTCTCCGCGGTGCTGGCGCCGTGGCTCGCCCCGTACGACCCGAGCGCGGGGTCGATCCGGCTGCGCCTCGCGGAGGTGGGCGCGCCCGGGCACGTGCTCGGCACGGACGAGCAGGGGCGAGACATGCTGAGCCGCCTCTTGTGGGGCGGGCGCATGACCCTGGTGGCCGGGCTCACCCCGGTCCTGGTCGCGCTCGTGCTCGGCGCCGGGCTCGGGGTGGCGGCCGGGTACGTGGGCGGGATCACCAACACGCTGATCATGCGCACCATGGACATCTTCTACGCGTTCCCGGCGGTGCTGCTCGCGATCGCGATCTCCGGGGCGCTCGGCCCCGGGCTCGCCAACACCCTGATCTCGCTGTCGATCGTCTTCGTGCCGCGCGTGGTGCGCGTCGCCGAATCGGCCACCGTGCAGGTGAAGGGCCTCGAGTACATCGCGGCGGCGCGCGCCAGCGGCGCGGGGGTCCGCGCCATCGTCCGGCACCATCTCCTGGCGAACGTGCTCGGGCCGATCCTGGTGTTCGCGAGCACCCAGGTGTCACTCTCGATCATCCTCGCGGCGGGCCTGTCCTTCCTCGGCCTGGGGGTCACGCCGCCCGCCGCGGAGTGGGGCCTCATGCTGAACACCCTGCGCCAGTCGATCTACGTCAACGCGATCGTGCCCGCGCTGCCCGGCCTCGCCATCTTCATCACGTCGATGGCGTTCAACCTGCTGTCCGACGGGCTGCGCGACGCGATGGAGATCCGCGGATGAGCCGGCCCCTGCTGGAGGCGCGCGGCCTGCGCAAGCACTTCCCCCTGCGGGGCGGGGTGCTGCAGCGCACGCGGGCCTGGGTGCGGGCGGTGGACGACGTGTCGTTCGAGGTGGCCCCCGGGGAGACCCTCGGCATCGTGGGGGAGTCGGGCTGCGGCAAGTCGACGCTCGCGCGGGTCATCCTGCGCCTGATCGAGCCGGAGGCCGGCGAGCTCCGCTTCGACGGCGAGGACGTGCGCGCCGCGTCGCCGTCGCGGATGAAGCGGCTGCGGCGCGACATGCAGCTCGTCTTCCAGGACCCCTACGCGTCGCTGAATCCACGGCTGACCATCGAGGACGCGATCGCGTTCAGCCTGCTGGTGCACGGCACGCCGCGGCGGGAGGCCCGCGAGCGGGCCCGCGCGATGCTGGGGCGGGTCGGCCTCGATCCGGGGCTACACGGCCGGCGCTACGCCCACGAGCTGAGCGGCGGGCAGCGGCAGCGGGTGAACATCGCCCGCGCCCTGGTGCTCGACCCCCGCCTGCTGGTCCTCGACGAGCCGGTGTCCGCGCTCGACAAGTCGGTCCAGGCCCAGGTGCTCAACCTGCTGCAGGATCTCAAGACCGAGCGGGCCCTCACCTACGTGTTCATCTCGCACGACCTGAACGTCATCGAGTACGTCAGCGACCGGGTGCTGGTCATGTACCTGGGGGAGGTGGTGGAGACCGGGACCGCGGAGGCGCTCGCCCAGTCCCCGAAGCACCCCTACACCCAGGCGCTGTTCGCCTCCGCGCCGAGCATGGACCCGGACCGGCGCATGGACCGCCTGCCGATCGCGGGCGATCCACCGAACGCGATCGACCCGCCGTCCGGCTGCCGGTTCCGCACGCGCTGCGCGTTCGCCATGCCCCGCTGCGCGGAGGCGCCACCGCCGTGGGTGCCGGTGGGCGCCACCCACGACGTGGCGTGCTACCTGTACCAGGCGGAGCCCGTGTCGGTCGCTTGACCCGAGCGTCCGGGGGACGCGGTCGGGCGAGGCCGGTCGCTACGCGGTGAAGCCCGAGGTTCCCACCCAACCGGTTTCCGACACGTCGACCATCACGCCGTCGGGGCCGCTGTACTTGACCTCGACGTTGCCGTGGCGCTCGTAGCCGGGCCCCACCCCGAGGGCCTGGTTGACGTCGTGGCGCGGCTCGGAGCCGACGGCGGCGAGCTTCTCCGCGATCGCCTCGAGGCTCTCCACCTGGAATCCGATGTGGTGGATGCCGCTCCAGTCCTTGCCGCGCTCGACCCCCGCCACCGCGTCGTTCTTGAAGTTGAGGATCGCCAGGTTCAGGTCGCCGTCGCTCAGGTAGTATCCCCGGGCGTTGGGACTGTCGATGCGGGCGATCTGCTTCATCCCGAACACGTTGACGTAGAAGGCGGCGGTCTTGTCGACGTCCTGGGTCGAGAGCGCGATGTGCTTGATCTTGGCCATGGGGCCCTCCTCGTGTGGCGGATGATAGCACGGCGCGGTACTGTAGCCCCCGCGGTCTGACGCCATCCCGGAGGAGGGAACACCATGTCCCACAAGGGCTTCTCGCACGTCGGCCTCTCCACCCTCGATCTCGACCGGACCCGGGACTTCTACGAGAACGTCCTCGGCTTCAAGGCGGTCCGCTGCGACGTCATCCGGATCAAGGAGGGCGGCCAGATCCGCCACGTCTTCTTCGACACCGGGCGCGACCAGCTCATCGCCTTCATGGAGGCGCGCGGGGTGCCGGGGGTGCCCGCCGCCTACGACGCGGGGATCAACCGCGGCCTCGGGGTGCCGAGCGTGTTCTATCACTTCGCGTTCGAGGCCGGCTCCGAGGCGGCGCTCGAGGACAAGCGGCACGAGCTGCTGGCCAAGGGCGTCGACGTCACCGAGGTGGTCGACCACGACTGGGCCAAGTCCATCTACTTCAAGGACCCGAACGGGCTGCAGCTCGAGTTCTGCTGCTTCACCCGCAACCTGGACGCGAGCGACGCCCGCATGCAGGATCGCGCCGAGATCTCCGTGCGCCGGCTGGGGCTCGAGGATCCGGAGGCCCTGCGGCGGGGCGAGCCGGCCGCGGCGGTCGCGGCCCGCCCGCGCTGATCGTCGGCTCAGGGCGCCCGGTCGCGTCCGGGCGCCGGCGGGCCGCTCCAGAGCGCGTCGTCGGCCGCGACGCGCGCCCGCGCGTCGGCCTCGCGGAGGGCCCGCACCACCTCGCGGGCCATCGTCTCGTACCACGCGGCGACGTCCGCCGGGTAGTCGGCGTGGCTCTCGAGGTCCGCGAGGATCGGCCCTTCGACGGTGGGAATGTCGTGCTCACCGTCGAACTGCCGCGCGTACGGCCGCCCCTTCGCGGCGGCGGTCGCCGCGTCGATGGTCGCGTCGAGCTTCAGCCAGCGGCCGTCGAGGTAGGCCTCCCCGAGGGAGTGGCGGGGCAGCGTGCGGTCGCCCCAGAGGCGGCGGACCTCCTCGGACATGAACGGCTTGTCCGGACAGTCGAGCTGCTGGAAGCCGATGCGGGCCGGCACGCCGGCGGCCCGGCACAGCGCCACGAACGAGCTGGCCTTGCCCATGCAGAACGCGTGGCCGGCCCGGAGCACGTCGCTCGCGCGGCTCCGCCCTTCCGCGAGATCGCGGAACGAGGCGAGAATGTCGTAGGGCATGTCGCGCACGAAGTAGTAGATGCGCTCGACCTTCTCCCGCTCGCTGGTGCAGCCCTCGGTGAGGCGCCGGGCCTGGGCGACGACGTCGGCGTGGTCCGAGTCGATGATCCGGGTGGGCTGCAGATACGGGCGACGCTCGTCGGGCTTCATCGGGTCTCCTCCGTGAGGTCCCGGCGCAGCGCCGGGAGCACCTCGCGCCCGGCCAGCTCGAGCCCCGCGCTCGAGCCGACGTCGGGAATCGTGAACAGGAAGTGGCGCACGCCGTGGTCGACGTACCGGCGGATCCGCGCCGCGCATTGCTCGGGGGTCCCGGCCACGTGTCCCTCGGCCGGGATGCCGGCGAACCGCTCGCGAGTGGCGGCGGCCCGCCCGGCCTCGCGATCCGGAACGAGGAGCGCGGTGACCGAGCGCGCCAGGGCGCGCGGATCGCGGCCGAATTCCCGGCACGCGGCGTCGAGGTAGCCGGCCCGCGCCGCGATCCGCTCCGGACCCCACCAGCGCACGTTGACCCCGTCGGCGGCGCGGGCGGCGAGGCGGTGGATCCGATCGCCCTCCCCGCCGATCCAGATCGGGGGGTGGGGCCGCTGGAGCGGCGGCGGATCGCAGATCGCGCCGTCGATGGCGTAGTGCCGGCCCCGGAACGTGGGCCGCGGCTCCGTCCACATGCGCCGGATGATCTCGACGCCCTCGCCGAGCTGGTCGATCCGCTCCCCGATGCGCGGGAAGGGGATGCCGTACGCGCGGTACTCCTGCTCGAACCAGCCCGCGCCCAGGCCGAGGTCGAGCCGCCCCCCGCTGATCACGTCGAGGGTGGCGGCCATCTTGGCGAGCACCGCGGGCGAGCGGTACGAGTGGCAGAGCACGCTGGTGCCGAGGCGGAGGCGGCGCGTGTCGCGCGCGAGCGCGGAGAGCGCGGTCCAGCACTCGAGCAGCGGCATCGAGCGCGGCCCCTCCGCGCGGGGCCCGGGACCGGCGCCCACCGCGATCCCCGCGTCCTCCGCGTAGGCGTCCGGCGCGAGGGTGAGGAAGTGATCGCAGAGCCAGATCGAGTCGAAGCCGAGCTCCTCCGCCTGGGACGCCACGCGGCGCATGGTCTCGTACGACGTCACCGCGAGGCCCCGGATGGTGAGGGCGAGGACGAGGCCGAAGTGCAGGGTCGTGGACACGGCCGATCTCCTCGCGGAGCCTACCACAGGCGCGCCGGGGTCCGGGAGTGGACGCCGCCGGCCCGCGCGTGTTATAAGCGGTCGGCGTCAGCGGGACATCTCGCACCTCACAGCGGAGGGACCACGATGAGTCCGACCACGCGGCGAACGCTTCTCAAGACCCTCGCGGGAGCCGGCGCGGCCACCGCGTTCTCCGGATTCCCCTTCGTCAACCGCCTCGCCCTCGGCCAGCAGGCGATCAAGCTCGGGGTCGTGGTGCCGATGACGGGGCCGATGGCGCTCGAGGCGCAGGAGATGCTCGCGGCGACCCAGATCGCGGTCGAGGACGTCAACGCGGCGGGGGGCGTGATGGGCCGCAAGGTCGAGACGGTCATCCGCGACTCCGAGTTCAAGCCGGAGGTGGCGAAGCGCAAGGCCACCGAGCTGATCGAGGTGGAGAAGGCCGCGTTCCTGGTCGGCGCGATCGTGGGCTTCGAGGGCATCGCGATGGCGGAGGTCGGCTGCAAGAACGACGTCATCGTGAGCTTCTTCGGCCAGAACTTCCTGACCGTCAAGGGCAAGATGTGCAAGTACCAGTTCGGCAACAACCTCACGCCCTACCAGACCGCGGCTGCCGCCGCGCACTTCGTCGACGCGCAGAAGATGGGCAAGAAGTGGCACATGCTGGCCAACAACTACTCCTGGCCCCAGATGTTCGAGCGGGCCTACTCGCTGGTGGCCAAGCAGGTGGGCGCGGACTGGACCGGGGTGACGTGGGCCCCGCTCGGCACCCGCGACTTCCTGCCGTTCCTGCCCAAGGTGGCGGCGGCCAAGGCGGACGTGGTCTTCATCACGACGTGGGCCGCGGACCAGGTGGCGTGCGCCAAGCAGGTGCAGGAGTTCGGGCTCGCGAGGCAGGCGCGCGTCATCCACTCCATCACCGAGCTCACCTTCGCGGAGGCGGCCGGGGCGGGCGTCTACGAGAACTTCTACTCGGGCATGCCGTGGTACTGGCACCTCAAGGATAAGTTCCCGGCCGCCAAGCGCTACTACGATCGGCACGTGGCCCTGCGCAAGCGGGCCCCCTCCGGCTACACCGCGTCGACCTACTCGACGGTGCGCCTGCTGCTCGAGACCGCGAACGAGGTCAAGTCGCTCGAGACCGAGAAGGTCACCCGCGCGCTCGAGGGCCGGAAGTTCCAGCACCTGAAGGGCCCGGAGCAGATCCGCGCCTGCGACCACGTGAACAGTCAAGAGGTGTACCTGTGCCGCGGCAAGTCGGCCTCCGCCATGAAGGACCCGTGGGACTTCTTCGACATCGTGCAGAGCGTGAGCGGCGAGACGACCTCCGAGTCGTGCGAGGGCGAGGGCTTCGACCCGAAGAAGCCGCTGAGTCAGCAGATCTGAGAGCCCAGCGGATCTGACGCTCTTCGGGTTTCCGCTCGAGATCTGGTACACGCAGCTCTTCATCGGGCTGGTGAACGGCTGCATCCTGATCCTGGTCGCGCTCGGGCTGTCGATCGTGTTCGGGCTCATGGGCATCATCAACTTCGCCCATGGGATCTTCTACATGCTGGGGGCCTACGCGGGCTGGCTGACCATCCAGCTCACCGGGAGCTTCTGGCTCGCCCTGCTGACCGCCCCGGCCGCGGTCGGCCTCGTCGGGGTCCTCGTCGAGCGCGGGGTGCTCAAGCGCATCTATGGCACCCGGAACGCAAACTTCGCGGGGGTGCTGGTGACCTACGGGCTCGCCATCATGATCCCGGACCTGGTGCGGATGACCTTCGGCCGGCCGGGCAAGCCGTTCGCGGTGCCCGCCGCGCTGACCGGCTCCCTGTTCCGGCTCGGGGCCATCGACGTGCACGCGTACCGGGTGTTCATCCTGGTCGTGACCGCGGTGCTGCTGCCGCTGCTGTGGCTCCTGCTCAACCGGACGAACCTGGGCCTCGTGATCCGGGCCGGCACCAGCGACAACCTCATGGTGCAGCTCCTCGGCATCAACGTGGCCCGCACCTGGACCGTCACCTACGCGCTCGGGGCCGCGCTGGCCGCCTTCGCGGGCGTGATCACCGCGCCGCTGGTCGCGGTGGCCCCCGAGATGGGCGGCCTCGTGCTCATCGAGTGCTTCATCGTCACGGTGGTGGGCGGCATGGGCACCTTCCTCGGTGTGGTGGCGGGCGGGCTCCTGATCGGAGAGACCCTCGCGCTCACCGGCATGGTCTACGACGTCCTGGCCGACGTCGTCATCTACCTCGCGATGGCCCTGGTGTTGCTCGTGCGCCCGCGGGGTCTCTTCGGTCAGGAGGGGATGTCCGAGGAGTGAGAGGCCTTCTCCTCGCCGCCGCGGTGCTGGCCACCGCGCCGCTGTACGCGGACTACACCCCGTTCTACCTCGGCCTGCTCACCGAGGTCCTGGTGTTCGGGCTCTTCGCGCTGGCCTACGACGTGCTCCTCGGCCACGCGGGCGTGCTCTCGCTCGGGCACTCCGCCTTCCTCGGGGTGGCCGCCTACGTCACCGGCATCCTCCTGGCCCGCTACCGTCTCCCGATCGAGCTGAGCATCCTGGCGGGGGCGGTCGGCGGGCTCGTCACGTCGCTGATCCTGGGCCTCCTGGTCCTGCGAAAGCGCGGCGTGTATCTGGCCATGCTCACCCTGGCGCTCTCGCAGGTCTTCTACTACGTCGTGCTCATGTGGACGCCGGTGACCGGCGGCACCGACGGGCTCGGGAACCTGCCGATCCTCTACCTGAGCGAGCCGCTGGGCTGGCGGCTGTCCAAGCGGCCCATCACCCGCTACTACGTGATCGCGGCCGCGATCTTCTTCGCGATGCTGGCGATCCGCCACCTGCTGCGCTCGCCCCTCGGGCGGGTGATGCGCGCGGTGAAGGCCAACGAGACCCGCGCGGCGGCGTGCGGCTTCGACACCCGCCGGGTGAAGCTCGCGGCCTTCGCGATCTCGGGACTCTTCTCGGGGCTGGCCGGCGCGCTCCTCACCGTCGTGCTCGAGTTCGTGCCGATCGAGAACATCCACTGGCAGATGTCGGGCTCGGTCCTCATCATGACCCTGTTCGGCGGGACCGGCACCCTGCTCGGCCCGTTCGTGGGCGCCGGCGTCTTCATCTGGATGCGCGACTTCCTGAGCAAGCACCTCGAGTACTGGGAGGTCTTCGTCGGCGGCGCGTTCGTGCTGATCGTCCTCTTCTTGCCCGACGGCATCGCGGGCACGCTCGCCCGGCTGATCGGCCGCCGCGGTCCCGCGCCGGCCGACGCGGCCGAGAGTGGGCCGCCCGAGCCGGAGCGGCTCGTGAAGGCGGGCGCCCGCGCGGGCGCCGCCGACGGGCGCCTGCTCGAGAGCCGGGGGCTCAGCAAGACGTTCGGAGGCCTCACCGCGGTCAACCGGGTCGATTTCCAGGTGCGGGCCGGGGAGCTGCGCTCGGTCATCGGGCCCAACGGGGCGGGCAAGACCACGTTCTTCAACCTGCTGACCGGGGTGCTGCCCCCGTCGGCCGGGCGTGTCCTGTTCAAGGGGCGCGACATCACCGGCCTGCCCGCCCACGCGGTCTCCCGCCTCGGCATCGCGCGCTCCTACCAGGTGACCAACATCTTCGGCGACCTCACCGTGTTCGAGAACGTCCGCATCGCGGCGCAGTCCCGCGTCACCCACTACCGGTTCTGGGGCAATGCGGACTCGCTCGCCGCGGTCAACGCGCGGGCCGAGGAGATCCTCCGCCACCTCGGACTCGCGCCCAAGCGGCACGCGCGGGCCAGCGAGCTCTCTCACGGCGAGCAGCGCTACCTCGAGATCGGCATCGCCCTCGCCACCGATCCGGACTTCCTCCTCCTGGACGAGCCCACCGCGGGCATGAGCCCCGACGAGACCCAGCGCACCGCCGCGTTCGTGCGCCGCCTGGCCGGCCACGTGACCATCGTGGTGGTGGAGCACGACATGGAGGTGGTGATGGGGATCTCCGACCGCATCACCGTGCTCAACTACGGCGAGATCCTCGCCGAGGGCAGCCCGGCCGAGATCCGCGAGAACGCGGACGTGCGCCGGGTGTACCTGAGGGACTGAGCCCCGCCATGCTCCGGGTCGAGGGGGTCGACGCCTACTACGGGCTGAGCCACGTACTCCAGGGGGTGTCGCTCACCGTCGGGCCGGGCGAGGCGGTCGCGCTGCTCGGACGCAACGGGGCGGGCAAGACCACCACCCTCAAGACGATCATGGCGGTGGTGCGCGCGCGGCGCGGTCGCATCACGTGGAACGGCGACGATATCACCGGCCTGCCCCCGCACCGCATCGTGCAGGCGGGCATCGGCTACGTGCCGGAGGAGCGGCGGATCTTCCCGAACCTGAGCGTCTACGAGAACCTCAAGATGGCCCGCCTCACCACCGACCGCGGCCGCCGCATGGACGAGTACGTCGCGCGGGTGCTCGAGCTCTTCCCCCCGCTCGCCGACCGGCTCTCCAACAAGGGCAAGAACCTGAGCGGCGGCGAGCAGCAGATGCTCACGATGGCGCGGAGCCTCGGCACCAGCCCGAAGCTCCTGCTCATCGACGAGCCGACCGAGGGGCTCATGCCCGCCTTCGTGGAGACCATCGGGCGGACCATCACCGAGATCCAGCGCCAGGGGGTCGCGGTGCTGCTGGTGGAGCAGAACACGCGGCTCGCGCTCGAGGCCACCTCGCGGGTGTACGTGATCGAGAAGGGGACGATCAAGCACGAGGCCCGGTCGCGCGACCTGGCGGGTGACGCGGAGGCGCGGCGGCGGTTTCTCGGCGTGTAGATCTAGAGCTTGCCGAGGGCGCGGAGGATGACCTCGGGGGTCATCGGGACGCGGGTGACGCGGGCCTTGAACGGGCTGAGCGCGTCGTTCACCGCATTGAGGACGGCGCCCGGGGCGCCCGCGACGCCGCCCTCGCCCGCTCCCTTGAAGCCGCCCTCCGAGTAGGCGGTCGGCGTCTCGACGTGGGCCACTCCGATGTCCGGCATCTCGGGGGCCATCGGGACCAGGTAGTCCATCATGGTGGTGGTCAAGAGCTGGCCCTGCTCGTCGTAGATGCAGTGCTCGAAGAGCGCGTCGCCGATGCCGTGGGCCACCCCGCCCCGCACCTGCTCGTCCACCAGCATCGGGTTGATGATGCGCCCGCAGTCCTCCGCGACCCAGTGTCCGAGGAGCTTGACGAACCCGGTCTCGACGTCCACCTCGACATGGGAGAGCTGAACTCCATTGGTGTAGGCGAGCGGCTGGTGGCGGGGCACGTAGTGCCGGGTGACGGTCAGCTCGGACTGGAAGTCCTTCGGGAGCTGGTCCGGACGGAAATAGGCGATCCGCCCCAGCTCGGCCAGCGGCAGGCGCGCCTCCCCGGTGCGCGCGTCCACGATCTGCCCGCGGCGGATGTCGAGGGCGAGCGCGTCCACCTCGAGGACGACCGCGGCGACCTTCAGGATGTTCTCCTTGAGGGCCTTCCCGGTCTGGATGGTGGCCTCGCCGCCGATGCCGGCCCCGCGGCTGCCCCAGGTCCCGCCCCCGTAGGGCGTCACCATGGTGTCGCCGGTGACCACCCGCACGTCGTCGACGTGGACGCCCACCGTGGTCGCCGCGACCTGGGCCAGGATGGTGTCGGTGCCCTGGCCCTGCTCGGTGATGCTCGAGATCACGGTGAGCTTCCCACTGGGCTCCAGGCGAATCGTCGTGCCGTCCTGGGAGGAGATGCGCGCGCCGCCGGTGCCGTAGGTCTGGGCCCCGGGCACCGTGAGATCGATGAACACGCAGAGGCCGAGGCCCCGATACACGCCCTGCGTCCGGAGCCGGTCGCGCTCCGCGCAGAGCGCGCGGTAGCCGGACAGCTCCAGCACCGCGTCGAGCGACTCCTCGTGCGAGAGGCGCTCGAAGAAGAGCCCGGTGGTCGCAGTGTACGGGTACATGTCGGCGGTCAGCAGGTTGCGCCGGCGCACCTCGACCGGGTCGAGGCCGAGCTCGCGGGCGACCCGGTCGACCATCGCCTCCATGACCAGCGCGGCCACCGGGTGGCCGACCGCGCGGTACTGCGACATCGGCGTCTTGTTCTGGAATACCACCCGTCCGCGCGCGTCGTAGTCGCGAAAGCGGTAGGGGCCGGGAGTGGTGCGCAGGACCTGGCCGCTCTCGACCACGCTCGACCGTGGGTACATCGAGAACGGGCCGACCGGGGCCAGGTCGTCGAGGCGCATGCCGAGGATGGTCCCGTCGCGTCGGACCGCCACCTCGGCGGTGACCCGGTGGTCGCGCGAATGGATGTCGGTCTGGAAGGACTCGATGCGGTCGGCGAGGAACTTCACCGGCCGGCCGAGCATCACCGCGAGCGCGCAAGTCGCGATCTCGTCCGGATAGGTGTGGATCTTGAGACCGAACGAGCCGCCCACGTCCTTGTTGATCACGCGCACCCGGTGCTCGGGGATGCGGAGATGTCGCGACAGGATGTCGTGGAGCATGTAGGGCGCCTGGCCCGAGTGGTACACGGTGAGGGTCTCGTCGGTGGGGTCGTAGTCGGCGAGGATGACCCGCGGCTCGAGGCTCACCACCGTATGGCGCCCGGTGTCGAAGGTGTCACGGTAGACCGCGTCGGCTGCGGCGAAGGCGGCCTCCACGTCCCCCGACTTCACCCGCGACTCGAGCAGCAGGTTGTCGCCCAGCTCCGGGTGGATGACCGGCGAGCCGGGGGCGAGCGCGGCTTCCGCGTCGACCACCGGGGGCAGGGGCTCCCACGTCACGCGCACGAGCGCGCAGCCGTCCTCCGCGATCGCGCGCGACTCCGCCACCACCGCCACCACCGGCTCACCCTGCCAGACCGCCTTGTCGACCGCGAGCGGGTACTGCGGCGCGGACTTCATCCCCGCGTAGTTCTTCAGCACGCCCACCCAGGGCTCGCAGCGCGGCGCCATCTCCCGACCGGTCACCACCGCGGCCACCCCGGGCAGCGCGGCCGCCGCCGCGGTGTCGATGGCCGCGATCCGTGCGTGGGCGTGAGGGGAGCGCACGAAGGCCGCGTGCAGGAGCCGCGGCAGCGGCACGTCGTCGGTGTAGAGGCCGCGGCCCGCGACGAGCCGTGCGGTCTGGGGCCGCACCACCGAGCGGCCAACGTAGCCACCATCCGCCGGAGGAGCCTGGGTGGCCGGCCGACCTTGTCGACCGGTTGCCGCATTCAGGATGGCCTGCACGATGGCGTGATAGCCGGTGCAGCGGCAGTAGTTGCCGCCGATGGCCTCGCGAACGGTGGCGGGGTCGGGGTGCGGGTCGCGCTCGAGCAGCGCGTGCGCGGTGAGCAGCATGCCCGACGTGCAGAATCCGCACTGGAGCGCGTTCTCCGTGCGGAAGGCCTGCTGGAGCGGGGCGAGGATCCCGCTCTCGGCCAGCCCCTCGATGGTCTCGACGCGGCAGCCGTCGGCCTGGACCGCGAGCATCAGGCAGCCGCGCAGCGACGCGCCGTCGACCCGGACGGTGCAGGCGCCGCAGACCCCGTGCTCGCAGCCGATGTGCGAGCCGGTGAGCCCGAGCTCGTACCGCAGGAAGTCGACCAGGGTCTGGCGCGGCTCGATCTCCCGCGAGACGGGAGCGCCGTTGACGGTGAGGGCGATCTTCACGCGGCGCCGTCCAGCATCCGGCGGATCACCCGCGCGAGGAGGACGCCGGCCAGGTGCCGGCGGAGCGCGGGCGAGGCGTGGATGTCGCCGGGCGGGTCGAGATCGCGCGCGAGCGCGCCCCCGGCCGCGGCGAGGGCCTCGGGGCCGGGGCCGCGCTCCACCAGCGCGGTCTCGGCGGATCGCGCGCGGACCGGCCGGGTGCCGACCCCGAAGAAGACGAGGCGCGCCTCGCGGACGGTCTGGCCCTCGACGCGCAGGCGCGCGGCGAGGCCGGCGAGCGCGAAGTCGCCGTGGCGGCGGGCCAGCTCCTCGAAGCCGACGCGCCAGCCCGGGACCCGCGGGACCACGATCTCGGTCACCACCTCGCCGGGCTCGACCGCGGTGGTGTAGATGCCGCGGAAGAAGTCGGCGGCCGCCACGCTCCGGGAGCCGCGGCGGCTGCTCAGCCCGATCGTGGCGTCGAGGGCGACCGCGCAGGCCGGGAGCTCCGCGGCGGGATCGGCGAGGGCGAGGCTGCCGCCCACGGTGCCGCGCGCCCGGATCGCGGCGTGGCCGACGTGGGGCACCGCGGTCGCGAGCAGGGGCACGTGCTCGCGCACGAGCGGCGAGCGCTCGAGCGCCTCCTGCCGGGTGAGGGCGCCGATGACCAGCCCCTCGGGCGCGAGCCGGATGTCGTCGAGGCCGGGGAGGCGGTTGATGTCGATCACCGCGCGCGGCGTGGCTAGGCGCATGTTGAGCGCGGGCACGAGGCTCTGGCCGCCGGCCAGGAGGCGCCCGTCGTCGCCGTATCGGTCGAGCAGGTCGAAGGTCTCGGCGAGCGAGGCGGGACGGTGATACTCGAAGCGGGCCGGCTTCATGGGCGCCTATCCTGCCTGAATGCCGGGGCGAGGTAAAGAGGCGGCGGCCCCGGCCGCCCGCGACCGCGCGCCCCTAGCCGCCCGCCATCGCTCCGATGACCAGCAGCGGCTCGGCGCCGGTCGCGACCGCCTCGGGCAGGGCGGCGTCCGGCGACTCGTGGGAGAGATCCAGCTCGCAGGCGAAGAATCTCAGAAAGGCCCGTCGCTGCTGGGTGACCTGGTCGCGGATCGTCCCGCGCAGCATCGGATAGGCCGCCTCGAGCGCGTCGAGCGCCGCGCGCAGCGTGACCGGCTCCGCGACCGCGACCTTCACCTCGCCGTCGACGCGCGCGAGCGTCCGCAGGTGGGCGGGAAGGACGATGCGGATCATGGGCGGCTCACGGCAGGGTCTGGACCTCGACCGACACCACCGCGGGGAGATCCCGGACGATCGGCGCCCAGCGGTCTCCCGCGTCGGCCGAGGCGTACACCTGCCCGCCGGTGGTGCCGACGTACACCCCGCACGGATCGAGCGAGTCCACCGCCATCGCGTCCCGCAGCACGTTGACGTAGCAGTGCCGCTGGGGGAGGCCGTGGGTGAGCGCTTCCCACTCGTTGCCGCCGGTGCGGCTGCGGTACACGCGCAGCCGGCCGTCGGGCGGGTAGTGCTCGGAGTCGCTCTTGATCGGCACCACGTAGACGGTGTCCGGCTCGTGTGCGTGCACGTCGATCGGGAACCCGAAATCGCTCGGCAGGTCGCCGCTCACCTCCCGCCACGACTCGCCCGCGTCGTCACTGCGCATGACGTCCCAGTGCTTCTGCATGAACAGCACCCCCGGCCGCGACCGGTGCATCGCGATGCGGTGCACGCAGTGGCCCACCTGGGCGTACGGATCCGGGATCCCCTCGGACCGCAGCCCCCGGTTGATCGGCTGCCAGGTCTTGCCCGCGTCGTCGGTCCGGAACGCGCCCGCGGCGGAGATGGCGACGAAGATCCGGCCGGGGTGGCTCGGGTCCAGGATGATCGTGTGCAGGCACATCCCGCCCGCGCCCGGTTGCCAGGACGGCGCGGAGCGGTGGGTGCGCAGTCCGGGCAGCTCGTACCAGCTCTGGCCGCCGTCGGTGGTGCGGAAGAGGGCCGCGTCCTCGACCCCGGCGTAGACCGTGTCCGGGTCGGTCGCCGAGGGCTCCAGATGCCAGACCCGCGCGAACTCCCAGGGATGGGGCGTCCCATCGTACCACTGGTGGGTCCCGGTGGCGCCGTCGTACGAGAACTTATTTCCCACCGTCTCCCAGGTCCGGCCGCCGTCGCTCGAGCGCTGGATCACCTGGCCGAACCAGCCACTGGACTGCGAGGCGTAGAGGCGATTCGGGTCCGCGGGCGATCCCTTCAGGTGATAGATCTCCCAGCCCCCGAAGTGGGGGCCGGTCACGTCCCACTGCTCGCGCTTGGCGTCCGCCGTCAGGACGAACGCGCCCTTGCGCGTGCCGACCAGTACCCGTACCCTGCTCATTCGTCGCTCCTTTACGGGCCTCGCCTCGCGCCATACGGGGGCCGCCCGGCGTGGATTTGCTCCTACTATATGGTCGCTCCGGGTGGCTTGCCATCGACAGGGCCGGCCGAAAAATCGGACGGGCGGGCCGTGTCGATCCCGGGACTCCACGGGCGACTACTCGGAAACCAACGTGGGCCCAACGTGTAGAGGAGATGGATCATGACCTATGCCCTGTGGATCATTCAGATGCTGCTGGGACTCCTCTTCCTGTTCTCCGGCGGCATGAAGTTTGTCATGTCGGTCGCGGAGATGACAAAGGACATGCCATCGATGCCGGGCTGGTTCCTGCACTTCATCGGAGTGATGGAGATGCTCGGGGGGCTCGGCTTGATCCTGCCCAGCCTGCTGCGCATCCGGCCCGGGCTGACCCCGCTCGCCGCGGCGGGCCTCGTGATCATCATGATCGGGGCGACGGTGATCACGCTCACCACGATGGGAGTCGGCTCCGCGATGCTCCCGCTGATCGTCGGGATTCTCTGCGCCTTCGTCGCCTACGGTCGATGGCGGCTGGCTCCGCTGTCGGTGCGCGGCTGACGCGCGCCCTCTGTCGATCCGGATCGGGCGCGGGCGACTACCGGGCGAAGAGGACACGATGACATCGAGGAGCGGAGGGTTCTCGAAGGCGCGGCTCGGGCGGATGCGGGACGTCATGGCCGCCCACGTGGGGCGCGGCGACATCCCCGGGCTCGTGACGCTGGTGAGCCGGCGGGACGAGGTGCACGTCGAGGCGATCGGCCGGCAGGTGGACGGCGGTGGCCCGATGCGGCGCGACACGATCTTCCGCATCGCCTCGATGACCAAGCCGATCGCGGCCGCGGCGGCCATGATCCTGGTGGAGGAATGCCGGCTGCGGCTCGACGACCCGGTGGACCGGCTGCTGCCCGAGCTGGCGAGCCGCCGGGTCCTGCGCCGGATCGAGGGGCCGGTCGACGACACGGTGCCCGCGAGCCGGCCGATCACGCTGCGCGACCTGCTGACCTTCCGCCTGGGCTTCGGCATCATCATGGCGCCGCCCGACACGTATCCGATCCAGGTGGCGATGCGCGAGAAGGGGATGCGCATGGGCCCACCGCGGCCGCAGAGCGAGCCCGCTCCCGCCGAGTGGATGCGTCGGCTCGGCACGCTGCCCTTGATCTACCAGCCAGGCGAGCGGTGGATGTACGACACCGGCTCCGACGTGCTGGGCGTCCTCATCGCGCGCGCCGCGGGGCAGGACCTCGAGACCTTCCTGCGGGAGCGCCTCTTCGAGCCGCTCGGCATGAGGGACACCGGCTTCAGCGTGCCGGCCGCCAAGATCGGTCGCTTCGCGACCAGCTACTGGACCAATCCCGCGAGCGGGGCGCGCGAGGTCTACGACCGCGCCGAGGGCGGCGAGTGGAGCCGCCCGCCCGCGTTCCCGTCCGCCGCCGGCGGTCTGGTGTCGACGGTGGACGACTATCTGGCGTTCGGGCGGATGCTGTTGAACCGGGGGCGGCACGACGGGGAGCGGATCCTGTCGCGCCCGTCGGTGGAGGCCATGACCACCGACCAGCTGACTCCGGAACAGAAGGCGCTCTCCGGGTTCGTGCCCGGCTTCTGGGACGGCCGCGGGTGGGGCTTCGGGGTGTCCGTGATCACCCGGCGCGACGGCGTGGCCGCGGTGCCCGGGCGCTTCGGCTGGGACGGGGGCCTCGGCACCTCGTGGTCGACGGATCCGACGGAGGAGCTGGTCGGCATCCTGATGACCCAGGGCCTGTGGATCTCTCCCCGGGGTCCGGATGTCTATCACGACTTCTGGACCCAGGCCTACCAGGCGATCGACGACTGAAACCACCAGGAGCGTTCAAGGAGACATGACGATGCGATTCATGATGCTGGTCAAGGCGAGCAAGGACTCCGAGGCGGGTAAGCTTCCAACGAAAGAGCTGCTCGCCGCGATGGGAGCGTTCAACGAGGGGATGGCGAAGGCGGGGGTGATGCTCGCGGGCGAGGGGCTTCACCCGAGCTCGAAGGGCACCCGCGTGACGTACACCGGCGGCAAGCGCCTCATGACCGACGGGCCCTTCGCGGAGACGAAGGAGCTGCTCGCCGGGTTCTGGATGATCCAGGTGAAGTCGAAGGCGGAGGCACTCGAGTGGGCGTCCCGCATTCCGTTCACCGACGGCGAGGTCGTCGAGGTCCGCCAGGTCTTCGAGGCCTCCGACTTCCCGACGGACGTCTTGCCGCCCGAGGAGGCCGCGCGCGAGGAAGCGCTCCGCGCGGAGCTCGCGAAGAGGCCGGACAAGCCCTAGGGTCAGGTCTCGAGGTGGAACGGCACGTCGACCACGACGACGCCGCGGCGGAACAGGAGCGCCCCCTTCACCAGCAGCGCGGTCTGGTTGTGCAGCAGATGCTGCCACCATCGGCGCGGCACGAACTCCGGGATGACGATCGTCACCACCGAGTTCGTGTCGCGCTCGCGGATGCGGCCGACGTAGTCGAGGAGCGGGCGGAGCATCGAGCGGTAGGGTGAGGCGAGCACCACCAGCGGGACCCCGCAGCCGCCCTTCGACCAGCGCTCCTCGAGGCGCGCGGTGAAGCTTGGATCGAGCTCCACGTAGACCGCCTTCGGGCTGGGCGAGAGCGACTGGGCATAGCGCAGCGCCTTGACCACGCCCATGTGGAGGTCGCCGACCAGGACCAGCACCGTGTTGCTCACCGGCGGCGCCTCGACGAGGTGCTCGAGGGAGAGCTCCTCGGCCACCGTGTCGTAGTGGCGGTGGATCGCGCGGAAGCCCAGGACCAGGAGCGGGATCAGGAAGACCACGATCCACGCGCCGTGGGTGAACTTGGTCACCGCGATGACCACCGTCACCGCGCCGGTCACGAGCGCGCCGAGCCCGTTCACGCCCAGGCGCCACCGCCAGCCCGCGCCGCCGTCGGTGAGCCAGTGCCGCACCATGCCGGCCTGGGAGAGCGTGAACGAGATGAAGACCCCGACCGCGTAGAGCGGGATCAGGGCGTGGGTGTCGCCGCCGAAGACGACGATCAGCGCGGCGGCCAGGCCGGCCAGGATCAGGATGCCGTTGGAGAAGACGAGCCGGTCCCCCAGCGTCCGGAACTGCCGGGGCGCGTAGCGATCACGGGCGAGCAGCGAGTTGAGGCGCGGGAAATCGGCGAAGGAGGTGTTGGCGGCGAGCACGAGGATGAGGGTGGTCGAGCCCTGGACCAGGTAGTAGGGGAAGCCGTCGCCGAAGAGTCGCCGGGCCACCTGGGAGACGACGGTCTCGTCGGCGAGGGGCGTGATCCCGAGCGCGGACGCCAGCACCGAGACGCCGATGAAGAGCGTGCCCAGCACTGCGGCCATCCAGCCCATGGTGAGGGCCGCGTTGCGAGCTTCCGGGGGCTTGAAGGCCGGCACGCCGTTCGAGATCGCCTCGACGCCGGTGAGCGCGGTGCAGCCGGACGCGAACGCGCGCAGCACCAGGAACCAGGTCAGGGCCTGGGTGGTCGCGACCGCCTCGGGCGCCGCGGCGGGGGGGAGCGTGCCGGTGAGCCACCGGACGAGGCCCGTGCCCACCAGCGCGCCGAAGGTGACGATGAACAGATAGGTCGGCACCGCGAAGACCCGGCCGGACTCACGAATGCCGCGCAGGTTGGCGAAGGCGATGGCGGCGGTGAACGCGACGCCCAGCACCACGCGGTGGGTGAGGAGCCACGGCACCGCGGAGGTGAGCGCGGCCACGCCCGCCGCGACCGACACCGATACCGTGAGCACGTAGTCGATGAGCAGCGCCCCCGCCGCGACCAGGCCCGCGGTCGGTCCGAGATTGGCGCGGGCCACGATGTAGGAGCCGCCGCCGCTCGGGTAGGCGTGGATGGTCTGCTGGTACGACACGCTCACCACCACCAGCAGCCCCGCAATCGCGAGCGCGATCGGCACCGTGAGATGCGCCGCCGCGGTGCCGGCGAGGACCAGGATCAGGAGGATCTCCTCGGTCGCGTACGCCACCGAGGACATCGCGTCGGAGGAGAAGACGGCGAGGGCGACGGTCTTGGAGAGCCGCTCGTGCCGCGCCTGGGCGAGGGGCATGGGAGCGCCCACGATCAGGCGCTTGAGAATGCTCATTTCCATGCTTGCCTAAGGCGGCTCCCATCGCGCATTCTACGCAACGTGCCCGCGAAAGGAGCCCATGAATGAACGCCCGCCGGTTCGGCCCGACGCTCACGCTGCTCGCCCTCCTTGCCGTCGCGTCGCCGACTCCGGCCGCCGCCCAGTCGGACCCCGCGCGCACCCGCCTGGCCGCCCCGGTCAAGGTGAAGCAGGGGATGGCGAACGTGCCCGCCCTGTCGCCGCTCTGGCTGCTGCCCGAGGAAGCGGCGAAGTACAACATCCAGGTCGAGCAGGTCATCTTCCAGCGCTTCGCGGACGAGCGCACCGCGCTGGCCTCCGGCGATCTCGACATCGCCGCCTTCGGTCCCCAGGACATCATTTTGGGCCTCGGCCAGGGCGCGAAGTCGATGGTCGGGGTGGCCGGCGTCGGCTCCGGCAACGACTGCCTGCTGGTCCGCAAGGGCGAGGACGTCAAGGACTGGGCCGGGGTCGCCTCGAAGCGGATCGGGATCGGGGCCGGCTCGATCTCGTGGCTCAAGTTCGCGGCCGCGGTGCAGGAGAACGGGCTCGACTACGGCAAGCTCCGCATCGTGAACATCATGGGGGGCGGCGGCAACTACCTGAAGTCACTGCAGGGCAAGGAGATCGACATGGCGGTGGTGTGGCATCCGTTCTGCGCCCAGGGCATCACGGAGGGCTGGGCCCAGTACCCGACCATCACCCACAACGCCACGAAGACGGTGGGCGGGCTCATCGCGGTCTTGGCACTCAACCGCGGGTTCATGGACAAGCAGCGCGAGGCCGCGCAGCGGCTCGTCTCCGCATACGTCGACGTGGTGAAGATCGCGCAGGCCGACCCCCAGCGCTTCGCCAAGATCTACGCGGAGAAGGCCGGGCTGCCGGAGGCGGTCACCGCGGAGGCGATCCGCTACACCCGCTTCGACGTGGCGCTGCCCCTCGAGTCGATCAAGGGCATCGCGAAGTTCCTCTTCGACAACGGGGTCATCGCCCGCGACGTCTCGGGCGAGGTGGCGCAGTACCACACCTACGAGTTTCTCGCCCGCGCCACCGGGCGCAGCGCGGCCGACCTCGGGCAGGGCAAGTAGCGAGGCGCGGTCGCGCGTGGGCGGCCGGCGCGTCCCCCTCTTCGTGATCCTGCCGCTCCTGCTCCTCGGGGTGTGGCACCTCGCGGTCGAGCATCGCTGGGTGGCCGAGGGGATCATCCCCGCGCCCGCGCAGGTGCTCGAGTCGTGGCGACGCTGGATCTTCGGCTCGCCCACCCGGTCGCTGTCGCCCTACTCGGGCACCTGGGTGGCCAACGTCCTCTACTCGGGCCGCCGGGTCCTGGAAGGCTTCCTGCTCGCCGCGATGGTGGCGATCCCCCTCGGCATCTTCGTGGGCTGGAACCGCCTGGTGGCCCGGGTGGTCGATCCGTCGATCCAGCTCTTCCGGCCCATCCCGATCACCGCGTGGCTGCCGTTCGCGATCGCAGTCTTCGGCATCTACGACGCGAGCGCGCTCTTCCTGATCGGCCTCGGGGCCTTCTACCCCATCGCGGTCAATACCTCCCACGGGGTGCGCGACACGAACCTCCTGCTCCTGCGGGCCGCGCGCATGCTGGGGGCGGGGGAGCGCACCGTCCTCCTGAAGGTCGTGCTGCCGTCGGCTCTGCCGTCCATCTTCACCGGCCTCCGGCTCGGCATCGGGGTCGCGTGGACCGCGGTCATCGTGGCCGAGATGATCGCGGTCAAGTCCGGGCTCGGCTACGTGCTCTGGGACGCGTACTACGTCGGACGGATGGACATCTGCGTGGCCACCATGTTCTCGGTGGGCCTCCTGGGCTTCGTCTCCGATCAGGTCATCCTCCGCGCCTCCCAGGTGGTGCTGCGCTGGCGGACGCTCGAGCGGCATGCCTGAGCCGGTGGTCGACCTGCGCGGGGTCTTCAAGGAGTTCAGCGGGCGGGTGGGCCGGCTGGTCGCGCTCGAGGGCATCGACCTCGCCATCGCGCCCAAGGAGTTCACCGCCGTCCTCGGGCCCTCGGGCTGCGGCAAGTCCACGCTGCTGAACATGGTCGCGGGCTTCGACGCCCCGACGCAGGGCGAGGTGCTCTTTCGCGGGCAGCGGGTGAGCCGCCCCGATCCCCGCCGCGGCGTGGTGTTCCAGGAGGCGGCGCTCTTTCCCTGGTTCACCGTGCTCGACAACATCACCTTCGGCCCCAAGACCGGCGGGGTGGCCGCCGCCGACTACGGCCCGCGCGTCGACGCCCTCCTCGAGCAGGTGGGGCTGCGTGGATTCGAGCGCCACTACCCGGCCGAGCTGTCCGGCGGGATGAAGCAGCGCGTCGGCATCGCGCGCGTGCTGGTCATGGAGCCGGAGGTGCTCCTGATGGACGAGCCGTTCGGGAGCCTCGACGCCCAGACCCGATCGGTCATGCAGGAACTGCTGCTCTCGGTGTGGGAGCGTAGGCACCAGGCGGTGCTGTTCATCACCCACGACGTCGAGGAGGCGCTCCTGCTGGCCGACACCGTGTGTGTCATGACCGCGCGGCCGGGCCGCATCAAGGCGCGCCTGGCGGTGGACCTGCCTCGCCCGCGGCTGCTCGAGGCGACCACCTCCCCGCGGTTCAACGAGCTCAAGCGCGAGGTCCTGGCCCTCATCCGCGAGGAGAGCCGCCGGGCGGCCAGCGACCCGACCGGCTAGCCCCCGTCCACCGAGAGATCCCAGAAGGGAGCGATCAGCCATGGCGCTGCGACACGTCGTCTCGACCCTCACCCTGGAGCAGGCCACCACCATCGCCACCCGCGCCATCGCGGCCGGACGGCGCGAGAAGATGCTTCCGCTGGCCGTCGTGGTGGTGGACGGAGGCGGCCAGATCGTGACGCTGCAGCGAGACGACGGCTGCGGCACCCTCCGCGTGCGGATCGCCCAGGGCAAGGCGCGCGGCGCGCTCGGAATGGGCATCCCGTCGCGCACGATCCGGGACCGGCTGCAGAACCGGCCCGCCTTCCAGAGTGCGGTCGCGGTCGCCTCGCAGGGGCAGTTCGTCCCGGTGCCGGGCGGGGTCCTCGTCCTCGACCGCGAGGGCCGAGCCATCGGCGCGGTCGGCATCAGTGGCGACACCTCCGACCGCGACGAGTACTGTGCCATCGAGGGCATCAAGGCCGCCGGCCTCGGGAGCGATCCGGCCGAGCCGGCGCCCGACTGGCGGGAGTCCGCCCTCTAGGCGCCCGGCCGCCTCACCCAGGCCGTCGCGGGCGGGCCCCCTTCCCGCCCCCTCCGGACGGCGCCCCACCGCCCGGACAGTTGCCGGTTGATCGAAAAAATTGACTCGCCGTAAGGTAGTAGCTGAAGGTGTACCCAGAGATCTCGTGACCCCTCGCCCGTCAGACCATCAGCCAGACCATCAGCCAGACTCTACGACCCCAGGGGGAAAGGTGGGACCAGCGTCGATGGAACGTCCGCTCAGGATCGGCTTCATTGGATGTGGAGAGGTCGGCGCCGAGAAGCATCTCCCCGCCGTCCGCGAGGTGCGGGAGCTGGAGGTCGTCGCGGTCGCCGACTCCGATCCGGACCGCATCCGGGCGGTTGAGACGCGGTTCGGGATCCGCCGGTCCTACCCGGACGCGGCCGCCCTCCTCGCCGACCGCGACGTCGACGTGGTCGCGGTGTGTCTGCCGCCCCGGCTGCAGGTTCCCGCCGCGCTCGAGGCGCTCGACGCCAACAAGCACGTCTGGATCGAGGCGCCCATCGGGCTCTCTCTCCCCGACTGCGATCGTCTGATCGCGAGGGCGCGCAGCTCCGATCGCCGGGTGACCGTGGGGTTTCACATGCGATGGCACCGTCTGGTGCGCCAGGCGAAGAAGATCGTGGAGAGCGGGCGCCTGGGGGAGATCCAGACCATCCGGGCGACCTGGAACAGCCCCCGCGCCGACGACACGCTTCCCGAGTGGCGTCGGCACCGCGCGCTCGGCGGCGGAGCGCTCGTCGAGGTCGCCGGGGACCACTTCGACCTGTGGCGCTACCTGCTCGGCGTCGACATCGGGGACCTGCTCGCGATGACCATCGACGGGCGGTGGGAGGACGAGGCCGCGGTCATCTCGGGGCACATGAGCAACGGAGTGCTGGTGTCGGCGGTGTTCTCGGAGCGCACGAACCACGACCTCGAGATCGAGATCGGCGGCAAGGCCGGTCGGCTCCGGGCCGCCCTGATCCGTTTCGAGGGCCTCGAGTACTACCAGACCGACACGATGCCGAGCAGCGTGCCGGCCCGGCTCCGGCGCATGGGCCACTTCCTGAAGGAGCTGCCCCGCGCCCTGCCTCGCATGCATCGGGCCGGAGACTACCGGGCCTCGTACTGCGATCAGTGGCGCGACTTCGCGCGCAGCATCCGGACCGGAGCGCCGGTGGAGGCGACCCTCCAGGACGGGCGGCAGGCGCTGTCCGCGGTGCTGGCGGCGGCTCGGTCCTCGGTGGTCGGTCGGCCGGTCGTGGTGCGGGAGGCTCCACCCACCCTGGCGCTGCCGGCCGGAAAGGGCCACGTCCAGGCTGCGAGCTGAGCGGCTCTCGCGGCGGGCCGGCGCTCAGCGGCTCCGCTCGCGGGCGCGCGCCGCGATTCGCTCGACGACCGCGTGGGCGGAGCGCACCGCGCCCTCCTGCCAGCTGTCCATGTAGCTCATGTGCTCCCCGGCGAAGTGGATGGGCCCGTGCCCATCGAGCAGGGCGGGGTACGCGGCGCGCCACGCGGGATCGCTCCAGTCCACCCACCCGCCGCCGGTGAAGGGCACCTTCGACCAGGCCACGGACACGCCCTTGCCGACCAGGCCGGCGTACCCCGGGTGCAGCCGCTCGCCATCGGCGAGAGCCGCCACCTCCCGCTGTCGGGGCGTCATCGCCGCGAAGCGCGCGCCGATCGAGGTCGTCCAGATGTAGGCGCCGATCAGGACCCCCTTGTCGCCGTTGAGCCCGGCCGAGGGATACCAGACCTGGGTGATGTCGCGTCCGGTCCAGCTGATGCCTCCGTAGATCTGCCGATCGGTCTCCCACCAGCGCCGATCCGCCTGGAACGCCACCTTGACCGCCGGGACGTAGGCGTCGGCCCCGACCGCGATGGCCCGCTTCACGCGCTCCGGGAAGTCGGATGCGATGCCCTTGAGCACCGGCAGGGGGATCGTGCAGACGACGAAGTCGGCATCGAGGGCGTGCTCCGATCCGGTCCGCCGATTCCGCCAGGCGACCCGGGCGCGCTCACCGGCGCGACGGATGCCGACCACCTCCGCCTGGAACGTGATCGTGGCGCCCAGAGCCCGCGCGAAGGCCCGGGCGATCGCGTCCATCCCACCGACCGGCTGCAGCATGGTCCCGGTCTGGTCCCACGTTTCCGCGGCCGCCATCGCCGACCGCCACGAGGCGGCCTTCACGATTTCGCCCAGAGGCAGGGGCGGGTAGCGGCTTCCGGGCTGCTGGGGCGTCGGGAGCGATTCGTAGCCGGATCGGGCGGAGCCGGCGTAGAGCAGGTCGTCGCCGAGCCCGCCGAAGGTCCTGAGAAAGCTCCGAAGAGCGCGGTCGGGGGCGGACTGCCTGGCCCCGGGAGTGAGCCCGCCGGCGGCGAGCGCCGCGATGAAGCCGCGAGCATCCGCGGCCACGCGGCGGGCGAGCTGGGGCTCTCCCCCGAAGGCGGCGTCGTCCTGCAGGAGGGCGCCCCGGTTGTCGTTCACGAGGACCTCGAGAGGGACGCGGAGCTCGCGACAGTAGGCGAGCATCGCCTGGTGATGCTGCGAGATGCGCGCCGGCCCCGCGTTGAAGTAGAGGTCGGGGTGCCGATCCCACGCCACGCGCTGGGTCGAATCGGTCTCCGCGACGACGTCGCCGCCGCGAAGCGTCCAGATGCGGCCCCCCGGCCGGTCGCGGGCCTCGAGGACGGTGCAGTCGTAGCCGGCCTTCCGCAACTCGTGGGCGGCGCTCATCCCGGCGATGCCGGCGCCGAGCACCGCGATGCGGATGCCTCGGCCGGAATTCGGCGGCGGCGGGGTCAGGCCCCGGTACGAGGCCGGGGGCACGACGACCCCCATCGCCCGCAGCGTGGTGTAGAGCGCAGCCACGCCACCGTGTCGGCCGACCAGGTTGATGAACCCTCGCCGGTTGGTGCCGGACATGTGTCAGAGACCCCCGGAGCGACGTCGTTGGGCCAGCGAGGGTATTGTCGCGCACTCCAACCGGAATCTGGCTGCGTCGCTTCTCAGACCGCCCGGCCGGGCCGCCGGGGTCGGCGAGCTCTTCCCGGCACCGGGCTCACGCGGGGCGGTCGGCCCCCGGCTCTCCGTCCACGGCGGTACTCGAGGCTCTCGCGCGCCACCAGGACGACCAGCCCCCGGGCCACCGGGCTCAGATCGCGCCAGCGATCCCGCGCGACGTCGCCGACGGCCAGCAGCACGTCGTTGACCAGCCGCCGCGCCTGCTCGACGCGCTCCCGGGCGTGGGGCCGGGCCTCGGCCCCGAGGCCGGCGAGCTCGTCCCAGGCGTCGATGAGGATGCCCGGATCGGTTCGAACGTGCTCTCGCACCGCGTCCCACACCGCTTCCGGGGCGCCGTTGGTCTCCGTGATCAAGTTCCAGACGATCGCCACCAGCCCGTCCATGCTCGCCTCCGCGCCGTCCTCTTGGTGCAACCGAGGTGCCAGAGCGAACTCCCGTGAGTCCACGTAGTTAGCGTCACGTGTCTCCCGGTAGAGCGAGAAACGCCCGCCTCGGTGGGGAAGAGCGGCCTCACGTTGCCGCGGACCCGCGCCGACGTGCCATAATGCCGCCGCCGAGGACCGACGCCCCGTGAACGTGCCCGCGCCCCGCCCGGATACCACGCGCCTCCAGCGACTGGTGCACTCCTATCGCGACGCCGCCGCGCTCATGGCCGCGGTCGAGATGGGCCTGTTCACCGCGGTCGCGCGCGGGGCCGACACCGAGGCCGCGATCGCCCGGGCGCTCGACCTCACGTCGACCAACGCGGAGCGGCTCGTCACCGCGTGCGTGGCCCTCGGTCTCCTCGCGCGCGAGGGCGATCGCCTGCGCAACGCGCCCGACGTGGCTCGCTTCCTCGTCGAGGGCGAGCCCACCTACGCGGGGCCGTGGATGCTCTTCAGCAAGCCGGACTGGGACGAGTGGGGCCGGCTGGGCCATCACCTGAGGCGTCGCGACGTGGACCTGCTCGGCAAGTACGCTCAGGGTTTCACGGTGGACCGGGCGCGCACGTACCACGAGGCGACCTACTCGATCGGCATGGGGGCGGCGCGCCGCTTCGCGCGCCAGGTCGACCTCACGGGACGGCGGCAGATGCTCGACCTGGGCGGAGGCTCCGGCTGCTACTGCATCGTGGCCGCGCAGCAACATCCGGAGCTGCGCGCGGTGGTGCTCGACCTGCCGCCGGTGGTGGAGGTGACCCGCGAGTTCATCGCCTCCCACGGGCTGTCCGACCGGGTCACCGCCCGGGCGGGAGACTTCACGCGGGATCCGCTGCCACCCGGCTCCGACGTCATCGTCATGGCGAGCAACCTGCCCCAATACAGCCGCGAGATCATCCAGGCGGTGGTTACCCGGGCCTTCGCGGTGCTCGTGCCGGGTGGGGAGATGCACCTGATCGGCGAAATGCTCGACGCCGGGCGCACCGGGCCGCGCGACCCGGCGCTCTGGGGCCTGGCCGAGGCGCTGTGGGGCAGCACCGGCGTCGCGCACTCGGTGGCGGAGTGCCGGGCCTACTTCGAGCGCGCGGGAGCGTGCGAGATCGCGGCCCACGAGTTCGTGCCCGGAGTGCTGACGCGGGTGACCGGGCGGCGGCCCGGGTAGCGGCGACGATCGCCGAGGGAGGCCAACCGGTGCCGTACGACGTGATCGTGATCGGGGTGGGGGGAATGGGCAGCGCGACGCTCTTCCATCTGGCGCGCCGCGGGAAGAAGGTCCTGGGGCTCGAGCAGTTCGACGTTCCGCATCAGCTGGGCTCCTCCCACGGGATCAACCGGATCATCCGCCTCGCGTACGCCGAGCACCCGAGCTACGTGCCCTTGCTGCGGCGCGCCTACGAGCTCTGGCGGGAGCTGGAGCACGGCGCCGGCGAACGGCTGCTCTTCGTCACCGGCGGGATCGACGCGGGACCCGAGGACGGCGCGCTCGTGTCGGGCTCGGTGCGCTCCTGCCACGAGCACGGGATCCCCCACGAGCTGCTGAGCGCGGCGGAGGTGAGGCGCCGGTTCCCCGGCTACCGCCTGGGCCGCGGCATGGTCGGGGTGTACCAGGCCGACGCCGGATTCGTGATGGCCGAGCGGAGCATCGTGGCCCACGCGAGCGCCGCGCTCGAGCGCGGGGCGGAGATCCACGGGCGCGAGCGCGTGCTCGACTGGAAGGTGGGCCGGGGGGCGGTCCGGGTGCGGACGGACCGGGGAAGTTACGAGGCCGGGCGGCTGGTCCTGGCCGCCGGCGCCTGGACCGGGAAGCTGGCCCGCGCGCTGGCCCCGATGGCCAGGCCCGAGCGCCAGGTCCTGCTGTGGACGCAGCCGCGCCGGCCGGAGCGGTTCCGCCTCGGCGCGTTTCCCGTGTTCAACATGGAGGCGCCGGAGGGCCGGTTCTACGGGTTCCCCATGCACGGCATTCCCGGATTCAAGATCGGGAAGTACCACCACCGGGAGGAGCAGGTCGACCCCGACACGATCGACCGCGGCTGCGACGCGCGGGACGAGGCGGTCGTGCGGGCCGGGATCGATCACTACTTCCCGGACGCGGCCGGGCCGACCCTCTCCATGACCACGTGCATGTTCACCAATAGCCCGGACGAGCACTTCATCCTGGACGTCCATCCCGACGCGGCGGAGGTGTCGATCGCGGCCGGGTTCTCCGGCCACGGATTCAAGTTCTGCAGCGTGGTCGGCGAGATCATGGCCGACCTGGCCGAGCGCGGCGAGACGCGTCACAACATCGACCTATTCCGGCTCGATCGCTTCACCGGCCAAGCCGGCGCCGGCCGATCAGGGCGGCGGGCCGCGCTGCCGGATCGCTCGCGCCCGAATGTGCAAGCGCACGGCGACCAGCGCCAGCTGGATCAAGCCGGCGGCGCATGGTCGCGCGAGCGCGGCTCGCTTGCTGCCGCCGCCGCCGAGGATGCGATCAGGCCGTTCTGGTGATCGGATGAGCAGCGGTATGTGCTCGATCATCGCCCCAGAAAAGGAGGTAGCCATGGAGCTTCCCGTAGCCCGCATCGAGACTGTTTATGATACCCACTTCGGCGCCACGGTCGCCGACCCATACCGCTGGCTGGAGGATTGGCGGAGCGACCAGGCCATGGCTTGGCTCCAAGCCCACGCTGCGCATGTGCGGGCGTACCTCGACGCGCTGCCCGATCGTGCGGGGTTGATGGCCCGTATTGCCGAGCTGGGTGATGCCGTGCCTGAGCTGCACAGCTTCAAGATCGCCGGGGGGCGCACATTCTATCTGCGCCGCG
>DATJIR010000120.1:0-3783 GCA_035493135.1 Verrucomicrobiia bacterium
CAGGACGTGGCGAGCTACCAGGGGCGCTTCGTCTCGTTCAAGGACATCTACACCGCGCCGCGTCCGCTCCAGCGCCCGCATCCGCCGATCTGGGTGGGCGGCTCGAGCGACGCGGCCCTGCGGCGCACCGTGCGCCACGGCGACGCCTGGCACCCGATCCGCAGCCGCATCGCATTCCTGCGCGACGAAGGGATGCCGAAGCTCCGGGCCATCGCCGACCGGGAGGGCCGGGCGATCCCCACGCTCTGCCCGCGCATCCGCCTGCGCCTGACCGATCAGCCGATGCCGGAGGAGACGCGGCTGGCCGGGGAGGGGACCATGGATCAGGTCCGGCGGGACTTCGAGGCGCTCCAGACGCTGGGCGTGCCGTACCTGTGCCTCGACACCTTCGCCGACGACGTCGAGGGCTCGCGCAACCACGAGGCGGCCTGGCGCATGCTGACCAGCCTGGCCGAGCGGGCCTTCGACCTCCCGCGGCAGAGCCTGCGCTAGAGACCTCGCATGGACGCGGTCGACCTGTGGCTGCTGCGCTACGCGCCGATCCACGACTTCGTGGCCGACGATCTGGTCGAGAGCCTGACCGAGGCACAGGTGCGGGGCCGTCCGGTGCCCGGTGTCAACCCGATCGCGTGGCTGATCTGGCACGCGATGCGAGTCGAGGACGTGTGCGTGAACCGCTTCGTCCTCGACCGGCCGCAGGTGCTGGACGCGGGCTGGGCTCGGCGCGTCCGGGTCAGCCGGCAGGACGTGGGGACCGGGATGAGCGACGCTCAGGTGGACGCGCTCTGCGACGCGGTGGACGTCGAGCAGCTGCGCGGCTATTGTCGCGCGGTCACGCGCGCCACCCTGGGCGCGGCGCCTCTCCTGCGCGGTCTCGACCTGGAGGTCGTGGTGCCGGCCGTGCGGGTCATCCGCGTGTGCACCGAGGAGGGCGCGGTCGACCCCGGCGCCACCTGGCTCACCGAGTTCTGGGCCGGCGGCCGCAGCCGCGGGTGGATCGTCGCCCAGACCTCGCTGCTCCACGTCTACGGCCACTACTTCGAGGGGCTCGCGACCAAGGGCCTCTGGGGCGCCCGCAGCCGCTAGGCCGGGGGGCTAGAGCCGGGCCATCACCTGATCGGCGAAGAGGCGCAGCACCTCCTCCCGCTCGACGAAGGCCTGGCCCGGCACCTGCGGGAGCAGGATGATGCGCCCGACGCCTCCCACCCCCATGAGCGCGAGCACCTGCTCGCGCACCTCCTCGGGCCGGCCCGCGAGCGCCATCAGGTCCACGAAGCGGTCGGTCACGAGCAGCCGGTGCTTCGAGGCGGCGCTCGCGTGCTGGTAGGAGTCGTAGGCCGCGCGGACCTGGTCGATCACCTTCCGGTCCTCCGGGCTCCACGCGACCGGAAACGCGTGGCGGAGGGCGGAGGCCACGCGGCCACGGACGTGGTCCCGCGCGAGCGCGCGGTCGGGCGCGATCGAGGTCGGCGCCCAGATCGCCACGTCCAGATCTCCCGGGTCGCGACCCACCGACCGAGCGCCGGCCGTGACGCAGCCGAGCGCGGCCTCGACCAGCCACGGGGCGACCCCCGAGTACATGATCGCGCCGTCGCCCAGGCGGCCGGCCGCGTCCAGCATGCGCGGCCCGGAGCCGGCCAGGAAGAGCGGGATGGCCGGCGCCCGCTCGAGCCAGGCCAGGCGCGCGTCGGTGCCGTTGTCGAGGCGGATCGACTCGCGGCCGAGCAGGCGGCGCAGCGCGCCGGCCATGGACTCGAGCGTGGCGACGCGCGCCACCTTGCCGACCGAGAGCCCCATGGTCTCGGCCGCGCTCCCCCCGGTGCCGATGCCGAGCACCACACGGCCTTCCGCCAGCTCGTGGAGCGTGGCGATCGCGCTCGCGGTCACCGAGACGTGACGGGTGTGCGGCACCGCGATGCCGGGCCCGAGACGGATGCGCGAGGTCCCGGCCGCGCACGCGGCGAGGGTGACCCAGAGCTCGCGGCACACCAGGTGGGTGTCGGCGATCCACGCGGTGTCGAACCCGAGCGACTCCGCGAGCTGCACCTGGCGAACCAGCACCGGGAGGGGCTGGCTCGCCAGGATGCCGACGTCGAACTTCATGCCGCCCGGCTCAGACGTGGTGGCGCAGGAAGCCCTCGATCATCGAGTTCACCTGGTCCGGAGCCTCCATCATGTTGAAGTGGCCGGCGCCCACCGTCCAGCCGTTCACCACCTTCGGCATCCACTGCGACATGAGGTGGGGCGGGTTGAGCGGCGGCGTCGCGGCCAGGTGCAGGGCGGGCACCGTGCAGCGCTTGGCCATGCCCGGGCCGTCGAAGGCCAGGATGCCCTTCATCGCGGCGGCGGCGATCGGCGCGGGGGCCGCCATCATGGTCTTGAGGACCGAGTCCATCAGCTTCTTGTCGGACGTGGGCAGGAAGAGCGCGTTGGCGATGAACTGCCGCCGCGGCTCCTGGTTGCCCGCCTCGATCGCGCTGACCACGTCGCCCACCGGGCCCGTGAGCTCGGGCGGCCAGACGAGCGGCGCGGGGTCCACCATCACGATCGCCGCCACCTTGTCCGGATGGCGCGCGCCCAGCTCGAGCACCGTGATGCCGCCCATGCTGTGGCCGACCGCGACCACCTTGCCGAGCTTCAAGGTGTCGATCACGTGCGCGAGGTCGTCCACGTAGGCCGAGATCGGATAGGCCCCGCTCGGCTTGTCGCTCTCCCCGTGGCCGCGGAGGTCGACCGACACCGTGCGATGACGCTTCGCGAAATGATCGGCCTGGGCCTTGAAGAACGAGCGGTCGCAGGTCCAGCCGTGGATGAAGAGGAAGGCGGGACTGCCGGAGCCCTTCTCCTCGTACGCCAGCTTCACGCCCTTGTGCTCGATGGTCGGCATGGGAGTCTCCTCCTTGAAGGGTGCCGCGACGTTGATCGGACGAGGCCGAGAATCAGCCCGAACCCCGGCCGCGTCAAGGGGTATCCTCTATAGGCGAGATGGCGCACGCGGGCCGGTTCGACGTGGCGGTGATCGGCGGGGGCCCCGGCGGCTCCAGCGTGGCCACCGCGCTCGCCCGACGCGGCCGGAGCGTGCTGTTGCTCGAGCGCGATCGCTTCCCCCGCTTCCACATCGGCGAGTCGCAGCTGCCGTGGATCAACGGGGTGCTGGAGGCGCTGGGGGCCCACGACGCAGTGGCCAAGGCCGGCTTCGTGGAGAAGTGGGGCGCGAGCTTCTCGGAGATCGACGGGACGCCCGCCGCCTACGTGGATTTCACCGCGGCGGTCGAGACCCCGGTCCCGCAGACCTACCAGGTCCCGCGGGCTGCGTTCGACGAGGTGCTGCTCCGCCACGCCGAGAGCTCCGGGGTCATCGTGCGCGAGGAGCACCGCGCGCTCGACGCGGCGTTCGATCCGGACGGGGTTACCCTGCGCTTCGCCGGGCCCGCCGGGCCGGGCGAGGCCCGCGTGCAGGCGGTGGTCGACGCCTCCGGTCGCGCCGGCCTGCTGGCCCGTCGCATCGGCGGCTACGAGACCGACGTCATGCTGCAGCACGTCTCGGTGCACGCCCAGTACGAGGGCATCCCGCGGGCCTCGGGCCGCGCGGCGGGCGATATCCGCGTGCTCACGCGCGCGGACGTGGGGTGGGTCTGGCTGATCCCGATCTCGGAGCGGCTCACCAGCGTGGGGGTCGTGGTGCCGCAGGCGGTCCATCGGCGGGAGTCGCGGGCGACCGCGGAGGAGAGCCTCGAGCGCTACCTGCGCGAGACGCCGGCCGCGCCGGCGCTGCTGCACGCG
>DATJIR010000121.1:0-7644 GCA_035493135.1 Verrucomicrobiia bacterium
GAGCGCGGCATCGAGGTGCCGCCCTTCCTGCGGCGCATCTGGGCTCGCCACTGCGCGCTGGTGGAGGAGGTCCCGCGCGCGCACCGGCACTTCCGCACCCACGAAGGCCACTACACCTACCTCCACCCGGGCGAGGCCGAGCTGATCGACGCCGACCTGGTGCGGGCCACCTGCCTGGTCGGCGAGGCCGACGAGCTGATCGAGCGCATCCGCGACCTCGAGCGTGGCGGGCTGCGGGAGCTGATGTTCGCCACCGGCGTGGACGAGAAGTGGCGCTTCAGCCAGGAGTTCGCCCGGCGGGTGATGGAGCGGTACTAAGTACCACCCCTCACCCTGGCCCTCTCCCCTGAGCGGAGAGGGGTGACAGGACGGGGGTCCTGCGCTAGACTCGGCGCGCGCAAGTCGGGCCCGCCGGCCGAGCCGGCCGCGGCCCGCCATGGTCGCGAGTCGTCCGTTCCCGCACTCACTGCAAGGAGGGGCACGCATGCGGATTCTCCGCGTCATCGTCGCCGTCGCGGTGCTGTCGTTCGTCGCGGTCCAGCTCGGGCCCGGGGCCCGCGCCGCCGGCCCGGTCAGCGAGGTCCTGATCGGCGAGCTGCTGCCGCTCACCGGGAACTTCGCGAGCCTGGGCCAGCAGTACCTCTGGGCCGGGCAGACCGTGGAGGACATCGTCAACAACGACTACCCGGACCTCAACGTGCCGCTCGGCCCCGGCAAGGGCTTCCCGGGCCTGGGCGGGGCCAAGATGACGCTGGTGGTGCGCGACGACCAGAGCCGCGGCGACCAGGCGCGCACCCTGGCCGAGCAGCTCATCACCGTCAACAAGGTCCACTGGCTCAACGGCGAAGGCACCAGCGGCAACACCTCGATCATCCAGCCGCTGGTGGACAGCTACGGCATCCCGATGACCTGCCACGCCTGCGCCTCTCCCACGCTGACCGAGAAGGGCTTCAAGTGGTTCTACCGCACCGGGCCGAACGACAGCACGATGGTGGCGAGCGTCTTCCAGTTCCTGAAGGAGTGGCCGGCGCACGGGGGGCCCAGCGGCCTCAAGACCATCGCGCTCTTCACGTGCGATAACCTCTTCTGCCAGGACAACCGCAAGATCGCGGCGGACCTGGCCGAGAAGGGGGGCTACAAGATCGTGGCCGACCTCACGACCAAGACCGGCGCGACCACGCTGGCCTCCGAGGTGCAGCGGCTGCAGGCCGCGAACCCGGACGTCCTCTTCGCGGTCCAGTACCCGGCCGAGACCACCGTGTTCCAGGCCGACATGAAGCGCGCCGGCTACATGCCCAAGGTCATCGCCACCAGCAACGGCGCCTACTCCGACCAGACCTGGCTCACCGCCCAGAAGCCGACCGCGGGCGCGGCAGGCTGGCTCGGCCGTGACCCGACCGCCATCGATCTGGCCAGCAAGAAGCCGGCGTGGAAGAAGGTCAACGAGATCTACAAGAAGTACAGCCGCGGGCAGGACATGGGCGAGCTCGCGATGCGCGAGATTACCGGCCTGCTGTGGATGGCCGACACGATCAACCGCGCCAAGTCGGTGGAGCCGGCCGCGCTGGCCAAGGCGGCCAACGAGACCGACATGAAGCCGGACATGATGATCATCGACTACAAGGGCATCAAGTTCGACAAGAACCGCCAGAACGAGCTCGCCACCGGGGTAGTCACCCAGATCGGCTGGGACGACGAGAAGCACACCATCTGGCCGTGGGATCTCGCGGCCCAGGCCGGCTTCAAGCCGATCTTCCCGTCCCCGAGCTGGCAGGAGCGGGAGAGTCGCAGCAAGAAGTAGCCGTCGAATCGTGACGCTCTTTCTCCAGGCGGTCGCCGATGGGCTCCAGATGGGGCTGCTCTACGCGCTGGTCGCGGTGGGGCTCGCCATCATCTGGGGCCTGATGGAGATGATCAACTTCGCCCACGGCGAGTTCATGATGCTTGGCATGTTCGGGGCGTGGGGGCTCAGCGCCTGGCTGGGCTGGGACCCCCTCGTCACCATGGTTCCCCTCGCGGTGGTCATGTACGGGGCGGGGGTGCTCGTCTATCGCGGGCTCATGCAGAAGGTCCAGCGCGGCGAGGTCTTCACCCAGATCTTCGCCACCGTGGGCCTCTTCTTCTTCATCCAGAACGGGGTGGTGGCACTCTTCACGAGCGACTATCGCTTCATCGAGGGCAGCCTGCTCACCCGTCTCAGCGGCGCCAACCTCAGCCTGGGGGGCATCCGGGTCGGGGTCCCCCTCCTGGTCGGCGGCCTCATCGCCCTCGGCCTCTTCCTGCTGCTGTACCTGCTGATCGACCGCACCGACTTCGGGCTCGCGCTCCAGGCCACCGCGGAGGATCGCGACGCGGCGATGCTGGTGGGCATCCGTCCCCAGCGCATGTACGCGGTGGCCTGGGGCCTCGGCACCGCGCTGGTCGCGGTGGCGGGCGTCATCCTGGCCAACTTCTTCTCGGTGTACCCGCAGGCGGGCCTCTCCTTCACCGTGCTCGCCTACGCGATCGTGGCCCTGGGCGGCTTCGGCTCGATCCTGGGCACGCTCCTCGCCGCGCTGCTGGTCGGGGTCGTGCAGAGCGTGACCGCGGCGTACCTGCCGCCCGCCTTCAAGGACGCCTTCGTGTTCGGCTCCTACATCCTGATCGGCCTGTTCCGGCCCCAGGGGCTGTTTGGCCGCTTCTAGCTCCCCGCCCCGCGCCGGTCGAGCGCAGCAGGTCGCCTGGGTGGCCGCGGCCCTCGTGGCCCTGCTCTACCCGATCCCCTTCGAGCGCAGCGGCCAGATCTACTACGAGACGGTGGGCTTCCTGGTCCTGCTCAACGCTATGCTCGGCATCGGCTGGAACGTGATCGGCGGCTGGGCCGGGCAGTTCGACTTCGGTCCGAGCATCTTCTTCGCGATCGGCGCCTACACCGCCGCGCTCCTGTCCATCCACTTCGGCTGGAACGCGTGGCTCGCCCTCCTGGGCGCGGTGGTGGTCTCGATGGTCATCTGCGCCGCGCTCACCTACCCGGTGACCCGGCTCCGCGGGCACTACTTCGCGATCGCCACCGTGGCGATGTGGATGATCGCCCAGCCCATCGGCGCCACGTGGTCGCTCATCAACGGCAGCCAGGGGCTCTTCATCCCGGTCGCGGCCGGCGGCAGCTTCGTTCACGGCATCCTCACGATGGAGTTCCCCGGGCGCGGCAAGGGGCTCGGGTTCTACTACCTCTCGCTCCTGCTGTTCGTGGTCACGCTGCTGGTGGCCCGGGTGGTCGAGCGCTCCAAGTGGGGCTTCTACTTCCGGGCGGTGCGCGACGACCAGGACGGGGCCGAGGCCATCGGCATCGACAGCCGGCTCTACAAGGTGATCGCCCGCTGCCTCATGGCCGCGATCTTCGCGGCGGGCGGCACCCTCTACGGCTTCTGGGCGCTGGCCGTCTTCCCCGACCAGGTGCTCGAGGTGAACTGGAACATCCTGCCCATGATGGCCGCGGTGGTGGGCGGCCTCGGGCGGCTCTGGGGCCCGGTGCTGGGGGCGATCGTCCTGATCCCGATCTCGCAGCTCATGACCGCCACCCTCGGGTCGGGGCCGCTCGCCGGCCGCGGCATCGACCTCATCATCTACGGCGCGGTCATCATGCTGATCGCGGGCTGGCGCCCCAACGGCCTGCTCTCGCTGCCGTGGGCCCAGTGGGCCGCCCGCTTCCGCGGCCGGGTCCCGGCCCCGTCGGGGAGGGGCTGACCGCGATGCCCGCGCTCCTGCAGGTCGAGCGATGCACCAAGCGCTTCGGGGGCCTCGTGGCCAACCGCGACGTCTCGCTCGCCATCGAGCCCGGGGAGATCGTGGGCCTCATCGGGCCCAACGGGGCGGGCAAAACCACGCTCTTCAACTGCATCAGCGGCTCGCTGCACCCGGACGAGGGCCGGATCGTGCTCGACGGGACCGACATCTCGCGCGCGCGCCCCGAGCAGGTCTGCCGCCTCGGCATCGCCCGCACCTGGCAGGTGGTGCGCAGCTTCGGGCGGATGACGGTGCTGGAGAACGTGATCTGCGGAGCGCTCCGGCGCACGACCCGGCTCCGCCCCGCGCGGGCCCGCGCGCTCGACCAGCTGGCCTTCACCGGGCTCGGCGGCAAGGAGGACGTGGTGGCCGCCGCCCTCACCCTGGCCGACAAGAAGCGGCTCGAGATCACCCGCGCGCTCGCCACCGCCCCGCGCCTGCTGCTCCTCGACGAGGCGATGTCGGGCCTCACCCCGTTCGAGACCACCGCCGCGGTGGAGCTGGTGCGCCGCATCCACGGGGAGCTCGGCCTCGCGATCTGCGTGGTCGAGCACGTGATGGAGGTGGTGATGCCGCTGTCGCACCGGGTGGTCGTGCTGGACCACGGCGAGAAGCTCACCGAGGGGCCGCCCGCCGAGGTCGCGCGCGACGAACGCGTGATCACCGCCTACCTGGGAGACCGCTACCGTGGCCGCGCCTAGCCCGGCCCCCGCGCCGGGCCCCGTGCTGCTCTCGGTGCGGGACGCGGAAGTCGCCTACGGGGGCGGCGTCGTGGCGCTCCACGGAGTGTCGCTCGAGGTGCGGGCCGGCGAGGCGGTGGCGCTGGTCGGCGCCAACGGCGCGGGCAAGACCACGCTGCTCAAGACCATCGCCGGCCTGCTCACGCCACGCCGCGGGGAGATCTGGTTCGACGGCAAGCGCGTCGACGCCGTCGAGGCGCCGGACCGGGTGGAGCTCGGCATCGCGCTGGTGCCCGAGGGCCGGCGGCTCTTCAGCCGCCTCTCGGTCGCCGAGAACCTGAGGCTCGGCACCTTCCGTGACCGCGACCCGAAGCGCCGCCAGGAGATGCTCGATCGCGTCTTCGGCCTCTTCCCGGTGCTGCGCCAGCGGATGGCCCAGCGGGCGGGCACGCTCTCCGGCGGCGAGGGCCAGATGCTCTCGATCGCGCGCGCGCTCATGTCGCGGCCGCGCTTCCTGATGCTCGACGAGCCGAGCCTCGGCATCATGCCGCGCATCGTGGACTCGATCCTGGACGTGCTGCAGATGCTCCACCGCCAGGAGGGCCTCACCGTGCTCCTGGTGGAGCAGAACGTGCCCGCCGCGCTCGCCGCGGCGGAGCGAGGCTACGTGCTCCAGACCGGCCGCATCGTGGCGGAGGGCGGCAGCCAGAGCCTGCTCGATAGCGACCTGGTGCGGCGGGCGTACCTGGGCATGTAGCTAGCGGAGCTCGATCCCGAAGTACCGCTGGAAGCGGGCATTGTACTCCGCGTCGTCGAGCCCCGCGCCCATCGTCACCCACTCCTCGTCGCTGATGCGGGCGCGCCCCGCGGCCAGGCCCTCCGCGTCGGCGCCCACCAGGTAGCGCAGCCGCGGCCGGTCGGTGGTCACCGCTTCCCAGATCACCTCGGCGACGGTCTCCGGGCGGCCCGGGTTGCGGAAGCCGGCCGCGAAGACCTTGCCGTTGCGGCGCATGATCTGGCGATACGGCGAGGTCTTGTCGTAGCGGGTGGCGCCTGCGGAGTTCTCGAAGATCGCGGTCTGGATCACCCCCGGCTCGATGATCGCCACGCGCACCCCGAAGGCGGCGACCTCGTGGGCGAGCGCCTCGCTGGCCGCGCCGAGCGCGTGCTTGGAGGCGGAGTACGCGATCTGGTTCGGAGTGGCCACCCGCCCCGCGATCGAGGTGACGTTGACGATCGAGCCGGTCCGCCGCTCCCGCATGGAGGGGAGCACCGCTTGAATCATGCGGATGGGGCCCCAGTAGTTCGCCTCGAACATCGCCCGGTGCTCGTCCTCCGGGGTGAGCTCGAGCGGGGTCGCTCCGCCGATCCCCGCGTTGTTGACGAGGACGTCGATCGGGCCCTCGTGCTCCACGGTGGCGGCCACCGCCCGGTCGATCGACTCCGACCGGGTGACGTCGAGCTCGCGCACCACGAGGGGCAGCTTCTCCTCGCGCGCCGCGGTCTCGAGGGGGCCGGCCTTGGCGAGGTTGCGCATGGTGGCCACCACCTGGTGGCCGTGACGGGCGAAGTGGAGCGCGGTGGCGAGACCGATGCCGGTGCTGGTGCCGGTGACGAGGGTGACGGGCATGACGTGGGCTCCTCCGGTCGCGCCATGCTGCGCCCGGAGGAGCCCGCCGTCAAGATGCAGGGGACGACGTCAGGACGAGGCGCGCTTCTCCCAGGCCCGGAGGAGCGCGGCGCTGCCGAGCAGGCCCACCGGCACGGTCCAGCCCGGGAGGTCGAGCTGGCTGACCCCGACCACGAGCGCCACGAGCACGAACACCAGGATGAGTGCGCGAAGACCGGAGAATCCCATTGACGAGCCTCCTGATCGAGAGAATGGGAGCTGCGCTGAGGCAGGCCAGGAAGCTGCAAGGCATGCGCCACCCCGCGATGGACAGGAGATTCAGCCGGTTAGCGAGTCGGCCGCCCGGTACGGCTGCCGGAAACCGTCATACCGCGTGGGGCCGGCGCGTCACTCGGCGAGGCCGCCCGGGCGCGGCGACGGCCGGAGCGCGAGGTTGCCGTGCTCGTCCACCGTGGCCGTCCAGCCCGGGTGCACCAGCGTGCTGGCGTCGGGCTCCTCGATGATCGCGGGGCCGTCGATGACGTTGCCGCGCAGCAGCTTGCCCCGGTCGAGCACCCGCGTCGAGCGGAAGCCGGCCGCCTCGGCGAACCACACGTCACGATGACCCTTGAGCGCCGGCGCGGCGGAAGCGCCGCCCTCGGCCAGCGGCGCGCGCCGCGGCTTGGGCGTCACCCCGATCGCGGCGAGCCTCACGTTCACCAGCTCCACCGGATCCTCCGGTGCCGCGTAGCCGTAGGCGCGCTCGTGCATGGCGTGGAACTCGTCGCGCAGCCGCAGGAGGTCGGCGGCGGACAAGGGCCCGGGCGGAACGGTCACCGGCAGCTCGAACGACTGGCCGTGGTAGCGGAGGTCGGCGCTCCGCAGCACGCGCCGCTCGGCGGGCGGCACCCCGTCGCGATCGAGACGCGCCTCGCCCTCCGCCACGAAGTCGGCGAAGAGCGCGTCGAGCGCCACGGGGGCGAGCCCGTCCAGCCGGAGGCGCCGCGTGGCCACGAACTCGTGGCGGATGTCGGTCGCGAGCATGCCGAGCGCGGAGGCGATGCCCGGGCTCGGCGGCACCAGCACGGTGGGGATGCCGAGCTCGTGGGCCAGCGCGTTGGCGTGGAGCGGCCCCGCGCCCCCGAAGGCCACCAGCACGAAGTCGCGCGGGTCGTAGCCCCGCTGCACCGAGACCAGGCGCATGGCGCCGATCATGTGGGCGTTCGCGATCTCCACGATGCCGCTGGCCGCGGCGAGCGGATCGAGGCCGAGCGGCGCCGCCACCTGCGAGGCGACGGCCCGCCGGGCCGCGCCGGCGTCGAGCGCCATCTCGCCGCCCAGGAAGAACGCGGGGTCGAGCCGGCCGAGCGCGAGGTTCGCGTCGGTGATGGTCGGGGTCGTGCCGCCCAGGCCGTAGCACGCCGGCCCCGGCCGCGCCCCCGCGCTCCGCGGGCCCACGCGCAGCGCGCCGCCCGCGTCGATCCACGCCTCGCTGCCCCCGCCCGCGCCGACCTCCACGCTGTCGATCACCGGCGTGCGCACCGGATAGCCGCCGCCCCGCCCCTCGCCGAGCGGGGTCACCGCCTGCGC
>DATJIR010000122.1:0-12021 GCA_035493135.1 Verrucomicrobiia bacterium
CTCATCCACGACCTGTTCGCGGAGCGGGTGTGGGCGGATCACCCGCTCGGGCGCCCGATCCTCGGCCGTTGGGACGTGGTGAAGGACTTCGACCGGGACACGGTGCTGGGCTACTTCGAGCGCGAGTACGTCCCGACCCGCATCGTGGTCGCGGTGGCCGGCAACGCCTCTCACGAGCAGGTGGCCGATCTGTTCGCGGCCGGCTTCGAGGGCTGGGATCGGCCGGCCGCGCTCCACGGGCTCACCCCGCCTGCGATCCACCCCGGCGTCCACACCGTGCAGAAGCCGCTCGAGCAGGTCCACCTCGTGATGGGGCTTCCCGGGGTGTCGGACGCGGCCCCCGACCGCCACGCGCTCTATCTGCTGAACGACATCCTCGGCGGCAGCATGTCCTCCCGGCTGTTCCAGGAGATCCGCGAGCGGCAGGCCCTGGTCTACTCGGTGCACTCGGGGCAGCAGGCCTACCGCGACACCGGGCTCTTCTACGTCTACGCGGGCACCGACCCGGCCAACTTCGGCAAGGTCATGCACGCGCTGATGAAGGAGATCCGCAGCCTGAAGAAGGACGGGGTCACCGCCGAGGAGCTCCGGCGGTCCAAGGACCACCTGAAGGGCAGCCTGATGCTGTCGCTCGAGTCGACGTCGTCCCGGATGAACCGGCTGGCCCGGCACGAGATGCGCTTCGGCTCGTTCATGTCGATGGACGAGATGCTCGCCGCCATCGACGCGGTCCGCATGGAGGACGTGGACGCCCTGATCCACCGCGTGCTCGACGAGGAGCAGCTCTCGCTCATGACCCTGGGGGCGGTGAGCCGCCGGAACTTCCCCCGGGGCCTGCTCCGCGCCTAGGAGGCTCCCGTGATCTCCCGCTATGCGCGCCCCGAGATGGCGCGGATCTGGACCCAGGACGCCAAGTACGAGGCCTGGCTGCAGGTGGAGCTGGCGGTGTGTGAGGTCTACGCGCGCCGCGGCCTGATCCCGGTCGACGCGCTGGGGCGGATCAAGGCCCGCGCCCGGGTCTCGGCCGAGCGCATCGACCTGATCGAGGCCACCACCCGGCACGACGTCATCGCGTTCCTGACCAACCTCGAGGAGGCGCTGGGAACGGATTCCCGCTACGTCCACATGGGCCTCACCTCCTCGGACGTGGTGGACACCGCGCTGGCCCTGCAGCTGCAGCAGGCCTCCGAGCTGCTGATCGCGGGGCTCGAGCGCTTCCGGGCCTCGCTCCGCACGCTGGCGGTTCGCCACCGGGAGACTCTCTGCGTGGGGCGCACCCATGGCATCCACGCCGAGCCGATGGTCTTCGGCCTCAAGGCCGCCCTCTGGTACAGCGAGGCCGGGCGCAACCTGGAGCGGCTCCGGCGCGCCCGCGAGACGGTGCGGGTAGGGAAGCTCTCGGGCGCGGTGGGCACCTTCGCCCACGTGGACCCGGACGTGGAGGAGGAGGCCTGCCGTCTCCTCGGGCTCGAGGCCGCGCCGATCTCGAACCAGATCGTGCAGCGCGACCGCCACGCCGAGTTCTCGACCGCCCTGGCCATCGCGGCCGCGTCGCTCGAGAAGGTGGCCACCGAGATCCGCTCGCTCCAGCGCACCGAGGTGCTCGAGGCCGAGGAGCCTTTCACCGCGGGGCAGAAGGGCTCGAGCGCGATGCCCCACAAGCGCAACCCGGTCTCCTGCGAGCAGGTGTGTGGCCTGGCCCGCCTCGTGCGGACCAACGCGCTGGCCGCGCTCGAGAACGTGGCCCTGTGGCACGAGCGGGACATCAGCCATTCCTCGGTCGAGCGCGTCATCCTGCCGGACTCCACGTGCCTGGTGGACTACATGCTCCACCAGATGACGCGCATCATCGAGGGTCTCCAGGTCTACCCGGAGCGGATGCGGGAGAACATGGAGCGGAGCTTCGGCCTGCTCTTCTCCCAGCGGGTGCTCCTCAAGCTCACCGACAAGGGCCTGGCCCGACAGAAGGCCTACGAGATGGTCCAGCGCAGCGCCATGACCGCGTGGCGCGAGCGCACCGCCTTCCGGGACCTGCTGGCCGCCGACCCGGAGGTGATGGCCCAGCTGACCCGACCCGAGCTCGACGAGTGCTTCGACCCTGCGTGGTATCTCCGCAACGTCGCCGCGATCTACCGGCGCGTCGGGCTCCCGGCGTGAAGGCCCGCGTCCTCGTCCGCCTCAAGCCGTCCATCCTGGACGCCCAGGGAGCCACCGTGAAGCGCGCGCTGGCCGGCCTGGGCTTCGGGGAGGTGCAGGACGTGCGCGTGGGCAAGGTGGTCGACGTCGAGCTCGACGGTCTCGCCCCCGACGAGGCCCGTCGGCGGGTCGACGAAATGTGCACGCGCCTGCTCTGCAACCCGGTGATCGAGGATTTCACGGTCGAAATGCTCGCCGACGGTCGCTAGCGGGGCGCTCACGCACGAATCACGCCCCGAGGCCCTTGTCAGATCGTACCCGGCGGGTTAGAGTGACGGGGTAGCAACCACAAGGAGGAACACACGGTCCCATGAACTTTGGCGTGGTGATCTTCCCGGGCACGTGGAGTGACTGTGACTTTCACTACGTCATCGGCGAGGTGCTGCACCAGCCGGTGCGCTACGTCTGGCACCGGGACGCCAACCTCGCCGACTTCGACTGCCTGATCCTCCCCGGCGGGTTCTCCTACGGTGACTATCTCCGGGCCGGCGCGGTGGCGGGGCGCTCCCCGGTGGTCGAGGCCCTCCCCGAGTTCACCGCCCGCGGCGGCCTCGTGCTCGGATCGTGCAACGGCTTCCAGATCCTCTGCGAGGCCCGGCTCCTTCCCGGGGCCCTGATGCGCAACGAGTGCCTGCAGTACCGCTGCCAGTCGACCCACCTGCTCGTCGAGAACGCGGACACCGCGTTCACGCGCGCGATGCGCCCCGGGCAGGTGCTCAAGATGCCCATCTCGCACGGCGAGGGGAAGTATCACGCCGACCCCGATACGATCCGCTCCCTCAAGGCCAAGAACCAGATCGTCTTCCGCTACTGCACCGAGAACGGCCGCGTGGTGAAGGAAGCCAACCCGAACGGCTCGATCGACAACATCGCGGGAGTGATCAACGAGGAGGGTACCGTCCTCGGCTTGATGCCGCACCCGGAGCGGGCCGCCGAGGCGGCGGTGGGGGGCACGGACGGCACGCTGATCTTCCACTCGATTCTCGGCACCCTCGTCGAAGACGGCTCATTCCTCAAGCGGTAGGCCACCGTGCGAACGGGGTGGGGGCGGGGTGACCGCGGGCGAGCCTAAGGTCACGCTGGACCTGGCCCAGAGCCACGGCCTCACGGCCGAAGAGTACGACCGCATCATCCGGCGCCTCGGCCGGGAGCCCACCTTCACCGAGCTGGGGCTGTTCTCCGCGCTCTGGTCCGAGCACTGCGCCTACAAGCACTCGCGCGTATTCCTGCGCGGCCTCCCCACCCAGGCGCCGCAGGTGCTCCAGGGGCCGGGGGAGAACGCGGGCATCGTCGACCTGGGTGGAGACCTCGCCCTGACCTTCAAGATCGAGAGCCACAACCACCCCTCGTTCATCGAGCCGATGCAGGGCGCGGCGACCGGAGTGGGCGGCATCCTGCGCGACATCTTCACGATGGGCGCCCGCCCGATCGCGGTGCTGGACTCGCTGCGCTTCGGCGATCCCGCCGACCCGCGGACGCGCCGGCTGATCGAGGGCGTGGTGTCGGGCATCGGCTGGTACGGCAACTGCTTCGGGGTCCCGAACCTGGGCGGCGAGGTGGGCTTCGCGACCGAGTACGCGGGCAACCCGCTGGTCAACGCGATGGCGGTCGGCCTCGTCAGCAAGCGGGCGATCTTCCGGGCGCGGGCCGACGGGGTGGGCAACCCGGTCTTCTACGTGGGTGCCAAGACCGGGCGCGACGGCATCCACGGCGCCACCATGGCCTCGGCCACCTTCGACGAGACCGCGGAGGAGCGGCGGCCGACGGTGCAGGTGGGCGACCCGTTCACCGAGAAGCTGCTCCTCGAGGCGTGCCTGGAGGTGATGGCCACCGGGGCCATCGTGGGAATCCAGGACATGGGCGCGGCGGGGCTCGCCTGCGCCTGCTCGGAGATGCCCGCGCGCGCGGGGACCGGCATGGAGATCGAGGCCTCGCGTGTGCCCCAGCGCGAGACCGGCATGACCCCGTACGAGATCATGCTGTCGGAGTCGCAGGAGCGGATGCTGCTGGTCGCGGCCCGGGGCCGCGAGGACGAGGTGCGCGCGATCTTCGCCAAGTGGGAGCTCGACGCGGTCGAGATCGGCACCGTGACCGGGGACGGCATGCTCCGGGTACGCTTCCACGGAGCGGTGGTGGCGGAGGTGCCGGTCCGCGCGCTCGCCGACGAGGCGCCGGTGTACGAGAAGCCCACCGCGCGGCCCGCGTGGCAGGACGCGCTCGCCGCCTTCGATCCGCTCGCGCTCCCCGCGTCGCCCGGCGCGGCGGATAGCCTCCTGACCCTCCTGGGCTCGCCCGGCATCGCCTCGAAGGAGTGGGTCTACCGCCAGTACGATCAGCAGGTCGGGATCAACTCGCTGGTGCTGCCCGGCTCGGACGCCGGCGTGCTGCGCATCAAGGGCTCCCGCATCGGGGTGGCGGTAACCACCGACTGCAACGCGCGCTTCGTCTATCTCGATCCGCGTGTGGGCACGGCCATGGCGGTGGCGGAGGCGGCCCGCAATCTCTCGGTCAGCGGGGCGCGCCCGCTCGGCCTCACCGATTGCCTCAACTTCGGCTCGCCCGAGCGGCCGGAGATCCTCTGGCAGTTCAAGGAAGCGGTGGCGGGGCTCGCCGAGGCGTGTCGCGCGCTCGAAATCCCCGTGGTAGGCGGCAACGTCTCCTTCTACAATGAGACCCTGGGTCAGGCGATCCTCCCCACGCCGGTCATCGGCATGGCCGGGATCCTGGACGACGCGGAGGCCCGCAGCACGCAGTGGTTCGCGACCCCGGGCGACCGGGTCGCGCTGCTGGGGCCGGAGGCGGTCAGCCTGGGCGGGTCGGAGCTCCTGTGGGTGCGCGAGCGAAGGATCGCCGGGCGGTTGGCTCCGCTGGACCTGGCCGTCGAGCGGGCGGTACAGGAGGCCTGTCGGGCCGCGATCGGGGCGCGGCTGCTCGGCTCCGCCCACGACTGCGCGGAGGGGGGCCTGGCGGTGGCCCTCGCGGAGTGCTGCGTGAGCGGGCCGCGGCCGGTGGGCGCGGCGATCGATCTCGCGTCGATCGGAGGCCGCCCCGACCTGACGCTCTTCGGGGAAGGCCCGTCGCGGGTCGTGGTCTCGGTGAAGGCGGAGGCGGTGCGACACTTCGAGCAGCTCATGAGCGAGTTCCGCGTACCGTGGCGCTTCATCGGCACGGTCGGGGGGGAGCGGCTGGTCGTCGGGGCGGGCGGGGTGAATCTCGTGGATCTGCACCTGGACCGCATCACCGGAGCCTGGAGGGGCGGCTTTGAGCGATACGTCAGCTGAGCCGACGGCACTCGACCTGGACGACAAGTTCCACGACGAGTGCGGCCTCTTCGGCGTCTGGAACCACGCCGAGGCCGCCAACGTCGCCTATCTCGGTCTCTACGCGCTGCAGCACCGCGGGCAGGAGTCGGCCGGCATCGCCTCCACCGACGGGCACCACTTCCAGGTCGAGAAGGCGATGGGCTGGGTGGCCGACGTGTTCAGCCGGGAGCGGCTCAAGCGCCTGCCCGGCCACCGCGCGATCGGCCACGTGCGCTACTCGACAGCGGGCAGCTCCAACCTGCGCAACGCTCAGCCGATCACCGGGACCACCGTGCACGGCCCGGTGGCGATCGCCCACAACGGCAATCTCGTGAACGCGGAGGCGCTCCGGGAAGAGCTCGAGAAGGACGGGGCGGTCTTCCAGTCGTCGTCCGACACCGAGGTCATCCTCCACCTGCTCGCCCGGTCCGAGGGCGCGACCCTCGCGGAGCAGCTCGCCCGCGCGCTGACCCGCGTGCGCGGCGCCTACACCCTGCTGCTGCTGACGCCCGACAGCATGATCGGCGTGCGCGACCCCTCCGGCTTCCGCCCGCTCACCCTGGGGCGGCTCGGGGAGGCGTGGGTGCTCGCCTCCGAGACCTGCGCGCTCGACCTCATGGAGGCCAAGGTCGAGCGTGACGTCGAGCCGGGCGAGATCCTGGTCGTCGACGGCCGCGGCCTCACCTCGCTGCGGCCGTTCCGGCCGGCCGGTCGGCTGCAGTGCGTGTTCGAGTACGTCTACTTCGCGCGGCCGGACTCGGTGCTGTGGGGGCGCAACGTGCACACCGTGCGCAAGGCGCTCGGTCACCAGCTGGCCCGGGAGTATCCGGTGGCCGCCGATCTCGTGATCCCGGTGCCGGACTCCGGGGTGGGCGCCGCGCTCGGCTTCTCCGAGGAGTCGGGGCTGCCCTACGATAGCGGGCTCGTCCGCAACCACTACGTGGGCCGCACCTTCATCGAGCCGCAGCAGGGCATCCGGCACTTCGGGGTCAAGGTGAAGCTCAACCCGAACCGCGAGGTGCTGGACGGCAAGCGGGTGGTGGTGGTGGACGACTCCATCGTGCGCGGCACCACCAGCCGCAAGATCGTCAAGATGATCCGGGCCGCGGGGGCGCGTGAGGTCCACGTGCGCATCTCGTCGCCGCCGATCCAGTGGCCGTGCTATTACGGGATCGACACGCCCACCCGGCGGGAGCTGATCGGGGCGAGCCACAAGGTCGAGGAGATCCAGCGCTATCTCGGGTCGGACTCCCTCGGCTACCTCTCGCTCGAGGGCATGCTGAAGGCCACCGGGTCGGACCCGAATCATTTCTGTCACGCGTGCTTCACCGGCCAGTACCAGGTCGGCTTCGAGTCAGAGGAACTGGCGCAGCTCAGGTTGTTCGACTCGTAAGGGGTATGGATCCGCTGACGTATCGGGCGGCCGGCGTGGACATCCAGGCCGGCGACCTCGCCGTGCGCCGCATCGCGCCGCTGGCGGCGTCCACCCGGCGATCGGAGGTGCTGGGCGGCATCGGAGCCTTCGCCGCCTTCTGCAAGATCCCGGCGGGCTACCGCGAGCCGGTCCTGGTGTCCTCCACCGACGGCGTCGGCACCAAGCTCCGGATCGCGATCATGGCCGACCGTCACGACACGGTGGGCCTCGACCTGGTCGCGATGGGCGTCAACGACCTGCTCGTGCACGGGGCCGAGCCGCTCTTCTTCCTCGACTACCTGGCGGTGCACCGCGTCGAGCCCGACCGGATCGAGGCCATCGTGAGCGGCATCGCGGCGGGCTGCCTCCAGGCGGGCTGCGCGCTGGTCGGCGGGGAGACCGCGGAGATGGGCGCGTTCTACGCCCCGGGCGAGTACGACCTGGCCGGCTTCGCGGTCGGCGTGGCCGAGCAGAGCCTGCTCGTCACCGGCGACGACGTGGCGGTCGGCGACCGGGTGCTCGGTCTCGCCTCCTCGGGCCTGCACTCGAACGGCTACACGCTCGCGCGCGAGGCCATCTTCGGCCGCATGGGGCTCAAGCTCAACGATCCGATCCCGGGAGTGGGCCGGCCGGTGGTCGACGAATTGCTCGAGCCCACCCGCATCTACGTGCGCCCGGTGCTGGGCCTGCTGCGCGAGGTGACCGTGAAGGCGATGGCCCACGTCACCGGCGGCGGCATCACCGAGAACCTCCCGCGCGTGCTGCCGGCGGGCCGGCGGGCCCGCATCACCCCGTCGGCCTGGCCGATGCCGCCGATCTTCCCGGCCATCCAGCGCGCGGCCTCGGTCGACGACGCGGAGATGCGGCGCACCTTCAACATGGGCCTGGGCTTCCTCGTGGTCGTCACGGCCGACGACGTGGCCGCCGCGACCCAGCGCCTGCAGGCCGCCGGGGAGCGCGTGTTCGACGTGGGCGAGATCGTCGCGGGGGAGCCGGGGGTGGACTATGCCTGAGCCCCTGCGCGTCGGCGTGCTCGCCTCCGGGCGCGGCTCGAACTTCCGCGCCCTGGCGGAGGCGGCCGCCGCCGGTCGCATCCCGGCCTCGGTGGTGGTGCTGGTCACGGACCGGGCCGGGGCCCCCGCGCTGGCGGTGGCCCGCGAGCATCGCATCGAGGCGGTGGTGGTGGATCCCAAGCAGCACCCCTCGCGCGAGGCCCACGAGAAGGCGGTGACCGGAGTGCTCGAGGAGCGCCGGGTGGGCCTCGTGTGCCTGGCCGGCTACATGCGCCTGCTGAGCGCGGGATTCGTCGCCCACTTCGCGGGCCGGCTGCTCAACATCCACCCCTCGCTGCTGCCCGCCTTCCCGGGCCTGCACCCGCAGCGGCAGGCGCTGGCCCACGGGGTGCGCGTGTCGGGCGCCACCGTCCACTTCGTGGACGACGGGGTCGACACCGGCCCGGTGGTCCTGCAGGCGGCGGTGCCGGTCGAGCCGGGCGACACCGAGGAGAGCCTGGCGGCGCGCATCCTCGTCGAGGAGCACCGCATCTACCCGGAGGCGGTGCGCCTGTTCGCGGAGGGGCGCCTCGAGATCCGCGGCCGCCGAGTGGACATCAGGGAGAGACCATGACACGACTGGGACGCGCTCTGATCAGCGTGCACGACAAGACGGGGGTGGTGGAGTTCGCGCGCGGCCTGGCCGCGCTCGGCGCCGAGATCGTCTCCACCGGCGGCACCGCCCGGCTGCTGCGCGAGTCCGGCGTCCCGGTGGTGGACGTGGCCGAGGTCACCGGCTTTCCCGAGATGCTGGACGGGCGCGTGAAGACCCTTCACCCCAAGGTGCACGGCGGCCTCCTGGCCCGGCGCGAGATCCCCGAGCACATGGCCGCGCTCGAGCGGCACGGGATCCGGCCCATCGACCTGGTCGCGGTGACGCTCTACCCGTTCGAGCAGACGGTCGCGAAGGCCGGCGTCACGCTCGAGGAGGCCATCGAGAACATCGACATCGGCGGGCCCAGCATGATCCGGGGCGCGGCCAAGAACCACGCCCACGTGGCGGTGGTCACCGATCCCGCGCAGTACGGCCCGGTGCTCGACGAGCTGCGGAAGTCGGACGGTGCGCTCTCGGACGAGACGCGCTTCCGCCTGGCCGCGGAGGCCTTCCGTCGCACCGCGCAGTACGACGCGGCCATCGCGGCGTACCTTCGCGACCCGGCCGCGGCGGGGCGCCCGGCGCCCGCGGGCGGCTTCCCGGACCGCCTCGCGCTCGACGGCGTGCGGGTGCAGGCCCTCCGCTACGGCGAGAACCCGCACCAGGCCGCCGCCTTCTACCGTCCCGCCGCCGGCGGGCTCGGCCTGAGCGCGGCCAGCCAGCTCCACGGCCCCGAGCTCTCCTACAACAACCTGCTCGACTGGTCGGCCGCGCTCGGCCTGCTGCTCGAGTTCGACGACCCGGCCGCGGTGGTGATCAAGCACACCAACCCGTGCGGGGTCGCGCTCGGCCAGGGCGCCGGGGAGGCGATCCGGCGCGCCAAGGCCTGCGACCCGGTCTCGATCTACGGCGGCATCGTGGGGCTCAACCGCACGGTGGACCTCGAGGTGGTGAAGGAGCTCTCCGGCATCCTGCTCGAGATCCTGTTCGCCCCCGCTTACGAGCCGGACGCGCTCGAGGAGATCCGCCGGACCAAGAAGAAGTGCCGCGTGTTCCAGCTCCCGTGCACGCGCCGCGACTACCCGGTGCGGCAGCAGGAGCTCCGGAGCGTGTGGGGCGGCGTCCTCCTCCAGGACGCCGACCTCGTCGACCTGGACGAGGCCTCCCTCAAGGTGGTCTCGCGCCGGGCGCCGAGCGCGACGGAGCTCGCCGCGCTGCGCTTCGCGTGGCGGGTGGGCAAGCACGCCAAGTCCAACGCCATCGTGCTCGCCACCGCTTCGCTGGTGGTGGGCGTGGGGGCGGGGCAGATGAACCGGGTGGACTCGGCGCGGCTCGCGGTGATGCGCGCGCGCGAGCTCGGGCTCGAGACCAAGGGCTCGGTGTGCGCCTCCGACGCGTTCTTTCCCTTCCGGGATGGGCTCGACGTGGTCGCCAAGGCCGGCGCCACCGCGGTGATCCACCCGGGCGGCTCACTTCGCGACGAGGAAGTCGTGGCGGCCGCGGACGAGCACGGCATGGCCATGGTGGTGTGCGGGATCCGTCATTTCAAGCACTAGTCGTCCTCCCGAGCGGGTGTTCTCGCTGCGCGAGCTGACGCGGCTCCTGCGGCTGTCCCCCAAGCGGCGCTCGCAGCTCCGCCGGCTCGGCCTCCTGCGCGACGACCCGCGGGGCCTGCGCTTCCGCGAGCTGGTCTCGGCCCGGGCCGCGGCCCAGCTCCTCGAGAGCGGGGCGAGCGTGCGCCAGGTGCGGGCCGCGCTCGACGGGGCCCGACGGCTCGTCCCGGACGTGCAGACCCCGCTCGCCGAGCTGCGGCTCGTCCTCCACGATCGCCGGGTGGTCGTCGAGCAGGACCGCCTGCGGCTCGATCCGGGCACCGGGCAGACCCTGCTCGACTTCGCGGCCGGCGATCTCGAGCTCGAGACCCGCGAGTCACTGCTGACCGGCATGGTGCGGCCGCTCATCCCGCCCGCCGACGCGGCCGAGGTGTGGTTCCAGCGGGCCTCGGAGTGGGACGGCGATCCGGAGCGCTGGGAGTCCGCGGTCGACGCCTACGAGCGCGTGCTCGACATGGATCCGGGGTACGCCGCCGCGTGGAACAACCTGGGCCTCCTGCACCACCGGATGGGGCAGTACGAGCGGGCCGGGGAGTGCTACCGGGCCGCGCTCGAGGCCGACGACACCTGCTGCCAGGCCGCCTTCAACCTGGGCTCGCTGCACGAGGACCTGGGCGATTTCCCGGTCGCGGTCACATGGTACCGCCGCGCGCTCGAGCTCGACGCCGACTACGCCGACGCCCACTTCAACCTGGCCGGCGTGCTGGCCAAGATGGGGCGGAGCGAGAGCGCGGCGGTGCACTGGCGGCGCTACCTCGAGCTCGACCTGGGCAGCCCGTGGGCCAAGATCGCGCGGGCCCACCTCGAGGACGGCGAGGCCGGCGGCGCCGACGACGCGCCGGAGCCGGACGAATGACCGACGTGCTGCTGGTGGGCGGCGGCGGCCGCGAGCACTCGCTGGCCTGGAAGCTGGCGCAGAGCCCCGGACTGGGGCGGCTCGTCGCCGCGCCGGGCAACCCGGGCATCGCCGCCCACGCCCGCTGCGTGCCGGTCAAGGACACCGCGATCGACGACCTCGTCGCCCTGGCCCAGCGGGAGCGCCCCGACCTGGTGGTGGTCGGGCCCGAGACGCCGCTCGCGATGGGCCTGGCCGACCGGCTCCGCGCGGCCGGCTTCGCGGTCTTCGGGGGCGGCGCGGCGGCAGCCCGGCTCGAGAGCTCGAAGGCCTTCGCCAAGGACCTGATGGCGCGGCATCGGATCCCCACCGCGCGCTTCGGCACGTTCCGGGATCTCGAGTCCGCGCGCGCCTACTGCCGCGAGCTGGGCGCACCGCTCGTGGTCAAGGCCGACGGCCTCGCAGCCGGCAAGGGCGTGATCATCTGCCGGAGCCTCGAGGAGGCCGACGCCGCGCTCGCGCAGTGCCTGCAGGCGCGCGCATTCGGCGACTCCGGCCTCACGGTGGTGGTGGAGGAGTTCTTGGAGGGCGAGGAGGCCTCGTTCTTCGCCATCTCCGACGGGACTGCGGTGCTGCCGCTCGCCGCCGCGCAGGACCACAAGACGGTGTGGGACGGCGACCGCGGGCCCAACACCGGGGGCATGGGCGCCTACTCGCCGGCCCCGGTGTTGGACTCCGCGATGGAGGCGCGGGTGATGGCCGAGATCGTGCGGCCCACCATCGCGGCGATGGCGGGCGAGGGGACGCCGTACACCGGAGTGCTCTACGTGGGCCTCATGATCACGCGCGAGGGGCCGAAGGTCATCGAGTTCAACTGCCGCTTCGGTGACCCGGAGTGCCAGGTCCTGCTGCCGCGCCTGGACGAGGACCTGCTCGCGCTGCTCCTGGCCGCCGCCACCGGCAAGGGGCTGCCGTCCTCGCTGGCCTGGAGCCCCCGCGCGTCGGTGTGCGTGG
>DATJIR010000123.1:0-4319 GCA_035493135.1 Verrucomicrobiia bacterium
TCGACCTGCTCGGCGGGCAGCTCCTCGAGGACCTGGGCGGCGTCGTCCGGCCGCATCCGATCGAGGACGCTCGAGATCTCGCCTTCGTCGAGGGCGGAGGTCAGCTCGTGGAGCGCCTGATCCCCCAGCTCGGCCAGCACCGCCCCGGCCGACTCGCGGCCGAGCAGACGGAAGAGCGTGACCTGATCCGGCAGGGGCAGCTCGCGGAGCGCCGCCGCGATGTCGGCGGCGTGGGCATCTTCGAGGACCTGGCTCAGGCGCTCGCGGCGCCCCGACTCCAGCAGATCCCGGACGGTGTCGGTGAGCCGGGTGGCCTCGCCCATGACGACGGACTAGGCCGGCGGGAGGGGGCCCTGCGGCGAGCGGGAGGCGGACGGAGCGCCCTGCGCGCCGGTGAGCTGCGTGACCTGGGCCTCGAGCTGGCGGACCCGCGACCGGAGCCGCCAGTGACGGACCGCGCCGCTGAGCGACGCGAAGATCACACCGACGAGGAGCGAGATCAGGATCACGAGGGCGAGCGGCATGCCCTCGATGCGCCACACCAGGAACCGGATCACCACCGGGTCGATGTTCTGCGCGGCGAACAGGGTGGCCGCGGAGCCGACCAGGGCCATCAGCAGGTAGATGACGATCACGGCTGGCCGCCGTCCGCCGGCCGGGCCGCGACTCCGAGCGCGCGCAGGAAGCGCTCGACGATCAGGTCCTGGCAGGAGGCCTCGCCCTTGGCCCGGGCGAGCTGGCGGACCGGGAAGATCGCCTTGGCCATGGTGCGATGACCGCCGCCCACGCCCAGGTCGCCGAAGGCGGCCCGCGTCACGTCGCCCGCGCTCTTGACGTAGCCGACGTTGCGGACCGAGACGTGGACCTCGTCGCCGACCACGCCGGAGACCACCGACCACTGCACGCCCTCCGCCTGCAGCCCGAAGTCGGCGAATTGCGGGATGAGGTCCACGGTCGCGACCCGGCCCAGGTGCGAGAAGAACACGCCCTGGAGGACCCGGCGCTTGGCCAGGCCCTGGGCGAGCACGTCGAGCGCTTCCTGGGACAGCTCGGGCCGCTCGATGCGCCGGAGGGCGTTGTGGTTGGCGAGGAGGTAGAGATACGAGAACGCCTCGAGGTCGGCCCGGGTCCCGCCGCGCTCGAGGCCGAGCGTGTCGGACTTGATGCCGTAGAGGAGCGCGGTGGCGAGCCGCTGGGTGATCTTGACGTCCGCCGCCCGCAGGTACTCGACCAGGATCGTGGAGGTGGCCCCGTAGGACGGCCGCACGTCCTTGATGCGCGCGCGGATCGGCTGCTCCACCGGGTGGTGGTCGATCACCAGGTCGACCTCCTCGAAGCGCTCCTCGAGGAAGGACGGCTGCACGTCGACCATCGCCACCCGGTCGAACTGGGCGAGATCCGCGGCGTTGATCGCCTCCACCTCGATCTCGAGGATCTTGCACATCGCCACGTTCTCGGGCCGCGTAATGGTGCCGAAGGTGCACATGGGGGCCGAGGTGCGGGTGCGGCCGAGCAGGGTCTTGAGCGCCAGCGCGGAGGCGATCGCGTCGGGGTCCGGATCGTCCTGCATGAGGATCAGCACCCGCTCCGCGTCGTAGAAGTGGGCGCGCAGCCGGTCGGCGCGGACCCGCTGCGCCGCTCGGTCCACCGCGGGCTGGATGATGCGCTCGCCGAAGGCGGAGAGCGGTACCACGGTGGCGCCCGAGAGCGGGCGGTCGTCGTCGCGGAGCACCAGGATCGGCGCGTCGGGCAGCGCGTCCTTCACCGCCGCGGCCACGCGGCCGAGCCGCCCGGCGGGTGCGGCCACCACCACCGGCCCACGCCCCCCGCGCAGGGCCTCGCGGAGGAAGGCCACGTCGGTCACCTTACCGGCGACCGCCCGGTCGCCGTGCCGGCCGAGCCGGGCGCGCAGGCTCGCCCGCGAGACCAGGTAGAGCGGCCGCTCGCCCGGGAAGGCAGCGGCCGCCACCATGTGCTCGAGCAGATCGTCCGGACAGATCAGGATCGGGCGCATCGGCTATCCATTGTGGGCTCGGCGGCCGGGGGGGCCAAGTGAAAATCCGGTTAGCGGCGCCTCCCCCGGTAGGCGGCGCGGCCCGCCTTGACGCCGGCCCGCAGGCCGCGGGTCAGCAGCGAGACCTCGCGCGTGACCTTCTTCTGCGAGTCGCCGAGGGTGCGGGCCAGCCGGTCCAGGGACTCCTTGACCCCCTCGCGGGCCTGCGCGATCTGCCGGGCCGCCTCCTGCCGTGAGCGCGCGCTCAGGAGCCGGCGGCTGAGCCGGTCGACCGACTCCTTGAGCCCGGCCTGGGCCCGCGCCACCTGCGCGGCCATCGTCTTCTCGATGCCGGCGAGCTTCTCGCGGGTCAGGCCGCCCCGCGCCGCGGTGCTGCGCACCCGCTCGAGGTCGGCCTCCACCTGTGCGAGCCGGGTCTCGAGCTGCTTGATCTTGGCCTGCGCCGTGGGAGCCGGCGCTCTGCGTCGCTCGGTCATGGGTCGCCTCCGCCCAGCAGTATACGACGCCGGGGTGGCCCGGAGGACTCGAGGCTTGGCCCCGCCGGGCGCGGATGCGAAACTTGGCCGTGGCCGCCGAATCCATCTTCTTCCGGGACCTGGCCTACGTCTTCATGGCCGCGGTGGCGGGCGGCGCCCTCGCCCGGCTCGCGGGCCAGCCCCTCGTCCTGGGCTACGTGCTGGGGGGCATCCTGATCAGCCCGCTCACCCCCGGTCCCGCGGTCTCGGACCTGCACACCTTCGAGCTGTTCGCCGAGATCGGCGTGATCCTGCTGATGTTCTCGGTGGGCATCGAGTTCTCGCTGCGCGACCTGCTGCGCGTGAAGTGGGTGGCGCTCCTGGGCGGTCCGCTCGGCATCCTGCTCTCGGTCGCGCTGGGCCTCGGGGTGGCGCTCGTGCTCGGGTGGCCGCTCCTGCAGGGCGCCATCGTGGGCATTGTGATCTCGGTGGCCAGCACCATGGTGCTGGCGCGGCTGCTCATGGACCGGGGGGAGTTGCACGCGCGCCACGGCCGCGTGATGATCGGCATCACCCTCGTCGAGGACCTCGCGGTGGTGATCCTCATCGTGGTCATCCCCACCCTCGGCACGCTCGAGCCGGGCCGGCTGATCAAGATCGCATGGACCCTCGGCCGGGCCCTGCTCATTCTGATCCCGGCGGGCTACGTGGCGGCCCGGATCGTCCCGCCGCTGATGACGCGCGTCGCCCGCATGCACAGCGACGAGATGTTCCTCCTCGTGGCCCTCGCGGTGGGGCTCGGCACCGCCGCCCTCACCCAGGCCGCCGGGCTCTCGCTCGCCCTCGGGGCCTTCCTGGCCGGGCTCATCATCAACGGGTCGGACTACGCCCACGAGACCCTGGCCCGGCTGCTGCCGCTGCGCGACGTCTTCGTGGCGCTGTTCTTCGTGACCATCGGGGCCCTGATCGATCCGGGCACCCTGATCGCCAACGTGCCCCTGCTCGCCACGATGGTGGTGATGGTGGTGGCCGGCAAGCTCGTGCTGTGGACCCTCGTGGTCTGGCTCTTCCGCCAGCCGCTCTGGACCGCGCTGCTCGTCGGGGTCGGGCTCACCCAGATCGGCGAGTTCTCCTTCATCCTCGTCCAGGTCGCGCGGACAGCCGGGCACGTGGGCGCCGATGTCTACAACGCCACCCTCGCCGCCTCGCTGATCACGATCCTGATCAACGCGGCGCTCGTGCGCGCCGCGCCCGGGTGGATCGCCCGCCTCCGCGGGCTTCCGCTGCGGTCCGCCCCCGGTGGCGTGGAGCGGGCGGGGGCGGAACCCGTCGTGCTCTGCGGCTTCGGCCGCGTGGGCAGCGCGGTGGGCGAGGCGCTCGAGACCTTCGGCATCCGGTTCGTTGTCATCGAGCGCGATCCGGACATCGTGCGCGGGCTGCGCTCCCGCGAGGTGCCGTGCCTGTTCGGCGACGCCGCGCAGCCCCGCCTCCTCGAGGAGGCGGGGGCGGCCCGGGCGGCGCTGGTGGTGGTGGCGCTGCCCGAGATGGATCGGGCCCAGCTGGTGGTGCGGGCGGTCCGCGCCCGGAGCCCGCACGTGCCCATCCTGGCGCGGGCCCACAGCGCGTCGGGCCGCGACGGTCTCCGCGAGGCGGGGGCCACCGAGGTCATCGAGCCCGAGCTGGAGGCGGCGGCCACGCTGATCCGGCACGCCCTCCGGCAGCTCGCGCAGCCGCAGTCGCGCGTCCTGGACTACCTGACCCGCTTCCGCGGTGCCATGAACGCGGCGGGCGTCCCGGACCGCGGCGGCCTCGTCGCGGACGCGCTGCCCGAGGTGCACGAGGTGAGGCTC
>DATJIR010000124.1:0-5680 GCA_035493135.1 Verrucomicrobiia bacterium
TGCGAGCTCGCGGCCGGGCTCGGCGCGCTCTTGCCCGGCCTCAAGGTCATGTTCATGTCCGCCTACGATCGCGACTTCCTGATGGCCCGCGGGCTCAACCCCACCGGCCCGGTCATCACCAAGCCGTTCACCATCGAGTACCTGACCCGGCGGATCCGGATGGTGCTGGGTGATCGGCGCGCGTCCGCGCCGGCTCCGACCGCCGCGCGCGCCCGCTAGCGCGCCGCGCGCGGATTGACGCGCGGCCCGGCTCGTTGTAAGAGCCGGGCCATGGCCTCATCCTCGATCGGCTCGCGACTCGCGGCCCTCGCGCTCGTCGGGCTCGTCCTGGGCTCCGCGGCCCTCGCGGCTGCTGCGTGCGGACCGTCCCCGCTGCCGACCGACACGCCGATCGCGCTGGTGCTGTCGGGGGGCGGGGCCAAGGGGGCCTACGAGGCCGGAGTGGCCTCGCTCCTCGTGGAGCGCGGCGTGCCGATCCGGCTGGTGGCCGGCTCCTCGGCGGGCGCGCTGAACGCGGCCATGATCGCCGACGGCCGGCTCGACCGGCTCGAGGCCCTGTGGCGCGGGCTCACCCGGGATCGGGTGTACTCGCTGCGGCCGCGCGTGTTTTTCGCGGGACTGCTCCCGGGCTGGCTCACGCTCCTGACCCTCGACCGGGCCGGCTCGCTCTTCGATCCGGGTCCGCTGCGCGAGCTGATCGACGCCTCGCTCGATCTCGATCGCATCCGGGCCTCGTCGGTGCGGCTCCTGGTGATCACCACCGATCTGGCCCGTCGCGAGCCGCGCGTCTTCGACAACGGTACGGTCACCCGCGAGGCGTTGATGGCGGCGGCCGCGGTGCCGGGCGCCTTCCCCGCGGTGGACGTGGGCGGCGCGCTCCTGGTCGACGGTGGTCTCACCGGGCGCGCGCCGGTGCTGGAAGCGCTCGCCGCGGGGCCGGAGGTGGCGCGGGCGGTGGTGGTGATGAGCTACGCGCCGGAGGAGCGCGGGGTCCCGCCCACCACGATGCGCCACACGCTCGAGGAGGCCTTCGAGATGGGGATGATCCACCAGATCCGGAGGGACGTGGAGCTGGCCCGGCTCAAGTTCCCCGCGGTGGAGGTGCAGCTGCTGACGCCGTCGGCGCCGCTGGCGCTGCGTCCGCTCGATTTCGATCCCGCCGGCATCGCCGGCGCGCTCGCCCGTGGGCGCGCCGACGCGGCGGCCTGCCTCAGCGGCTGGGCGACGCGGTGACCTGGACCGACCCGATGTCGCGGACCAGGAAGTGCACGCGGCGGTTCCGGCCCTGGCAGGTCGCGCTCCGGTCGGCGCAGAGCGGGCCGGCCTCGCCGCGTGAGACGACGGTGATCCGGCTGGCCGCGATGCCCTTGCCGACCAGGTAGTCCATCACCCACTTCGCGCGGCGCCGGGCGAGGGCGAGGTTGGCGGCCTGCGGTCCGGCCAGGTCGGTGTAGCCCTCGACGATGACGAGCTGTTCCGGGTTGGCCTTGAGCCACGCCGCCGCCGCGTCGAGCGCCTTCCGCTCGCTCCGCAGCACCTCCACCTGACCCGAGGCGAAGTGGAGGTCCGGCAGGCTCTCCCGCGCGGAGAATCCGGCGGTGAGGCCGGTCTCCGGAGTGGGCCCGGCCGCGTCCTCGGTGGTAGCCTCGGGAGCGGCGGCCGCGTCCGGCCACACCGGCGCGGGGGGAGGTGTCGCGGGAGCCGCCGCGGTGACCGTGGTCGCAGGCGGCCCCTGGGCGTGCCGCGCGCAGCCGACGGTCAGCAGCGCCAGCGCGCCCAGGGCGACGAAGGTGACGCGCGCGATCGGTGTCATCGGCGCGTACCCCGGCTCAGGCGAGCTCGTGGCGCTCGGTCAGCCGATCGTGCAGCATGCCGAGGCCGAACTCGAGCTCGGTCGCGAGGGACTGGAGCTGATCCAGACGATTGCCGTCGGGGCGCAGGCAGCCGTCTTCCAGCAGGCGGCCGTGTCCGAGCACCGCGAGGCTCAGCAGGCTCGCCTTCGCGAACAGCCGCTCCACGTAGTCGACCAGCACATCCTCGGTCTCTGTCATGACGTGCTCCTTTTCTGGGCGCTTGGACCGGATCAGGGGCCGGCCGGCGGCTGGCCAGATTCCGCATACGCCATGCCACCGAGGCAGATAGTCAACATATTGAAATAATGGTGAATTATCGGTCAGAAGCCGAAAGGGGCTCGTCAGCGCGGCGACAGCGTTCCGCGCCGGCCGTCAGAGGTCGGACGCCTCAGCGGGCGCCCAGGTATTCCCTGAGCACCCGCCTGATCGAGGCGAAGCCGATCCGCCCCCAGGGAATCGCGTCGCGCGGGAACCACCGCGCCTCGCTGACGTCGCTCCGCGCGGCGATCGCGCCGGACACCCGGACCGCGTACACCAGCCCCAGCACCGGCACGCCGCCGCGACCGTAGTGATCGAGCGCAGCCCGCGCTCGGGGCTCTCGCCGGCCTCGAGGAAACCCCCGGCGAGGTCCCAGGTCCCGCGGTGGGGCGGACCGGCGCGCCGGCAGAGGAGCACGCCCCGACGGCCGACCACGATGGCCACCGTGGCCGGCACCGGGTTGCCGTAGAAGACCCATCGGCACCGACCGCATTGCCATCGCGAGAAGCCGTTCTCGCGGCGCGCGCAGAGCCGGCTCCCGCAGGCGAGGCAGTGCCGCGGGGTCACCTCAGAGCGCGCCCAGCAGAGTGGCGGCGCGGTTGTAGTCGCGCCCGGCCACCCAGAGGATGGCCCCGTAGCGCCCGGCCCCCGCGCACACCGCGTCGACCGCGGTCACGTTGACGCCCGCCGCCGCGAGCTTGCCCAGCATCTCGCCGATCACTCCCACGCGGTCCTCGCCGCTCAGCAGCAAGGCGCGCTTCGGGCCGGTGATCTTCCACTTCGAGCGCCGGGCGAAGCCGCGGAACGCGGTGGCGTCGGTGGGCACGAAGTCGAGCTGGGCGCCGCGGCCCTCCGGGAAGCCGGAGAATGCGAGCAGGTTGATGCCGGCCTCCCGGAGCGCGTCGAGGTAGCGCACGCCCTCGCCCGGCTTGTTGGGCACCTGCACGTAGAAGTAGTCGACGCGCTGCACCGTATCAGCCATGGCGGATCTCCTCGTACTCGAGCTCGGTCCCGAGTGCCTCGTTGAAGCGGTTGGTGAAGTTCGCGGCGGCGACGGTGAGGGTGAGCTGGACCAGTGCCTCCGGTCCGAGGCGGCGCCGCAGCGTCTCCACGAGGGCGCCGTCCACCTGGACCTCGGTGGTCATCGCGTCCGCGTAGGCGAGCACCAGCCGCTCGAGCTCGGAGAACAGCGGGCTCGTGCGATGCTCGGCCAGCGCTTCGAGCTGCTCTTTCGGGATGCCCGCCTTGCGGCCGGCCGCTCCGTTGTGGGTCACGCAGTAGCGGCAGCGATTGAGCTGCGAGGCCCGCACGTAGGCCAGGTAGCGGAGGCGAAGGTCGAGCGGCCCCTCGCGCAGGCGGGGATACCACGCGTGGAACGGCGGCAGGGACCGCGCGTGGTGGGCCATCAGCCGGAAGATGTTGAGGACGCGCCCGCTCCCCTTCTCGAGCGTGTCGTAGAGCGACTGGATCTCGGGCGGCACCTGCGCCCGGTCCAGGTAGGGAAGTCTCGCCGCCATGGTGTGTGGCTCCTCCGCGCCGGGGAAAGCGGCGGGCCCGGCCCCGCGCGCGGCTCGACGCGTCGTCGCATCATTGCGCGGGCCCCCGGGCCGGTCAAGCCGGCGCTCACAGGATGGCCAGGTGCACCGCCTGCCCCTCGAAGAGCAGGGCCGCCCCGCGATGCTTGTCGAGCGCGAACTCGAAGAGGCGCCCGACTCCCGCGCTCCCGTGGAGCCGGCCCTCGACGCGCGCGGCGCTGCGCAGCAGGCCGTCCACGCGGGCCCGGGCCGCCGCCTCGTCCCAGCCGCCCGGGGCGGTGCGGTACGCGTCGAGCGCGTAGGCGCGCAGCAGCTTGGGCCACTCGCGGCCGAAAAGACCGCTTCCGTGAAAGGCGTCCACCCCCACCAGGCTCGGGCCCACGAAGACCGCGGCGCCGACCGCGCCCGACGCGCCGGCCGCCTCCAGGCCGCGGGTGGCCTGGTCGAGATGGGCGCGAACCTCCGGCGCGTCGTAGACCGCCTGGTAGCTGCCGGTCGGCGAGGAGGCCCGCAGCTCCCGGGACGCGGACGCCACGCCCGACCAGATGCGTCCCTGCTCGGCCTTGCGCAGCACCTCCGAGCGCACGCTCGGCTGCACCACGCTCGACCGGCTGTCGAAGTCCTTCCGGCCCTCGTTCCAGCGCCCCTGCTCCACGCAGTACACCGCGATGTTCCGCGGCCCGCTGAGCGGCGGCAGGAGGAGGTCCTCGCGCAGGACCCGGTTCTGCTTGCCGCCCACCAGGATCTCCCCGGCCAGCAGCAGCACGTGGGTCTTGCCGCGATTCTCCGCGATCAGCTCGGGCACGCTGGCCTGGGCGCGCTCGGTCACCGTGAGGGCGCCCAGGGCCCGGGCCTCGTCGAAGGTCGTGATCTCGAGGGCCGCGGCGCCCTTCGGCGATCCGCCGAGCAGCCACAGGGCCGAGAGGGGGCCCTGGGTGACCGCGGGGCCGAGCGTGAGCTGCCCGAGGGCGCGCCGGAGCTCGGGGCTGTTCTGCCCGGCGAGCCCGGGATCCACGGCGGCGCCCGCGTCCGGGAGGACACGGATGCGGTCGGCCAGGGCCGCTCCAGGCGAGACCGCGACGGCGGCGGCCGCGCCGAGGAGCTTCAGAAACGAGCGTCGCAATGGGTTCATGTCGTCCTCCGTGCCCGCGAAGCGGGGGATTTGCCCGCTTAGACCGGGCCCGGGGCCGAAAGTTCCGCGCATCGCGTATACTGACCGCGACGCATCGACCGGTCTCGAGGAGGGACGCGATGAGGCGGACCTTGGCAACGATCATCCTGGTGGCGCTGGCGCTGTCTCCGCTGCTCTCCGTCACCGAGGCCTGGGCCCGGGCGGGTGGGGGGAGCTCGAGCGGCAGCCGTGGCTCGCGCAGCTATTCCTCTCCCTCGCGGCCGCCGTCGTCGAGCCCTGCCTCGCCGAGCCAGCCGGCGGCGCCCGCCTACCAGCAGCCCGTGCCCACGCGGCCGGGCTGGGGCGGCATGGTGGGGGGGATGCTCGGCGGGCTCGTGCTGGGCGGTCTCCTCGGCGGGCTGCTCTTCGGTCACGCGGGTGGGGGAGGCATCGGCCTGCTCGAGATCCTGATCATCGCCGGGCTCGCCTGGTTCGCGTTCTCCTACATGCGGCGGCAGCAGGCGGCCGCCCCCTCCGGCTACGCGACCCCGGGTGGCTACGCCCCGGGGACCCGCTACGAGGCCGCGGGCGGCACCGCCACCATGGAGGCCCCGGCCGGCCCGTCCGACCTCGAGCGCGGGCTGGGCCACATCCGCCAGATGGATCCGGGATTCGATCCCCGCGCGTTCGCGGAGACCGCCTCGGACGTCTTCTTCAAGGTGCAGGGCGCGTGGACGGCGCGAAGCATGACCGGCGTGTCGTCGCTGCTCACCCCCGAGATGGCGACCCTGCTCCAGCGCGACTGCGATCGGTTGAAGGCGGAGCGCAAGATCAACCGGCTCGAGAACATCGCGGTCCGCGAGGCCCTGGTCACCGAGGCCTGGCAGGAGAGCGGCCAGGACTTCGTGACCGTCCACTTCCTG
>DATJIR010000125.1:0-4232 GCA_035493135.1 Verrucomicrobiia bacterium
CGGCGACATCGGGCGCTCGGGCCTTCCGATCGTGCGTGACCCCGAGCCGCCGTCGGGTCCGATCGATACCCTCATCGTCGAGTCCACCTACGCCGACCGGGACCACGAGTCGGTGAAGGGCGCCGAGGAGCGGCTGGGCGAAGCGGTCCGCCGCACGGCCGCCCGCGGCGGCAAGGTGCTCATCCCCGCCTTCGCGCTGGGCCGGATCCAGGAGATCGTGTACAGCCTCCACCAGCTCCACCGCGCACGCCGCATCCCCGACCTCCCGATCTACATCGACAGCCCGCTCGGCGTGGACACGACCACGGTGTTCCGTCTGCACCCCGAGGTGTTCGACAACCGGGAGGCGCTGATCCAGGACAAGATCCCGCTGTTCGACTTCTCGCTGGTGCGCTACGTGCGGGACGTGGCCGAGTCCAAGGCGCTGAATACGCTGGCCGGGCCCGCCGTCATCATCGCCGCCAGCGGGATGGCTGAGTCGGGCCGGATCCTGCACCACCTCGCCAACGGCATCGGCGATCACCGCAACCTGGTCCTGTTCGTCGGCTTCCAGGCGGAGCACACGCTCGGCCGGCGGATCCAGAGCGGCGAGGAGGTCGTCAGGATCCTCGGCCAGGAATACCCCCGCCGCGCCGAGGTCGAGACCATCGGAGGCTACTCCGCGCACGCGGACCGCAACGAGCTGCGCGCCTGGATCCGCCGGCTGGGCGGGCCCATCCGGCGCGCGTTCGTCGTGCACGGCGAGGCCCCGGCCCTCGGCGCGATGGCGACGATCCTGCGCGAGGAAGGCGTCCGCGACGTGGTCCTGCCGAAGCACGGCGAAGGGTTCGACCTCTAACCGGGCCGCGCCGCCTCGTGCGCCCCACCTCCCGCCACCTGACTCAAGCCGCCGGGCTCCTCCTGCTCGCCGCGGCGATCGGGTACACCGTCTCGCTGGTCATGGTGCTGGTGGTCAGCCAGCAGGACCAGCGCGTGCCGGTGGACGCGATCGTGGTGCTGGGCGCCGCGCAGTACAACGGCCGCCCGTCCCCGGTGCTCCGCGCCCGGCTGGACCACGCGCTCGGTCTCTACCGCGACCGGCTCTCGCCCCTGATCGTGGTCACCGGTGGGGTGGGCCGCGGCGACACCACCAGCGAGGCGATGGCGGGGCGGCGCTATCTGATCGCGCACGGCGTGCCCGCCGACGTGGTCGTCGCGCAGAGTGAAGGGCACACCACCATGGCCTCGATGACCGCGGTGGCGGGCTGGCTTCACGCCCGGGGCCTCCGGCGCGCCCTCCTCGTGAGCGATCCCTTCCACATGTTCCGCCTGCGCCTCGAGGCCCGGCGCACGGCGCTCGACGCCTATACCTCGCCCACCGAAAGCAGCCCCATCTCCGAGAACCCCGTGCTCGAGCTCCGCTACCTGTTCGCCGAGGGGTATAAGGTCCCCGTGGCCTGGGTCCGGAGCTGGTGATGCCCTCATGCCTCTGATCTCGACCCAACGGCTCTACACCGGCCGGGTCATCAATCTCGACCGCGATACGGTCCGCTTCCCCGACGGGTCCACGGGCCAGCTCGAGATGCTGCGTCACCCGGGCGCGTCGGCCGTGGTGCCGTTCCTCGACGATCCCCGCGCCGCGGATCCGCGCGTGCTCCTCATCCGGCAGTTCCGGCACGCCGCGGAGGACTTCATCTGGGAAGTGCCCGCCGGGCGGCTGGACGCCGGCGAGACCCCGGAGGCCTGCGCCCGCCGCGAGCTGGAGGAGGAGACCGGCATGCGGGCCCGGACCATCGAACCGCTCACCACCATCTATACCACGCCGGGCTTCACCGACGAGCGCATCCATCTGTTCCTGGCGCACGGGCTGGAGGCCGGCACCCACCGCCGGGAGGCCGATGAATTCATGGAGCAGCATCCGATGCCCTGGTCGGCGGCGATGGAGCTGGTGCGAACCGGCGCTATGCAGGACGCGAAGACTCTCACTAGTCTTATGTTTGTTCAATGTTTCTATAGGTAACCTTGAACATTATCGCGACTCTGCCTACCTTGGACCGAGGCCGTTCAGGGTTGCCCACTTCGCGGGCAAGGAGTCGCCGTGGCTGCAGTCACTCACCGGTGGGGCCCGCCGCCGGATAACGCCGAGCTGGTGGCGGCACACCTCGCCGGCGACGCGCGCGCGTTCCAGGAGCTGGTGCTGCGCTACCGCAGCCGGCTGATCAACTTCGTCGGCCGCATGATCGGGGACCGCGAGCGGGCGGAGGATTTGGTGCAGGAGGCATTCATCCGGGCCCACCGGCACCTGCACCGGTTCGACCCCACCAAGAAGTTCTCCACCTGGATCTACACCATCGCGTCCAACCTGGCCAAGAACGAGCTGCGCAACCGCGGGCGCAGCCCGCTGGTGTACGGCGATACGTTGCGCACGCCAGGTGGGGATGGCCTGCGGCCGCTCCAGTTCGAGGATCCCACCACCCGCCCGGATGCCATGTACGCCTCCCGCCACCTGCGCGAGCTGGTGGACGTCACGGTTGCCGGGCTGTCGCCGCATCATCGCGAGGTGTTCGTCCTGCGCGAGCTCGAGGGGCGGAGCTACGAGGAGATCGCCACGCTCACCCGCTGCAACCTGGGAACGGTGAAAAGCCGTCTCAACCGCGCGCGGAACGCGTTCGCGGAGCGGATCGCGCCCTATCTGGACTGAGCGGCGCGCGACCGCACGCCGATACCCGTTTGCCGGGCGTCCGTCTAAGATTCGGCATGCCCGCCCAGACGTACGACGCGCTGCTGCGCTCCCTGCCCAAGGGCGGTCTCGCGCCGGTCTACTACCTGCACGGACCCGAGGACATCCTGAAGGACGAGGCCGTCGAGGCGATCCTGGAGCTCGCCCTGGAGCCCGGGCTGCGTGACTTCAACCTCGATCAGCGCTCGGCCGGACAGCTCGACCCCGAGGCCATCTTCGCGCTCTGCACCACGCTGCCCATGATGGCCGCGCGCCGCGTCGTCGTGCTGCGCGAGGTCGAGGGCTGGAAGCGCAGGCCCAAGACCCGGGCGGCCTTCCTCAAGTATCTCGAGCGACCGTCCGCCGAGACGGTCGTCGTCCTGGTGCAGGGCTCGACCGAGGAGGAGCCCGACCGGGACCTGGTACGCGGCGCATTCTCGGTGTTATGCGAGCCGCTGGCGCCCGAGCGCGCCCGCCGCTGGCTGCGGCGGCGCGCCACCCGACTCGGCGTGGCCCTCGAGGAAGCGGCCGTCGATCACCTCCTCGCCGCGACCGGGGGTGACCTCGGCGGCGTGGCAGCCGAGCTCGAGAAGCTCCGTGCGCTGCCCCCCGACCCGCCCCTCACGGCCGAGCAGGTCGGTGCCCTGGTAGGCGTCCGCCACGGCGAGACGATCTACGACTGGCGCGATGCCGTGCTGGACGGCGCCGCGGGGCGCGCCGCGCGAATGATCGGCCCGCTGCTGGATCAGTCGGGCGTCACGGCCGTGCGCCTGATCTCGCTGCTCGGGACCAGCCTTATCGGCGTGGGCCTCGCCCGCAGCCACTTCGACCGGCGCGTGCGCGCCGGCCAGCTCGAGCGGGTGGTGCTCGAGCGGCTGCGCCAGCTCCGCGTCTTCGGGCTGCCCGACTGGAAAGAGGAGAGCGCGCGGTGGGCGCGATGGGCCACCGCCTGGCCCGCCCCGCGCCTCCGGAACGGGCTCCGTGCCGCCCGGGACGCCGACCAGGCCCTCAAGAACACCACCGTCTCCGACGAGCGCGGCATCCTGACCGACCTGGTCCTGCGGCTGGCAGTGGAGCGGAGGGAGGCGGCGTGAGGCTCACGGCGATCGGGTGGACGCTGGCGCTGTGCGCCGCCTGCGCCGTCCCGCTCCAGGCGCAGACCGACCCGCGCCTGGTGGACGCCGTGCGCGCCGCCCAGGAAGGCCAGGGCGACTCGGCGCGCGCCGCGGTTCAGCGGCTCCTCGAGGCCACCTCGCCCGGCGACACGCTGTACCCGCAGATCCTCTACACCCAGGCGATGGTGGCCAACTCCGCGGGCGACATGCGGCGCCAGCTGCAGCGAGTCACGGTCGAGTACGCCACGTCCGACTGGGCCGACGATGCCCTGCTCCGGCTGGTCCAGATGGACTACGCCACCCGCAACTTCGACGGCGCGGCCCGAAACCTCGAGCGGCTTCGAGTGGACTTCCCGGCCTCCCCGTTGATGGCGCAGGCTGCCTACTGGGCTGGCCGTACCTACTTCGACAACAACAAC
>DATJIR010000126.1:0-12511 GCA_035493135.1 Verrucomicrobiia bacterium
CTCGGTCGCGGGGAAACCGGCCGGCGCCGCGATCGAGGGCGGGATGGGCTTGGCGCACTCCGGGAGATCGCCCGCGGTGTAGACCGTCACCACGCGCTCCATCGCGCGCGCCGCCGCCGCGTCGACGCCGAGCACGCGCGCGTGCGCGTGCGGGCTGCGCACGAAGGCCGCGTGCACCATGCCGGGAAAGCGAAGGTCCTCGACGTAGCGGCCCTGGCCGGTGATGAGACGCTGATCTTCCTTGCGACGGAGCGGGGCGCCGAGCGGGCTGTCCATGCGGGCCGGAGTATACCGCAGTCGCCCGTCGCCGATTTGACAGCGGTGCACCGCGTGGGCCAAAGTCGTCCTCCGTGAACACGGTCTTCGAGGCGTTCATGGCCACCGCCGCCGCCGCGCCGGACCACGCCTTCCTCTGCGCGACGCCGGCGCCCGATCGCGCGTACCATCCGGACGGCGTCGAGCTGACCTACGCCGCGGTGCGGAGCGAGGTGCTGCGCCGGCGCGACGACTACGCGGCGGCCGGCTACGGACACGGCCACCGGATCGCGCTGCTCTTCGAGAACCGGCCCGAGTTCTTCTTCCACTACCTCGCCGCGAATGCGCTCGGGGTCGGCGTCGTTCCGGTCAATCCCGACTACCGCCACGACGAGCTCGCCTACCAGCTGGAGCACTCGGAGGCGGACCTGGCGGTCTCGGTGCCGGAGCGCGCGGGTCCGCTCCAGGCCGCGGCGCGCGAGCGCGCCAAGCCGCTGCCGGTGGTGGACGCCGGCGCGTGGCCCGCCGCGCTGCCGCGACCCGGGCCGGCCCCGCGCCGGGGCGCGCCCGGACTCGACACCGAGTGTGGCCTGCTCTACACCTCCGGCACCACCGGCCGGCCCAAGGGCTGCGTGCTCAGCAACTTCTACTACCTGAACGCGGGCGCCTGGTACCGCGGGCTCGGCGGGCGGCTCGCCATCGAGCCGGGGCGCGAGCGCTTCCTCAACCCGCTCCCGCTCTTCCACATGAACTGCCAGGCGGTGACCGCGACCTGCGCGATCCTCACCGCGAGCTGCCTGATCCTGCCCGAGCGCTTCAGCCCGCGCCGGTGGTGGCTCGACGTGGTGGCCACGCGCGCGACCCTCATCCACTACCTCGGCGTGATGCCGCCGCTGCTGCTGAACCAGGCGCCGGCCCCGGAGGAGACCGCGCACCGGGTGAAGGCAGGCCTCGGCGCGGGCGTGGAGCCCGAGCTGCACGAGGCCTTCGAGCGGCGCTTCGGCTTCCCCCTGGTCGAGGTGTGGGGGATGACCGAGACCGGGCGGATCTTCTCCGACTGCCACGAGCCGCGCGCGATCCACACCCGCGCCTTCGGCCGCCCGCACGGAGGCTTCGAGGCGAGGGTGGTGGACGAGCACGACCGCGAGGTCCCGCGCGAGACCGAGGGCGAGCTGCTCGTGCGCTGGGGTGGACCGGAGGGCCCCCGCCACGGGTTCTTCTCCGGCTACCTCAAGAACGCGGAGGCCACCGCGGAGGCGTGGCGCGGGGAGTGGTTCCACACCGGCGACGTGGTCCGCCAGGCCGCCGACGGCATGCTCGTGTTCGTCGACCGCAAGAAGAACATCATCCGGCGCTCCGGGGAGAACATCGCGGCCGCCGAGGTGGAGGCGGTGCTCCAGGCCCACGACGCGGTGGCCCAGGTGGCGGTGCTCGCGGTGCCGGACGAGATCCGCGAGGAGGAGGTCATGGCCTGCGTGGTGCCGATGCCGGGCGTGGTGCCGGGCCCCGCGCTCGCGGAGCGGCTGTCCGACCACTGCCTCGCGCGCCTGGCCTACTTCAAGGCGCCCGGCTGGCTGCTCTTCGTCGACCGCCTGCCCACCACCGGCACCCAGAAGGTGCAGAAGGCCCAGATCTTCCCCCGGGGCGAGGACCCGCGCGGCCGCCCCGGCGCGGTGGACCTGCGCGGGCGCAAGAAGCGCGGCTGACCCGGCGAGCGCGGCCCCGCTCGGGCATGCGCTACAATCGACGGCATGACCACCCCCGAGCGCTCCGCGCGCCTGGCCCAGGAGCTCCGTGGGCGCATCCTGGTGCTGGACGGCGCCATGGGCACCATGATCCAGGCCCGGGGGCTCTCCGCGGCCGACTTCGGCGGGGCGCAGTACGAGGGCTGCAACGAGAACCTGAACCTCACGCGCCCGGACGTCATCACCGACATCCACGCGGCGTACCTCGAGGCGGGCGCGGACCTGGTCTCGACCAACACGTTCGGGTGCGCGCCCTATGTCCTGGGCGAGTACGGCCTCGCCGACCGCTGCCACGAGATCACGCTGGCCGCCGCGCGCCTCTGCCGGGCCGCGGTGGATCGCGTCTCGACGCCCGAGCGGCCGCGCTTCGCGATCGGCGCCATGGGGCCGGGGACCCGCACGATCACGGTCACCGCCAACGTCACCTTCGAGGAGGTGCGCGACGCCTACTACCGTCAGGCGCGCGCGCTCATCGAGGGCCGGGTCGACGCCCTCCTGCTCGAGACCTGCCAGGACACCCTCAACGTCAAGGCGGCCGCGATCGGGGTGCGGCAGGCCATGGCCGAGGCGGGGGTCGAGCTGCCGCTCATGGTCAGCGGCACCGTCGAGCCCATGGGCACCATGCTGGCCGGGCAGGGGGTCGACGCCTTCTACGCGTCGATCGAGCACCTGGCCCCGTTCTCGGTCGGGCTCAACTGCTCGACCGGTCCCGAGTTCATGACCGATCACCTGCGCACCCTCGCGGAGCTCGCCACCTGCTTCGTCTCGGTGTACCCCAACGCCGGGCTGCCCGACGAGCACGGCCACTACGAGGAGACCGCGGAGAGCCTCGCCCTCAAGATGCGCCGGTTCGTGGACGAGGGCTGGGTGAACGTGGTGGGCGGCTGCTGCGGCACGACCCCGGCCCACATCCGCGAGCTGGCCCACCTGGTGGCGGGTCGGCCCCCGCGGGCGCCCGCCGCGGACCTCGCCCCCGCGGTGAGCGGCGTCGAGGCGGTCTACCCGGCCGACGACGTGCGGCCGGTCATCGTGGGCGAGCGCACCAACGTGATCGGGTCGCGGCGCTTCAAGGAGCTCATCGTCGAGGAGAAGTTCGAGGAGGCCTCCGAGATCGGCCGGGCCCAGGTGCGGGGCGGCGCCCAGGTGCTCGACGTGTGCCTGGCCAACCCCGACCGCGACGAGGCCGCCGACGTGGACCGCTTCATGGACTTCGTCACCCGCAAGGTCAAGGCCCCCCTGATGATCGACTCCACCGACGCGCGGGTGCTCGAGCTGGCGCTCCGGAAGTGCCAGGGCAAGGCCATCGTCAACTCCATCAACCTGGAGGACGGCGAGGAGCGGTTCGAGCGGGTGGTGCCGCTGCTCCGCACCTACGGGGGCGCGGTGGTGGTGGGCTGCATCGACGAGGACAAGCAGCAGGGCATGGCGGTGACCCGCCAGCGCAAGCTCGCCATCGCGGAGCGCTCCCACGAGCTCCTCACCGGCAAGTACGGCCTGCCCGAGCGGGACCTGATCTTCGACCCGCTCGTCTTCCCGGTGGGCACCGGCGACGCCAACTACATCGGCTCCGCGGTCGAGACCATCGAGGGCCTCCGGGCGATCAAGGCGCGGTTCCCGCACTGCAAGACCATCCTGGGCATCTCCAACGTCTCCTTCGGCCTCCCCACCGCGGGCCGCGAGGTGCTGAACGCGGTCTTCCTCTACGAGTGCACCAAGGCCGGCCTCGACTACGCCATCGTCAACAGCGAGCGGCTCGAGCGCTACGCCTCGATCCCCGAGGAGGAGCGGCGGCTCGCCGAGGATCTCGTCTACTGGCGGGGCACGGACCCGGTGGCCGCCTTCGCGGCCCACTTCCGCGGGCGCACGCGGGCCCCCAAGGACGCCGGCGCCCGGCTGCCGTTGGACGAGCGTCTCGCCCGCTACGTGGTGGAGGGCTCCAAGGACGGCCTGCTCGAGGACCTGGCGCTCAAGCTCGAGGAGCAGGGCGCGCTCGACATCGTCAACGGGCCGCTCATGAAGGGCATGGAGGAGGTGGGCCGCCTCTTCAACGACAACCAGCTGATCGTGGCCGAGGTGCTCCAGTCCGCCGAGGCCATGAAGGCGGCGGTGGCCTACCTCGAGGGGTTCATGGCCAAGGACGAGAGCGCGGCGCGCGGCACCATCGTGCTCGCGACCGTGAAGGGCGACGTCCACGACATCGGCAAGAACCTGGTCGAGATCATCCTCAAGAACAACGGCTACCGGATCGTCAACCTCGGCATCAAGGTGCCGCCCGAGGATCTGATCGCGGCCTACCACAGCCACAAGCCGGACGCGATCGGCCTCTCCGGCCTCCTGGTGAAGTCGGCCCAGCAGATGGTGGTGACGGCTCAGGACCTGCGCGCGGCCGGCATCGAGGTCCCCCTCTTCGTGGGCGGCGCCGCCCTGACCCGGAAGTTCACCGCGACCCGGATCGCCCGCGAGTACGGAGGCCTCACCCTCTACGCCAAGGACGCGATGGACGGCCTCGACCTCGCCAACCGCCTGTTCAGCGCGACCACGCGCGACGAGCTGGTCGACCGCCTCCGCGCCGAGCAGGAGGCGCTGCGCGCCGGTGCCGACGCCGCGGAGGCCGCCCCGGCCCCCGCGCCCGCCGCCGGCCCGAGCCGCTCCGCGGTGTCCCGCACGGTGCCGGTGCCCGCGCCGCCCGACTTCGATCTCCACGTGCTGCGCGACGTGCCGCTCACCCACGTCTTCCCGTACCTCAACCTCCAGATGCTGCTCGGCAAGCACCTCGGCGTGAAGGGGTCGGTGGCGCGCCTGCTCGAGCAGCGCGACCCCAAGGTGCTCGAGATCCAGCAGGTGGTCGAGGAGCTCGAGCGCCAGGCGGTCGAGCAGCGCATCCTGCGCGCCAACGGGCTCTACCGCTTCTACGAGGCCGCCGCCGCGGGGGACGATCTAGTGCTCTCGGAGGCCGGCCGCGAGGTCGCCCGCTTCCACTTCCCGCGCCAGCCCGGCGGCGAGCGCCTGTGTCTCGCCGACTACGTGCGCGAGCAGGGGAGCGCCGAAAAGGACTACGTCGCGCTCTTCGCGGTGACCTGCGGCGCGGGCGTCCGCGACCTGGCCGAGCGGTGGAAAGAGGACGGCCAGTACCTGCGCTCCCACGCGCTCCAGGCCCTCGCCATCGAGTCCGCGGAGGCCTTCGCGGAGATGCTCCACGCCCGGCTGCGCACCCAGTGGGGCTTCCCGGATCCGCCCGGGCTCGACCTCCAGGAGAAGCTCAAGGCCCACTATCGGGGGCTGCGGGTCTCGTTCGGCTACCCGGCGTGCCCGAACCTCGCCGACCAGCGCATCCTCTTCGATCTCCTCCGACCCGAGCAGATCGGGCTCGGCCTGACCGAGGGGTTCATGATGGATCCGGAGGCCTCGGTCTCCGCGCTGGTCTTCCACCACCCCGAGGCCAAGTACTTCAAGGCCGAGTAGGCGAGGGTCCGCGTGCCGAGCCTGATCCAGGCCGCCGGCGTCAGCCCCCGATTCCTCGACCTCCTCGCCCGCGAGCCGCTGCCCGAGAGCCGCGTGCTCGACGTGGGCTGCGGGTCGGGACGACTCTCCCTCGCGCTGGCGCCGGTCGCGCGCGCGGTGGTCGGCCTCGACCGCGACACGGCCGCGCTCGAGGAGGCACGCCGGCGCGCGGCGGCGGCCGGGCTCGTCAACGTGGAGTTCCACGAGGCCGACGTCGAGGCCGAGCCCTACGCGGCGTGGCGGCCGGACCTGGTGACCGCGCACCTCTGCGCCTCGGACGCGATCATCGAGCGCGCCGCCGCCGCGCTCCGTCCCGGCCATTGCCTGGCCATGGTCGCCTTCCACGTGGACCAGTGGAAGGAGACCGGCCGCGTCTCGCGCTTCGCCTACAACCGCGCGCGCATGCGCATGCTGCTGGAAGGCGCCGGGTTCGCGGTGGAGGCGCTCGAGGTCGAGCGGGAGGTGCGACGCTTCGCGTCGGTGGAGGAGGGCCTCGCCGCCGCGGTCGGGCTCGAGGACCGATGGCGGACGGACGGGCGCTGGTTCCGGTTCATCGCGTTTCTCGAATCGGGCGGCCGCACGCTCACGCGCAGCCATCTCCTCGTCAAGGCGCGGCGCGCGTGAGCGGCGTCGGCCTGGCCGCGCTGACCCTCACCGGGTCGGTGAAGGCGCTCGCGCGGGAGCTGGGCTTCGACCTGGTCGCGGTGGGCCCGGCCGGACCGCCCGAGCACGGCGCCGCGCTGCGACGCTGGGTGGAAGCCGGTCACGCCGGGACCATGGGCTATCTGGAGCGGCGGCTCGAGGAGCGGCTGGACCCGTCGCGGGTGCTGCCGGGCGCGCGCACCGCCGTCTGCGTGGCGCTCAACTACTATCAGGGCGAGCGGGAGGACGCCTCCTGGCGCCCGATCGCCCGCTACGCCTGGGGGCGCGACTACCACGACGTCATCGGGCCGCGCCTGGAGCGGCTGGCGGATCACCTGACCCAGGCGGCGGGCGCGCGGAGCCGCGGCTACGTCGACACCGGCCCGGTGCTGGAGCGCGATCTGGCCGCGAGGGCCGGGCTCGGCTGGATCGGCAAGAACACCATGCTGCTGCATCCGGCCCTCGGCTCGTGGTTCTTCATCGGCGTGCTCCTGACCACCGCCGATCTCGTGGTGGACGCCCCGCTGGCCGACCGCTGCGGCACGTGTCGCGCCTGCCTGGACGCCTGCCCGACCGGGGCCTTCGTCGACGCCTACGTGCTGGACGCGCGCCGCTGCATCTCCTACCTCACGATAGAGCACCGGGGGCCGATCGACGCCGACCTGCACCGCGGGATGGCCGGCTGGCAGTTCGGCTGCGACGTCTGCCAGGACGTGTGTCCGTGGAACCGGAAGGCCCCGACCACCCGGCATCCGGAGCTCGTGCCCGAGACCGCCTACCCGGGAGCGGACACCGTCTCGCGGCTGGACGATGCCGCGATGCGGGAGACATTCCGGGGCCGGGCCCTGCTTCGAGCCAAGCCTGCGGGACTTCGCCGCAACGCCCTGATCTATCTGGAGAACGAGATCCGAAGATAGATATCGGCCCGACGACGTTCGGCGATCGCTGACGGAGATGACCGGGTCGCTCGAGCCAGATCGGCGGGCGGATTCGAGAGGGCCGCGGTCTCTCACGATCGCGCTCCGCTCCGCCCGTCGTTCCGGCCCGTGCTCGACGGCCGGCGGGCGCGGAGCGGGCCCGATCCGCTGTGCTACAATCCGAGCGCGAGGGAACCCCCATGGCCATCCTGAAGGTCGCGCGTCTCGGACATCCCGTGCTTCGCCAGGTCGCGGCGCCGGTTCCGATCGCGCAGATCCGGTCGGCCGAGACCCAGCGGTTGATCGACGACATGGTCGAGACCATGCGCGAGTACAACGGCGCAGGACTCGCCGCCACCCAGGTGCACGAGCTCAAGCAGATCTGCGTGATCGAGGTCCACGGCAACCCGCGCTACCCCGACGCCCCCGCGATCCCGCTCACCGTGCTGGTCAACCCGGTGGTCACCCCGCTGACCGAGGAGATGGAGGAGGGCTGGGAGGGCTGCCTCTCGGTCCCCGACATGCGCGGCGTGGTGCCGCGCCTCACCAGCGTGCGCCTCGAGGCCTTCGACCGCGAGGGGCGGCTGATCGACCTGGTGGCCAAGGACTTCTTCGCGCGCGTCATCCAGCACGAGACCGACCACCTGCACGGGCGGGTCTACCTCGACCGGATGCGGGACCTGTCGACCCTCACGCATCTGGCCGAGTGGAACCGGTACTGGCTCGGCAACCAGGAGCAGGACGACTAGGCGGGCGACCGATGCCCAACCGATGAAGGTCGTCGCCGTCGTACGCGATCTCTTCTTCGTGGCCCGCATCCGCGAGACCGCGCGCCTCGTGGGCACGCCGCTCACCTTCGCCCGCACCCCGGAGGAGCTCGCCGCGACCCTCGGTCCGGAGGCGCCGGCCCCGGCGCCCGGCCTCGTGATCGTCGATCTCACCACCAGCGGCTGGGACTACGGCGCCATCTTCGACGCGCTCGCGGCCGCGCCCGACGTGCCGGTGCTCGGCTTCACGACCCACGCGCTGGCCCGGGCGACCCAGCCGCTCCACGCCCGCTGCCGGCGGGTGGTCACCAAGGAGGCCCTGACCCAGGAGCTGCCCGCGCTCCTGCAGCACGGGCTCGCGGCGTGACCGCGGCCGAGTTCGTAGCCGCGCTCGACGAGGCGAACCAGGCGGTCCTCCGCCGGCTCGAGCCCGACGCCACCCTCACGCCGGAGGTGAGCGGCGCGCTGAACGTGACCAACCTGTTGAAGGTCGCGCTCAAGAACGAGATCGAGGCCACCGAGATCGCGGCGCGCTGGCTGGTCGCCACCACCGACGTCGAGGTCAAGATGGCCTTCGCGCGCCAGGCGGGCGACGAGGCCAAGCACTACCGCATGATCGCGGACCGCCTCGGAGAGCTGGGCGTCGACGCCCGCGCCTTCGACCCGCTCGCGTCGGGATTCGGGCCGCTGTTCAAGTACCTCGACTCGCTCGAAACCACGGTGGAGCGCGTGGCCGCGGGCCAGTTCACCCGCGAGGCCATCGCGGTGGTCAAGAACCGCCAGTTCATCGAGTTCTGCGACCGGGCGGGGGATCGGGTGACCGCCACCCTCTACCGCGACGTCATCGAGCCGGACGAGCGCTTCCACCACCAGCTCGGGCGCTCGCTCCTGCTCAAGCTGGCGACTACCCCCGAGGCCCAGGAGCTGGCCCGGCGGGCCGCCGCCCGCACGCTCGCGCTGGCCGAGGAGCTGCAGGGCGCCGCGCTGCGGACCGCCGGCATCCACCACGCACCCGGCTGTTGATGGATCCGGATCCTTCCCTGTCCGAGTTCACCGCCGCGGTCACCCGCGCCGACGCCGACATCCCGCTGGCCCGCGCCGCCCTCCTGATCGCGGCCGCCGAGCAGCCCGGGCTCGACGTCGACAAGCAGCTCGCCCGGCTCGACGACCTCGCGGACGGGGCGGCCTCGGGGCGCGGCGGCGGGGACGATCTGCGCCGCCTGCACCGGCTACGCGAGTTCCTCTTCGAGGAGCAGGGCTTCGCGGGCGACCGGACCGACTACTTCGATCCGCGCAACAGCTACCTCAACCACGTCCTGGACCGGCGCCTCGGGATCCCGATCACGTTGTCGCTGGTCCTGATCGAGGTCGGCCGCCGCCTGGGCCTGGACATGGAGGGCGTGGGCCTTCCGGGCCACTTCATCACCGGGGTCCGGATCGGGGGCGAGCACGTGCTGCTCGATCCCTTCAACCGCGGCGCGCTGCTCACGGTCGAGACCTGCGGCGAGGTGGTGCGGCGCGCGCTGGGTCGCCCGGTGCGCCTCCAGCCGGTGCACTTCGAGCCGGTGAGCCACCGCCAGTTCCTGGTGCGCATGCTCGCCAACCTGAAGGGCATCTACTGGCGCCAGGAGGCGTGGGACAAGGTGGTGCGGGTGATCGACCGCACCCTCGCCCTCAACCCCGACGCCGGCGGCGAGTGGCGCGACCGCGGCGCGGCCTGGAGCAACATGGGGCGCCTCGAGCGCGGGGCCGCCGACTGGGAACGCTACCTGACCGAGTTCCCGGACGCGGCCGACCACGAGCAGGTGCGCGGCCAGCTGCGCCGGGTGCGCCAGAAGCTCGCACAGCTCAACTAGGCCCGCGCGTGCGCGTCCGGGGCGGGACGAACCTCTACGGCTTCAGCGTCGGCATCCTCATGCTCGACACCCGGTTCCCGCGCATCCCGGGCGACATGGGCAACGCCACCACCTTCGACTTTCCGGTGCGCTACCACCGCGTGACCGGCGCTTCGCCCGACCGGGTGGTCCGCCAGGGACAGCGCGAGCTGCTGCCCGCCTTCATCGAGGGGGCGCGGTTCCTCGAGCGGGAAGGGGTCCGGGCGATCACCACCAACTGCGGCTTCCTGGCCAAGTTCCAGACGGAGCTCGCCGCGTCGGTCGCGGTGCCGGTCTTCACCTCGAGCCTCATGCTCGTGCCGCTGGTCCAGCGGATGCTCCCACCGGGCCGAGCGGTGGGCGTCCTCACCGTGAACGCGGCCTCCCTCCACCGCGAGCACATGGCGGGCGCGGGCATCGCGACGGACGCGCCGGTGGTGGTGGCGGGGCTCGAGACCGAGAAGGAGTTCACCCGGGTGCTCCTCGACGACGAGCTGGTCCTCGACGTGGAGGTGGCCCGGCAGGAGCACCTGACGGTGGCGGGGCGCCTGGTGACCGAGCACCCCGAGATCGGTGCGATCGTGCTCGAGTGCACGAACATGCCGCCCTACCGCGCCGACATCCAGGCCGCCACCGGCCTGCCCGTCTTCGACATCACGACGCTGGTCCGGATGGTGCACGACTCGGTGGGCCACGGGCTCGCGCCGCGCCCCGCCTGAGCCCGCCGCCACCCGCGTGAGCGAGACCGCCGACGTCGTCATCGTGGGCGCCGGCATCATCGGCGGCTCGGTGGCGTTCCATCTCCTCGAGCGTGATCCAACCCTCCGGGTCGTCGTGCTCGAGAAAGAGGCCGAGCCCGGCACCGGCGCCACCTCCAAGGCCACCGGAGGGGTGCGCTTCCAGTTCTCCACCGAGGCCAATGTTCGCCTCACCCAGCTCTCCTACCGCTACTTCACCCACGCCGAGGAGATCCTGGGCGCGCCGGTCGACTTCACGCGCCACGGCTACCTCTTCGTCACCACCGACCCGGCCACCCTCGAGCAGTGCCGCCGCAACGTGGCGCTCCAGCGCGGGCTGGGCGTGCCGAGCGAGCTCCTGGCTCCGGGCCAGATCCAGAGCCACCTGACCTCGCTCGTGACCCACGACCTGGTCGGTGGCACCTTCTGCGCCGACGACGGCTCGGCCGATCCCTACTCGATGCTCCAGGCCTTCCTCGCCCGCGGCCGGGCCCAGGGGCTGCGCCTGCTGACCGAGCACCCGGTGATCGGCCTCGTGAGATCGGGCGAGCGGGTCACCGGCGTGCGCACGCCGCGGGGGGGGTGGAGCGCGCCGATCGTGGTCGACTGCGCCGGGCCCTACGCCGACCAGATCGGCGCGATGGCCGGGGTCTCGATCCCGTCGAAGCCATACCGCCGCCAGGTGATGGTGACCGAGCCGTTGCCGATCTTGCCTCCCGTCTTTCCCCTGATCGTCGACCTCGACACCGGCTTCTACGTGCACCGGCAGGGGCAGAGCGCGGTGCTGATGGGCGGCACCGACAAGGACATCAAGCCCGGGCTCGGCACTGAGGTCGACTGGGACGCCTTCGATGCGGTCTTCCGCGCCGCGGCCATCCGGGTGCCGCCGCTCGCCGACGCGCAGGTGATGCGCGCCTACGCCGGGGTGCGCGACCTCACCCCCGACTACCACGGCATCCTCGGTCCGGCGGCTCAGGCGCCGGGCCTCCACGTCGCGTGCGGCTTCTCCGGGCACGGCTTCATGCACGCGCCGGCCATCGGTATCCTCATGACCGAGATCCTGCTTGACGGCCGCGCCGGCAGCATGGATATTGCTGCCCTGTCCCTCGATCGCTTCGCCGCGGGAGCGCTGCGCGCCGAAGCCAACATGTTCTGAGTGCACCCACAGGAGGCGGGACCGATGCGGAAGAGCTTGGGGCTCACGATGGTCGCTCTGATACTCGTCGCGGCGCTGGCCGGCGGCGCGGCGGCGCAGCAGTCGCTGACCTGGACCGCGGGCGCGGTCGGGGGCGGCTGGTACGCGATCTCGGGCGGCATGGCCGAGCTGCTCCGCGAGAAGGCGGGGCTCAACATCAAGGTCATCCCGGGCGGCGGCACCCAGAACCCGCTGCTCGTCGAGAAGGGCGAGGCCGAGCTCGGCATGGGCCTTCCGCCGCTCCTGGGCGCGGCCTTCCGCGGCGAGGACCCGTACCCGGGGCAGAAGATGGACAAGCTCCGCGCGCTCGCCGGCAACATGAGCCTCAACACCTTCCACTTCTACGTGGCGGCCGACTCGCCCTTCGCCAAGATGACGATGGACGAGATCTTCAAGGGCAAGAAGCCGATGCGCCTGGCCATCTCCAAGCCCGGTTCCTCCGACGTGTGGGTGTTCGAGAAGATCATGGAGTTCTACGGTTACTGCCAGCCCGGCAAGACCGCCGACTGCTACAAGACCTGGGAGGCGGCTGGGACCAAGTTCTTCCGCGGCTCGTACTCCGAGCAGGCCGGCGCGTTCAAGGACCGCAACGTGGATGGCACCTTCACCTTCCTGGCCTTGCCCGGCGCCTCGATCACCGAGGCCTCGGTGGGCCGCGAGCTGAAGCTCCTGGCGTTCCCCAAGCCACTACTCGAGTTCCTCGGCAAGTTCGGCATGGGCGAGGGGGTGATACCCGCCGGCACGTACCCGAAGGCGGTCAACGGCAGCGAGCCGGTGGTCTCCGCCACCATGGGCACCACGATCACGGTGTCGAGCAAGATGTCCAACGACCTTGCCTACACGATCACCAAGGCGCTCAACGACAACGTGGACCGGGT
>DATJIR010000127.1:0-10328 GCA_035493135.1 Verrucomicrobiia bacterium
GACCCTGGTGCTCGGCGGTCTCATCCAGAACAAGCGCACGCGGATCCGCGTGGGCATCCCGTGGCTCAGCCGGATCCCGATCCTGGGCTATCTCTTCGGGTCGGTCGAGAACAAGATCCAGAAGACCGAGCTGCTCCTCCTCATCACCCCGCGCACGGTCGGAACCGCACTGGACGCGGCTCGCATCACCGACCAGATGCGGCGCGTGACCCCGGAGCTGGAGGACTCGATGCGCCAGGCCCCGCGCCGCCTGCCACCCACCGGACCGGCCCTCCCTCCACCTCCGCCACCCGCACCATAGACGCGCGGGGCTCGCGCTGACGAGGCCGAGGGACCATGCGAGCGTCGCGCGGCGGCCAGTCACGGGCTCTGGTCGCTCGCCGGGCGCGAGTGCGGCTCACGCCGGTCATACCCGAGAGGCCCTTCAACCGCGTCGGCATCGCAACAGGAGGACGCTTCCCATGGCAATACGCCAGATATCGCTCGCGGCCGCTCTGCTGAGCTCGTCGATCATCCTGGGCGCATCTGGCGAAGCGCTCGCCGCCAATGATGCTCACTGCTCGAGCCGGATCCTGGATGGCCTCTACGTGTTCTCGGCGAGCGGGGACGTCATCCCCGCGTCTGGCCCCGCCCAGCCGAAGGCCATCGTCGAGGTCATCCGCTTCGACGGGGATGGAACCTTGACCGTACCCGCCGCCACCCGGAGCGTGAATGGGGTGGTCGCGCAAAGTCCACCCGGTGGAACCGGAATCTACTCGGTGGCGGATCTCGTTCCGGCGGACGGCGTCTGCGCGGGGCACCTCACGTTCACCAACGGCCCGAGCTTCGATCTGTTCATCCGGGCCAATGGCGAGAGGATATGGATGATCCAGACCGATAGCGGCAACGTGTTCCAGGGTAGCGCCAGGAAGGTGTCCCGGTAGCCCCTCCGTCGGCGCATCGAAGCGGCACGATCCGGCTCCCGGGTCGTGCCGCTCCGCGCCGAACCGGCCGGCGCCCGTCGCGTGTGGCGCGGGGTGCGGGCGGTTGTTATCCTGGGACACCATGGCGTCCCGGCCCGATCCCACCTCACGCGTCGAGGAACTGCGCGAGCAGCTCCACCGCCACAACTACCTCTACTACACCGAGAACCGTCCCGAGATCAGCGATGCCGAGTACGATCGCCTCTGGCGCGAGCTGGTCGCGCTCGAGGAAGCCCACCCGGAGCTGATCACCCCCGACAGCCCCACCCAGCGCCCGGGTGGACGTCCGGCCGAGCTCTTCGCCCCGGTCGAGCATCTGGTCGCCATGCTCTCGCTCGACAACGCCATGGCCCCGGAGGACCTGACCGAGTTCGAGGCACGGCTCAGGCGGGCCCTGCCCGGCATCGCCCCGGCCTACGTGTGCGAGCCCAAGATCGACGGGCTCGGGGTCGCCCTGCTCTACGAGCGCGGGCGGTTCGTGCGGGGCGCCACCCGGGGCGACGGGAAGGTTGGCGAGGACATCACCCCGAACCTGCGCACGATCAAGTCCATCCCGGTCACGCTCGGGGGCCCGCTCAAGAGCGCCACGCGCCTCGAAGTCCGGGGCGAGGTCTATATGCCGCGCGAGGCCTTCGCGCGGCTCAACGCGGGCCTGGAGGAGGCCGGCCAGCCGGTCTTCGCCAACCCGCGCAACGCGGCGGCGGGCGCGGTGCGCCAGAAGGACCCGGCGGTGACCGCCTCGCGGCCGCTCGAGATCTTCCTCTACCACGTGAGCGTGCTCGAGCCGCCCGGCTTCCACTCGCAGTGGGAGCGGCTCGAGGCGCTGAAGGCGAGCGGCTTCCGGGTGAACCCACGCTCCGAGCGGGCGCCGGACCTGGACGCGGTCGCCGCCTACTGCCGGGTGATCGAGGCCGAGCGCGACGGCCTCGGCTACGACGCCGACGGCGTGGTGGTCAAGGTCGACGACCTCGAGCAGCAGCGGCGGCTCGGGGCCACCGCGCACCACCCGCGCTGGGCCATCGCCTACAAGTTCGCGGCGCGCCAGGCCACCACCCGCGTGGTTTCGATCACCATCAATGTCGGCAAGTCGGGCGCGCTCACGCCCACCGCGCAGCTCGAGCCGGTGGAGCTGGCCGGCGTCACCGTCTCGAACGTGAGCCTGCACAACGAGGACGAGGTACGCCGCAAGGACGTGCGCGTCGACGACACCGTGCTGATCGAGCGGGCCGGCGACGTCATCCCCTATCTCGTGCAGGTCGTGACCTCGAAGCGGCCGGAGCCCGCGCCCGAGCCGTTCCAGATGCCCACCCACTGCCCGGCCTGCGGCGGCGTCGCCCTGCGCGTGGAGGGCGAGGCGGTGTGGCGCTGCACCAACACCGCGTGCCCGGCCCAGCTCAAGGAGCGGCTCTTCCACTGGGGCTCGCGCCGGGCGATGGACATCGAGGGCCTGGGCGAGGTCATCGTCGGCCAGCTCGTGGACCGAGGACTGGTGCGCGACTTCGCCGACCTCTACGGGCTCTCGGTCGAGACCCTCGCCGACCTCGAGCGCATGGGCAAGAAGTCGGCCCAGAACCTCCACCGGGGCATCGAGGGCTCGAAGACCCGCGGCCTCTCGCGGCTGCTCAACGCGCTCGGCATCCGCATGGTGGGCGAGCGGGCCTCCCAGCTCCTGGCCGCGCGCTTCGGCTCGATGGAGCGACTCCTTGCCGCCACCGAGACCGAGATCAACGACATCTACGGCATCGGCCCGCAGATCGCCCAGGCGGTGACCGGCTTCCTCTCCGAGCCGCGCAACCGCGCCACCATCGACCGGCTGGCCGCCGCGGGCGTGACCATGACCGAGGAGGGCCACACCGAGGGCCCGAAGCCGCTCGACGGCAAGACCGTGGTGCTGACCGGCGGCCTCGCCACGCTGAGCCGCGACCAGGCCAAGGACCTGGTCCTCCGCCTCGGCGGCCGCGTCACCGGCTCGGTGTCGAGGAAGACCGACTACGTCGTGGTGGGCGAGGACGCGGGCTCCAAGGCCGACGACGCCAAGCGCCTCGGCGTGACCACGCTCGACGAGGACGCCTTCCTCAAGCTGCTGCGGCGGTCGTGATGCGCCGCGGCCGGCTCGTCGCCGCCTGCACGCTGGCCCTCGGCCTGCTCGCCGGCCCCATCGCCGCCCAGACCAAGATCCCCCTCACGCGCGAGCAGGCGCTGGCCGAGATCAAGAGCGAGGACCTCGAGCTGCGCCGCCGCGCCGCCGCGTGGCTGGGCGAGCTCGGCGGGCCCGCCGACGCGCCTCCCCTCCTCGGGGCGCTGGCCGATCCCGACGAGGTGGTGCGCGTCCTCGCCGAGCACTCGGTGTGGCAGGTCTGGAGCCGCTCCGGCGACAAGGACGTCGACGCGCAGTTCCAGGTCGGGATCGAGCAGATGAACCGGGGCGACGGGCCGGGCGCGGTGGAGACCTTCAGCCGCATCATCCAGCGCAAGCCCGACTTCGCCGAGGCCTGGAACAAGCGCGCCACCGTGTACTTCCTGCTGGGCGAGAACGAGAAGTCGCTCCACGACTGCGACGAGGTCATGAAGCGCAACCCGGCCCACTTCGGGGCCCTCGCCGGCTACGGGCAGATCTACCTGCGCCTCGACCAGCCGGAGCGGGCGCTCGGCTACTTCCGCCGGGCCCTGCGCATCAATCCGAACATGCGCGGCGTCGAGGAGGTCATCCCGCAGATCGAGCAGTTGCTGACCGAGCGGCGAAAGGGCACTATCTGACCGGATCCAGCCGCCAACCCCACAGGGAGGACACCGTGCCGCTCACCACGCAAGAGATCGAAGCCCTCAGGAAGATCACCAGCCCCAGCGTCGCCAACGCCATCGAGACCTTCAAGGTGCGGCCGCGCGAGCAGGGCAACGTCTCCTCGGCCATCCGCGCGCTGTTCCCGGAGATGGGGCCGATGGTGGGGTACGCGGTCCCCTGCGTCATCCGGGCCGAGGCCGGTCCGATCGAGGGGCACCGGGCCAGCACCTACGGCTGGTGGGACTTCGTCCTGAGCATCCCGGCGCCGCGGGTGATCGTGGTGCACGACCTCGACGATCCCCGCGGCCAGGGCGCCCAGTGGGGCGAGGTGCAGGCCAACATCCACCGCGCGCTCGGCTGCGTGGGGGTGGTGACCGACGGCTCGGTGCGGGATCTGGACGAGGTGCGCGCACTCGGCTTCCAGTTCTGCGCCGCGCACGTGTCGGTCTCCCACGCCAACGTGCACATGGTGGACTTCGGGATCCCGGTCAAGGTCGGGGGCCTCTGGATCAAGCCGGGCGACCTCGTCCACGGCGACCAGCACGGGGTGTGCACGATCCCGCCCGAGATCGCGCCCAAGATCCCGGAGGCCATCGCCAAGGTCGAGGCCGACGAGCGCGAGATCATCAAGGTGTGCCAGAGCCCCGGCTTCACCGCCGACAAGCTCAAGGAGCTCTTCAAGCGGATCCGGCCCGGGACGTACTGAGCGCCTCCGGTTGAGCGGGCGCCCCGGCGCGCTTACAATGCGCCGGGACGCTCCATGATCGAGATTCGACTCCCGCGGGTGGCGGATTCGGTGGGCTGCACCACCCTCGCGGCCCAGGTCATCGGGGAGGAGCGCGCCCCCGCCTTCATCCGGTCGCACATGGAGCGGCACCACCTGATCGTCGCCGAGGCGGAGGGCGAGGTGGTGGGCTTCATCGCCTACCGGCTGGACTGGTTCCAGTGCACGTTCGTGAGCCTGGTCGTGGTGCGCGAGGACTTCCGGCGCAAGAGCATCGCCCGGGAGTTCTTCAAGTCGGTCGAGGTGGTCTCGCCGACCCCGCGCCTGTTCTCCTCCACCGAGGAGACCAACGTCGCGTCGATCCGCATGCACACCGCGCTCGGCTTCGCCCCGAGCGGCCACATCGACAACCTGCCCCAGGGCGTCCGGGAGCTGCTCTTCTACAAGCGCATCCCGCCCCGCGGGGCCTGAACCGGAGGCGGCCATGTCGGAGAAGACGACGCTGCTGAGTGGAGCGGAGACCGAGTTCGTGGCCTTCAAGCGCGCCCTGGCCGGGCTCGGCGAGGCGCAGATGCGCGAGGTGTGGCTCGGCACGTGGAGCGCGCGCGACATCGTGGCCCACATCTCGGGCTGGCACCGCGAGATGGCCCCGGCGCTCCAGCGCATGCAGAAAGGGGAGCGCCCGATCCCGGAGGGCGTCTCCTACGACGACGTGGACGCCTGGAACGCCCGCTTCGCGGACGCCCGCAAGGGGGCCGCCACCGCCGATATCCTGAAGGAGCTCGACGCCTCGCACGCGGCCTTCCTGCAGGCCGCCGCCGGCGTGCCGGAGGAGCGCTACGTCCCCGGCAAGACCGCGCACAAGATCGTGGACTTCAACAGCCGGCATCACTATCAGGAGCACCGGGCGCAGATCGAGGAGTGGCGGAAGCGCAAGGCCATCTAGTGCCGCGGGCGCGCTGGACGATCCTGCTCGTGCCGGCCCTCCTCTACTTCATCTCCTACTTCCAACGGGTCGCGCCGGCGGTGGTGGCGGGCGACCTGATGGCCGCCTTCGCGGTCTCCGCCGCCGCGCTCGGCACGCTCTCCGCGGTCTACCCCTACTGCTTCGCGGCGATGGCGCTGCCGGGCGGCAGCCTGGCCGACGTCCTCGGGCCGCGCGGCACGCTGACGCTCGGCGGGCTCAGCATGGGCGGCGGCGCCATCCTGTTCGGCCTGGCCCCCACCTTCGGCGTGGCCTTCCTGGGGCGCCTGCTGGTGGGCCTGGGCGCCTCGGTGATGCTGATCGCCTCGCTCCGGCTGGCCGCGGAGTGGTTCCGCACCGACGAGTTCGCCACAGTGGCCGGCGCGGCCCAGAGCGTGGGCTCGCTCGGGGCCCTCGCGGGCACCACTCCGATGGCGCTTCTGGTGGAGCAGGTCGGCTGGCGGCACGCCTTCGTGGCCATCGGCGGGGCCACCGCGCTGCTGGCCGTCGCGTGCTTCGTGCTCGTGCGCGACCGGCCGGAGCCGCACGAGGCGGCGCCCGACGCGGCCCGGGCCGCCCGCTCGTCCGCGCCGGGGCTGCGCGAGGTCATCGCGGGCATCCCCAACGTGATCACGAACCGCCGCTCGTGGACCGCGGGGCTCACCTCGGGCGGCATCTACGGGGGCTTCGCGGCCTTCATCGGCCTCTGGGGCGTGCCGTACATCACCCAGGTCCACGGCCTGCCCCGGGTGCAGGCCGCCAACCTGGTCGCGCTCGCGGCGGTGGGGCTGCTGGTGGGCGCGCCCGTGATCGGCTGGCTCTCCGACCGTGTGCTGGAGCGCCGCCGGCTGCCGCTCGTCGCGGTCAGCGCCCTCAACGTGCTCGCCTGGCTGCCGCTGACCCTGCCCGCCACGCCCATCGCGGCGATCTGGCTCGCCCCGGTGTGCTTTCTCATCGGGCTCAGCGCCAGCGTGGTGGTGCTGGTCTTCGCGTGCATCCGCGAGGTGAACGATCCCCGCTACGTGGGCGTCGCGCTCGGCTTCCACAACTTCCCCGCGTTCGTCTTCTTCGGCCTCGCCCAGTGGCTGACCGGCGTGGTACTCGACCGGCTCTGGGACGGCACGCTCGCCGGGGGCGTGCGCGTCTACTCCGCGGACGCCTATCGCGCCGCCTTTACCCTCTGCCTGGCGCTGGCGCTCGGCGCCTTCCTCTCCGCTTGCCTCGTCACCGAGACGCGCTGCCGCAACATCTGGGGCGCCGCCCGGGCCGGGCTGCGCTAGGGCCGGGCATGGGCCGGATCCGCGAGATGGCCGAGCAGAGCTGGTCGGGCGCGATCGAGCCCTACACGCTCTGGAAGCCGACCGGCGCGACCGAGGAGATCGCGCCCGGCGTCTTCTTCCTGCACGCCTTCGCCAACGTCACGGTGCTGCGCGCGGGCGACGGGCTCGTGCTGATCGACACCGCGAGCCAGGCCGCGCGCGACCGAACCTTCGCGGCGATCCGCGCCATCGACCCCGCGCCGGTACGCGCCGCGATCTACACCCACGGGCACGCCGATCACGCCTTCGGCCTGCCGCCTTTCCTGGCCGAGGCCGCCCGGGAGGGCTGGCCGCGCCCCCGGATCGTGGCGCATCGGGCGGTCACCGCGCGCTTCGACCGCTATCGCGCGACCGCGGGCTACAACCGCCTGATCAACATGCGCCAGTTCTCGAGCGCGCCGTCGTGGCCCACCGAGTTCGTCTACCCGGACACGACCTACGAGCGCGCCCTGCCCTTCGAGGCCGACGGCGTCGTCCTCCAGCTCGAGCACGCGCGCGGCGAGACCGATGACCACACGTGGCTCTGGTGGCCGGAGCGGCGCGTGCTGTGGACGGGCGACCTCTTCCTCTGGGTGGCGCCCAACGCGGGAAACCCGCAGAAGGCGCAGCGGTTCGCGGCGGAGTGGGCCGCCGCCCTGCGCGCGATGGCCGCGCGCGAGGCCTCGCTCCTGATCCCGGGGCACGGCGCGCCCATCTTCGGGGCCGACCGGGTGCGGCAGGCCCTCACCGAGACCGCGGAGTGGCTCGAGGCCCTCGTGACCCAGACCCTCGCCCTGATGAACGCGGGCGCCCCCCTCGAGCAGGTGGTGCGCGAGGTGCAACCCCCCGCGCACCTGGCCGGGCGCCCATACCTGCAGCCCGTGTACGACGAGCCCCAGTACGTGGTGCGCAACCTGTGGCGGCTCTACGGCGGCTGGTATGACGGCGCGCCCGCGCAGCTGCAGCCCGCGCCGACGGCCGAGATCGGGCGCGAGGTGGCGGCGCTGGCGGGCGGGGTCGCGGGCCTGGTCGCCCGCGCGGAGGCCCTCGCCGCGGAGGGACGGCTCGCGCTCGCGAGCCACCTGATCGACTGGGCGATCGCCGCCGCGCCCGACGACCGGGACGCGCACGCGGCGCGGGCACGGATCTACGAGCGCCGGGCCCGCGAGGCGCGCGCGCTCATGACCCGCGGCATCTTCTCGGCCGCCGCCCGCGAGTCCGCCGACAAGCTGACCCCTCCCCTCTTCCCTCGGGGGAGCGGGCCAGGGCGAGGGGCGGTCTGATCCCATGGCATCCACCTATCGCCTGAGCCCCGGCCGGCGCGCCGCCAATCGCCTGGTGCGCCTGCTGCTGACGCTTGGCCTGATGCCGGGCTCGACCTACCTGCTCACGGTCCCGGGCCGGCGCACCGGCCGCCCGTTCTCGACGCCGGTGACCCTCGTCGAGGAGGGTCGCGAGCGCTGGCTCGTCGCGCCCTACGGTGACGTGGCGTGGGTTCGCAACGCCCGCGCTGCCGGCCAGGTCACCCTGAGCCGGGGCCGCCACGCGGAGACCGTGCCCATCCGCGAGCTGGGCGCGGCCGACGCCGCACCGGTGCTCCAGCGCTACCTCACCCGCGTCCCCATCACCCGCCCCTACTTCGACGTCACTCCCACCTCGCCCCTGGCCGCTTTCGAAGCCGAAGCCCCCCGCCACCCCGTCTTCGCGCTTGCCGCGCGGACTGATCCGCCGGCCAACCAGAAAAATGTCGGAATGTAGGACCTGACCCCCTCAGACGACTTCGTCGGTGCGGGAGAGGATCTCGCCGAAGCGGGAGAGGGCGGGCGGCGGGAGCGACTTGTAGACCTCGGCGATGCGGAGGTTGATCTCGCGGTTGGCCAGCGCGAAGAGGCTCTTGCCGGCGGCGTCGCCCTCCACGAGGAAGGGGCCCAGGCGGTCGACCTCGAGCACCCAGAGCGCCTGGGCGATGCCGAGCTCGCGGAGCCAGTGCACCTCGCGCACGCGGGTGATGCCGCGCCCGTAGGCCGCCCCCATGCCGTAGCCGACCGTGGTGAGGTAGACCGCGCCGTGGGGCACGAACCACTCGCGATAGGCCAGCTCGGTGAGGCCGGCCTTGCCCACGATGACGCGCGCGCCGGAGCGCTCGAACCACGGCCCCATGGACTTGCCGAATCGGAAGCTGGCCGTGGCGGTGACCGCCTCGACCACGTGGGTGCCGTCGGGCCGCGTGGCCGCGGCGGGGGAGCAGTGGAAGTTCACGTTGGTCAGGGCGCGCACCGATTCCGGGAACGGCACGCTCTTGTCCACCACCTGGCGATAGACGCCCTCGCGCGCGGTATAGAGGACGCCGCTCAGGTAGACCACGTCGCCCAGCTTCAACGAGCGGATGGCCGCGTCCGACACCGGCGTGGTGAGGTGGACCTCGTCCATCGCCACGTCGTCGAGGCGCTCGATCGCGGTCGCCATCACTCGATCCCCGACCGTCGGTAGTAGTCGGTGAACCACTCCGGGTCGCTCCGGAGCTCCACGCGCCCGTCGGGATGCAGGCGCGCGGTCGCCCGGCGCGACGACAGGCAGAACTGGTGGATGCCGAGCGGCATGCCGCCGGTGTGCGTGTAGGCCAGCTCCACGTGGGTGGCCACCACCATCGAGGTGCCCGCGAAGCCCATCGCCCCGATCCCGATGTAGTTGCCGAGCGCGGTGAGCTCCTCCTCGAGCGCGGCCGCCGCGGGGTCGGGATTGCGGCTCCCGACGGTGCGCAGGCACGCCGCCTCCTTGCCGAGCCGCACGCAGGTGTCCTTGGCCCCGCCGATCCCCACCCCCACGATGGCGGGCTGGCAGGCCAGGCCACGCTTGCCCGACTCGATCAGGGTGTCGACGAAGAAGCGCTTGATGCCCGCGACGCCGTCGCCCGGGAACAGCATGCGGAAGTCGCTGCCGAACAGGCCACCCTTGTGCACGGTGGTGACGTCGATCCAGTCGCCGCCCGGCTCCACCGAGTAGGTCACCTCGGGCGCGTGGATGCCCACGTTGTCGTTGCGGTCCTCGCGGGTCAGCGGGTGCACCCGGTTCGGCCGCAGCGGGATCGCCTGCGTCGCGTCCGCGGTGGCCCGCCGGAGCGCCCGCTCGAGCGCGACCAGCCCGCCCTCCACCACCGCATCGTTCCCCAGCTTCACGTAGTACCGGGGTAACCCGGTATCCGCGCACATCGGCCGCCGATCCGCCGACGCGATCTCCCAGTTCCCCAGCATCTGCTCCAGCACGAACCGCGCCAGCCGATTCTTCTCCCGATCCCGCGCCAGCCGCACCCCCGCCCGGTAATCCCCCGGAATGTCGATCGCCGCGCGAGCCATCAGCTCCCGCGCGGTATCCTCGATCAACTTCGCCGAGATGCTAGCCACGCCTCACCTCGGGACAGACCAGATCGCCGACAAATCGACGATACCGCCGAACGGGCAGAGGGATCGGCGCCGAACCATGCGAGACATGGTACGCGGTGAAGTCAGCACTTGATACTCCCGAGGCGTAGGGAGCGGGGAGGGCGGGGGCGGCGGGTGGCGTGCCCGGTGAGTGGGGTATCGAACAAGGGCGCGCGGCC
>DATJIR010000128.1:0-25513 GCA_035493135.1 Verrucomicrobiia bacterium
GATCGACGGCACGGTGGTGAGCGAGTGCGCGGGCGGGCGGGTCGGCGACCTGCGGCTCGGCCATCCCTCGGGGGTCCTGCCCATCGCGGCCGCGGTGGGGCGCCGCGACGGCGCGGCGTGGGCCGAGCGGGTCACGGTATACCGGACCGCGCGGCGCCTGATGGAAGGCTACGTGAGGGTGTCCTGACCTCCTGACGATGCCGCTCTCGATGTTCACCGACGAGCACGAGATGCTGCGGCGGACCGTCCGCACGTTCGTGGAGAAGGAGGTCGCGCCCCACGTGGATGCCTGGGAGGAGGCCGGACGCCTCCCCCGCGAGCTCTGGCGCCGCCTGGGCGAGCGGGGCTTCCTCGGCCTCGAGTTCCCGGAGGAGTACGGCGGCGGGGGTGGCGACTTCCTCTCGAGCGTGGTGCTGGGCGAGGAGATGGCGCGCTGCCGCTCGGGCGGGGTGGCCTTCAGCGTGCTCGTGCACACCGACATGTCCTCGCCCTGGCTCACCCGCTACGGCACCTCCGCCCAGAAGCGCGCCTACCTGCCCGGCATCATCCGCGGCGAGACCGTCTGCGCCCTCGGCATCACCGAGCCCGGCACCGGCTCCGACATGGCCGGGATCCGGACGCGCGCGGTGCGCGACGGCGACCGCTACCTCCTGACCGGGAGCAAGATCTTCATCACCAACGGCGTCCACGGCGATCTCTACTTCGTGGCCGCGCGGACCGGTCCCGGCTCCAGCGAGCGGCGACACGCCGGCATCTCCATGTTCCTCGTCGAGCGCGGCACGCCCGGCTTCACGGTGAGCCGGCGGCTCGACAAGATGGGCATGCGCGCCTCCGATACCGCGGAGCTCGCGTTCCAGGACTGCCCGGTGCCCGCCGAGAATCTGCTCGGCGAGGAGGGGCGCGGCTTCCAGCAGCTCGCCGCGGGGCTGCAGCGGGAGCGGATCATGGCCGCGGTGCTCGCGCTCTCGGGCGCGGCCCAGGCCCTGGAGGACACCACCGCGTATCTCAAGGAGCGGCGGGCCTTCGACGGCCCCCTCGCCGGCAAGCAGGTGCTGCGCCATCGCGTCGCCGACATGGCCACCGAGATCGAGGCGGCGCGCCACCTGGTCTATCACGCGGCCTCCCTCTACACCGCGGGGCGGGAGTGCGCGAGCCCCGTCTCGATGGCCAAGCTCTTCGCCACCGAGGTCGCCAACCGGGTGGCCTACCAGGCCGTCCAGCTCCACGGCGGCTACGGCTACATGCGCGAGTTCCCGGTCGAGCGCTTCTTCCGCGACGTACGGCTCTGGACCATCGCCTCCGGCACGTCCGAGATCATGCGCGAGATCATCGCGAAGCGGCTCCTGACGTGACCGGGGCGCCGGCGGCCACCCTGACCCGGGACGGGGCCGTGGCCCGCCTCACCCTGGAGCGGCCCGAGGCCCGCAACGCGCTGAGCCGGGCGATGGCGGACGCGCTCGAGGACGCGCTCGGGCGCCTGGCCGCCGCGGACGAGGCGCGCGTGGTCGTGGTGGCCGGACGCGGGCGCTCCTTCTGCGCCGGCGCCGACATCTCCGAGATGCCGACCCTGTCGCCGCCGGAGGCGGAGACGCTGGCCTCGCGCTGGCAGCGCATCGTGGACGGCTTCGCGACCCTGCCCCAGGTGACCATCGCGGCGGTGCAGGGCCACGCCCTGGGCGGCGGGCTCATGCTCGCGATCGCCCAGGACCTCCGGGTCGCCGAGGCCTCCGCTCGGTTCGGGCTGCCCGAGGTGACCCTCGGCTTCAACCCGGGCTACGGGATCGCGCGCCTGCTCGACATCGCGGGCGGCGCCCACGCGCGCGACCTGATGCTCACCGCGCGCAGCGTGGACGCGTCCGAGGCACAGCGCATGGGCCTGGTGACCCGCGTCGTGCCCGACGGCACCCTCGACGCCGCGACCACGACCCTGGCCCACGAGGTCGCGCGCTCCCCGCGCGGCGGCCTCGCCGCGACCAAGGCCATCACCGCCGCCCTGCGGGCCGGGCGGCCGGGCACCGAGGCCCACGCCTACGGCGCCCTGCGCGCGGCCCCCGAGGCGCAGGCGCGCATCGCCGCATTCCTCGCCCGACGCCGGCTCTCGTAGAAAGGAACCGCCATGGCCTCGACACTCCCGCTCCTCTACACCCACGTCATGGGCAGCCACGGCTTCCCGTCCTGGTTCTGGACCGCGCTCGACAAGATCAAGGCCGGCGAGTACGGCCAGACCGACGTGCGGGAGACCTTCGACGACGCGACCCAGCTCGCGATCCGCGACCAGGAGCGGGCCGGCATCGACGTGATCTGCGACGGCGAGATGCGCCGCTACTTCTTCGTGCAGACCTTCTACGGCCACATGGACGGGCTCGAGACGCTCGAGCCGCTGCGGAAGACCGGGCTCTACGCCTACGACAGCGTGCCGCGCTACCGCGCCGTCCGGAAGGTCACGGTGCCGAAGGGGCTCGGCACGGTGGACGAGTTCAAGTACCTGGTCACCCAGACCGACAGGCCGGTGAAGGCCACCTGCCCCGGGCCGGTGACCCTCTCGATCCACATCCAGACCCGACCGGGCGACGCCTACGACGGCGACCGCCTCGCGCTCTGCTGGGACCTGGTGCCCGCGGTCAACGCGGAGCTGAAGGCGCTCGCGGCGGCCGGCGCCACCTGGATCCAGGTCGACGAGCCGTCCGCTGCGATCGTGCCCGGCCAGGCCGCGGAGTACGTGAAGATGTTCAACGCCTGCGTGGAAGGCGTGAAGGCCAAGATCGGCTACCACGTCTGCTTCGGCAACCTGCTGTCGCGCCCGCGCGGCAAGCGATCGTACCGCTGGATGTTCCCCGGGCTGCTCGAGACCCGCTGCGACCAGTTCGTGTTCGAGTACGCGAACCGGGAGATGGCCGAGATCGACATGTGGAAGGAGATCGGAGTCGACCGCGACATCGCCTGCGGGGTAGTTGACGTGAAGAGCTTCTACATGGAGACTCCCGAGGACGTCGCGGATCGGGTGGCGCTCTGTCTCGAGCACATCCCGGCCGAGCGGCTCTCGCTGATCCCGGACTGCGGCTTCTTCCCGGTGCCGCGCTGGGTCGCATTCGAGAAGCTCAAGCGCCTCGCGGCGGGCGTGGCGCTCGCGCGCAAGCGGCTCCGCGGCTAACCAACGACTCTCAACGAGGAGGGGGAACGCGATGGCCACGACGAGACGCGAATTCCTGAAGGTGGCGGGTGCGGCCGCGACGGTGGGCGCGATCGGCTTCCCGGCGGTGGCCCGAGCCCAGGCCAAGCCCGGCGTGCCGTCGGACCCGGTCAAGATCGGCGTGCTCGCCATCCGCGCCGGCATCGCGGCCCCGGTGGGCACCGCGGGCCTCCGCGGAACGGAGTGGTGGGTCGAGCGCGTCAACAAGGCGGGCGGCATCCTCGGCCGGCCGGTCCAGCTGGTGGTCGAGGAGGAGTCGACTCCGAAGGACACCGTCGAGCGCTACCGCAAGCTCATCCTGCAGGACAAGGTCGAGGTGGTCATCGGCGGCATCTCCACCGGCGTGACCCTCGCGCTCGGACCGGTGGCCGAGGAGATGGAGACCCCGTGGCTCTCGTGGGACGGCACCACCCAGAAGGGCGTGGAGGAGACCATGCCCAATCCCAAGTGGGCCTTCCGCAGCGTGGACAACGAGGTCGAGGCGATCGTGGCCGGCCAGCTCACCCCGAAGTACTTCAAGGGCATCAAGACGGTGGCCGGCATCGGCAACGACTACTCCTACGGCCACGACTGCTGGGAGACCTACCAGGCGGTGCTCAAGCGCTACATCCCGGACGTGAAGTTCGTGCTCGAGCTCTTCCCCAAGCTGGGGGTGACCGACTTCACCTCCCACATCGCGGCCATCCAGCAGGCCAAGCCCGATCTCCTGATGTGCTCGTTCTGGTCCGGCGATGCCACCATCATCATGAAGCAGGCCGCCGCGGTCGGGCTCTTCAAGAGCATGAAGGGCGTCTTCACCACCGCGGGCGGGGTGCACGACTCGCTCAAGAAGGAGTTCACCCCGGAGGGGCTCCTGCTCGGCTACAACACGATGTACTTCGACGATCCGAAGGGCAGTCCGCTCCTCAAGCAGTTCGTCCGCGAGTACAAGGCCAAGTACAACGAGTACCCGGCCTACGAGTGCGACCACGCCTACTTCAACATCGAGTCCTACAAGGCGGCGGTGGAGAAGGCCTACGCCAGCGCCGGCAAGTGGCCCTCGAAGGCGGAGGTGGTCAAGGCCCTCGAGGGCATCGAGGTGGATTCCCTCTCCGGCCGGCGCTCGTGGCGGCCGGACCACGTGCAGATGTGCAACTTCTATCAGGGCATCACGACCCACAAGAACGGCTACGACTTCGCGACCATCAACCCGATCGAGGTCGTCTCCACCAAGGTCGCCATGAAGCCGGCCGGCGCCAAGCTCATCGAGTGGATCAACTCCTGGAAGATCTGACCGCCCGCCGCCTCTCCCTCTCCCCTCGGGGGAGAGGGCGGGGCGAGGGGCCCCGCATCCGCGCGTGACCGCGAGCCTCGTCAACATCCTGATGGGCGGTGTCTTCCACGCCGCCATCCTGTTCCTGGTCGCGGCCGGGCTCCAGCTCGTGTTCGGGGTCCAGAAGATCTTCAACCTGGCGTGCGGCTCCTTCTACGCCCTCGGCGCCTACACCGGCATCTCCGCGGTCGGCTACTTCACCGGGCACGGTGGCGCTCCCATCCTGTTCATCGTGCCGCTCGTGGCGGGCGGGCTCGCGGTCGGCCTGGTGGGCGTCGTGGTCGAGCGCGGCCTGCTCCGCTTCGTCTACGACCGCGACGAGACCTTCCAGCTCCTGCTCACCTTCGCGCTGGTCCTGATGCTGGAGGACCTGATCCGCATGACCTGGGGCGCGGCGCCCGCGTCGACCGGCGGGCTCTACCTCACCTACGGCCAGGCGCGCCTGCTGGGTGCCACCGTGCCGGTCTACAACCTGATCGTGATCGCGGCGAGCCTCGCCATCGCCCTCGGCATGGGCTGGCTGCTCACCCGCACCGCTTTCGGCCGCATCATCCGCGCCGCCGCGGACAACCGGGAGATGGCCGAGGCCCTCGGGGTCGACATGCGCTGGCTCTACGCCCGCGTCTTCACCCTCGGCACCATGCTGGGCACGCTCGGCGGCGCGCTGGTGATCCCGGCCACCGCGGCCATGAGCGAGATGGGCATCGAGCTGATCGTCGAGGCCTTCGCGGTGGTGGTGATCGGCGGCCTCGGGAGCATGCGCGGCGCCTTCCTGGGCGCCCTGGTGGTGGGGGTGCTGCGGTCGGTGGCGATCTCGGTCTATCCCGAGCTCGAGATGCTCCTCATCTACCTGATCGTGATCGCGGTCCTGCTCTGGCGCCCGCGCGGGCTCTTCGGAGCGGCCGCGGCGTGAGGACGCCCCTCGTTCTCGCGGTCGTCGTCATCGCAATCCTCGTCCTGCCCCTCGTCAGCCCGCCCTACTACGTCACCCTGATGCTGCCGTTCATGGCCTACGGGGTGATCCTGCTGGGCCTCAACCTGCTCTTCGGCTACACCGGGCTGGTCTCGTTCGGCCACGCGCTGTTCATCGGCATCGGGGCCTACACCGGGGCGGTGCTGACCACGCGGCTCGGGGTGCGGCACATGGAGCTGATCCTGCCCGCGGCCGCGCTGGCCGCCGCGATCGTGGCCGCGCCGGTCGGCGCGCTCTGCGTGCGCTACGTGAAGATCTACTTCGGCATGCTGACGCTCGCCTTCGGCATGGTCTTCTACACCTTCCTGCTCAAGTTCTACCGGCTGACCGGCGGCGACGAGGGGATGCGGATGCTCCGCCCCTACCTCCTCGGCAGCGAGTGGGCCGGCTTCAACAAGACCGCGTACCTCATCGGCCCCTACTATTACTTCTCGCTTGCGGTGCTCGCCCTCGCCACGCTCCTGATGTGGCGGATCGTCGCCTCGCCCTTCGGGCTCTGCCTCAAGACCATCCGCGACAACCCGCTCAAGGCCGAAAGCCTGGGAGTGAGCGTCCCGCGCTCCCGCTGGTACGCGTTCATGATCTCGGCGGTGTACGCCGCGGTCGGTGGGGCGCTGCTCGCGCCGCCCACCGGCAACGTGGATCCCACGCTCGCCTACTGGACCCACTCCGGCAACGTGGTGTTCATGGTCCTGCTCGGCGGCTTCTCCTCCTTCTTCGGGCCCCTGCTGGGCGCCTTCGCGTTCATCTTCCTCCAGGACACCGTCATGTCGGTGTTCCCCTACTGGCGGCTGATCTTCGGCGCGATCCTCGCCTTCATCGTGATCTTCGCGCCGGGAGGCCTCATGGGCCTCTTCGCCCGGCGCCGCGGACCGGTCGAGGTATCGCGCGGATGATCCTCGAGGCGCAGGACCTCCGGAAGCGCTACGGCGCCTACGTGGCCCTCGACGGGGTGAGCCTCGCGGTGCGGGAGGGCGAGTTCGTCTCGATCATCGGCCCCAACGGGGCCGGCAAGTCGACCCTGATCAACCTGCTCACCGGCGTCCTGCCGCCCTCCGAGGGTCGCGTGCGCTTCAAGGGCCGCGACATCGGCGGCATCGGCCCGGTCGCCCTCGCACGGCTCGGGATGGCCCGGAGCTTCCAGCTCGTCCAGATCTTCCCGGAGCTCACCGTGCTCGAGACCCTGCAGGCCGCGGTGGTCTCGCGCCTCGGCCGCGGCGCGAATCTCTTCGCCTCGCTCCGCCGCGATCGGCAGGTGCAGAGCGAGGCCCTCGAGGTGGCCCGCCTCTTCGGTTTGGCCGACCGGGCCTACTCTCCGGCGCGCGCCCTGCCCCAGGGCGACAAGAAGCTGCTCGACGTGGCGTCCGCCTTCTCGCTCCGCCCCGAGATCATCCTACTCGACGAGCCCACCAGCGGGGTGAGCACCGCGGACAAGCACGCGGTCATGGAGATCCTCGTCGGCGCGGCCCGCCAGATCGGCCTCAAGGCCATCATCCAGGTCGAGCACGACATGGACATCGTCTTCGCGTACTCGGACCGGATCATCGCGCTCCACCAGGGGAAGGTGCTGGCCGACGCGGCCCCCGCCGCGATCCGGGCCGACGCCCGGGTCGTGGACACGGTGATCGGCCGGCGGGCGCCGTGCTGACCGTCGAGGCGGTCGACGTCTTCATCCAGTCGAGCCACATCCTCCGCCGGGTGTCGTTGGAGGTAAACGAGCGGGAAGTCGTCTGCCTGGTCGGCCGCAACGGGGCCGGCAAGTCGACCACCCTCCGCACCATCATGGGCTACCTGCGCCCGCGCGCCGGGCGCATCCGCTTCCGGGGCGAGGAGATCCACCGCCGGCACACCCACGAGATCGCGCGACGCGGGCTCGCCTTCGCCCCCGAGGACAGCGGAATCTTCCCGGACCTCACGGTGGCCGAGAACATCGAGATCGCGACCTGGACGCGCCCGGGCGGCCGGCCCGCCGCCGAGCGCATCGAGCGGGCCTACGAGGTGTTCCCGGTCCTCCGGAAGTACGCGGCGCGCAAGGGGCCCGAGATGAGCGGCGGCGAGCGCAAGATGCTCTCGGTGGCGCGCGCGCTGGCCCTCGATCCGGCCATGCTGCTGCTGGACGAGCCCTTCGAGGGGCTCTCGCCCGCGATCATCCCCACCGTGAGCCAGGGGCTCGCCGAGATCACCCAGCGCGGGCACTCGATCCTGCTCGCCGAGTCCAATATCCACCACGTGCCCGCGTTCGCCACCCGGCTCTACGTCATCGAGCGGGGCGAGATCATCTTCGGCGGCCCGCCCGAGGCGGTGCGGGCGGACGCGGCGATTCTGCGGTTGATCGGCGGCGCGGCGTGAGGCGCGGGCTCGCGTCAGCCGGAGGCGGCGCGGATCTCGTCGAGGACCGGCAGCAGGTAGCGGCGGAACTGGGCGGGGTTCTCGGCCATCGGGAAGTGGCCGATCTCGGTCATCACCGTGAAGCGCGCGCCCGGGATCTTCTCGGCGGTGAGGCGCGTGTCCTCCGGCGTGCACGAGAAGTCGTACTCGCCGGTGAGCAGGTAGAGCGGGCATCGCGTGGTGTCGATCTGGCCCACGCGGTCCCGGAAGTCGCCGTCGACCCGGTAGAAGTGGAGATCGCCCTTGAAGACGCCGGGGCCGCCCTGCATGTAGCCCCAGAGCGTCTCCCACCGCGTCTCCTCCGGGCTCTGCGGGGCGATGAGACCCGACATGAGCGCTCCGGCCAGCTCGCCCCCGTGCACGTCGGGGCGATGCAGCCAGCCGGTGTCGTCGTACCACGGCGGCTGGTAGGCGGCCGACTCGAGGCCGATCAGGGCCCGGAACCGCTCCGGATGCGCGCGGGCCAGCTCGAGCACGATCTTGCCGCCGATCGAGCAGCCGAGCACGACCGGGCGCTCCAGCCCGATCCCCGAGCAGAACGCGAGGATCAGGTCGACGTAGGCCTGCGTCGTGAGCCGGTACTCCTCGTCCTGCCAGCCCGCCGGCGGCAGCGACTTGCCGTGCCACGGCATGTCGAAGGCCAGCACCCGGAAGTGCCGCGTGACCGCCTCGTCGTTCAGGAGATGGCGGAACTGCCGGCCGTCGGCCCCCGCGGTGTGCAGGCACACGAGCGGGATCCCCTGGCCGGCCTCCTCGAAGTACACGCGGTGCGGCCGGGCTCCGAGCGACAGGTGGACGTAGGCGCCCCGGATCGGCTCGAACACGGGCCCGGCCACTCAGGCCCTCGCCTGCCGCCGCGGCGCGGTGACGACGTCCTTGACGTAGCGGAGATTGGCCATGAGCGGCACCAGGTCGCCCTCGATGCGCGCCACCCCGAGCTTCTTCATCGCGAAGAGGTCGTGGTAGCCCGGCGCGGGCGTGGGCTCCCAGAAGCGGCGCCACGCGTCCTCCGAGGCGCGCAGCGCGAAGGTCCAGGAGCGCATCAGGAACGGGCCGGCCTCGACCGCGGCCACCCGGCCCTCCACCACCCGCACCAGGAACTCGCGCTCGCCGACCTCGACGAGGAAGGTCGCGGTGAGGTATCGTCCCCGGCGGACGAGCTCGGCATCGCCATTGACCAGATCCGGCAGAGATAGGATGCTCGCGTGGGGCGAGGCGACGCTCATGGCCGGTCATTATAGTCGTCCCGAACACAGGAGGAAATGCCGATGGCCGCTCTCCCCTTGATCCCCTCCACCGTCGTCGGCTCGCACGGCAAGGCCGGCTGGTGGTTCACCGCGGTGAAGGCCTACGAGGCGGGAGCCATGGGTCCCGCCGATCTCGAGGAGATGTTCGACGACGCCGCCGACACCGCGATCCGCGACATGGAGCGGGCCGGCCTCGACATCATCACCGACGGCGAGGTACGCCGGCTCGACGGCTACGTGGACTCCTACTACGCGATCATCAAGGGCATCGAGCCCCTGCCGGTGCGGCGCAAGGCCGGGCCCTGGGGCTACGACCAGCAGACGCGCTACGAGGCCACCGGGCGCATCGAGACCCCGGAGGGCGGGCTCGGCATCGTGAAGGAGTTCGAGTACCTCAGGGCTCACACCGGGCGGGCCACCAAGGCGACCTGCGCGGGTCCGCTCACCTTCGGCTCGCGCATCCATCCCGGCAAGATGTACAAGGGCGTGGTCGACGTGGCCGAGCGCTTCGCCGAGGTGATCAACGCGGAGCTGCGCGCGCTCGTGGCCGCGGGCGCCGACTTCATCCAGCTCGACGAGCCGGCGCGGGGCAACGTGAGCGGCGAGGAGATGGCGCGGCTCTACAACCTGGCCACCGAGGGGGTGAAGGCCAAGCTCGCCTTCCACATCTGCTTCGGCAACCGCTTCGGGCGCTCCCGCTTCGACCGCTCGTACCGGCCCTACTTCCCGGGCATCCTCAAGTGCCGGGCCGATCAGCTCGTGCTCGAGTTCGCGGGACGGGAGTTCTCCGAGCTCGATCTCTGGAAGGAGTACGGCCAGGATCGCGAGCTGGGCGCGGGCGTGGTCGACGTCAAGGGCTTCTACCCGGAGAGCCCGGAGGAGGTGGCCGGCCGCATTCGCCGGGTGCTCGCGGTGTGCCGCCCGGAGAAGCTCCACGTCAACCCGGACTGCGGCTTCGGGTGGTCGCCGCGGTACATGTGCAACCAGAAGGTGCGCGCCCTCGCGGCCGGGGCGGCCCTCGCCCGCACGCAGATCACCGGCTCCCGGTAGTCGGCCCCGCCCGCCACGGCGGCGCACCCGCACCGCGCCGCCGTGCACGTCTCGCACGAGCACGAGTTGCATTCTGTTCTCGTCGCCGCTGCCACTTCTTGGGAGTGTCCCGCGGGCAGGTGCCGGACGTGGCCCAGAGCCTGCGCCTCATCCGCCAGGCCGCCCACGACGGTGCCCAGACGGTCCGGCGGATCCAGGAGTTCACCCGCACCCGGAGCATCCCTCCGTTCAGCCAACCATGCCCTGGACGCCATGCCTGGCCGGGGGTCGGTTCACCTTCCGGACCGCGACCGAAGGCGGCCGCGTCGTGGTCCGGGCCGGGGACGGCGGGTGCAGCATGTCCGAGGCATGACGGTGGTCTGGGGCATCGTGACCCCCACGGCGGGCAGATCCAGGTGGAGAGCACGCTCGGGCGGGGCACCACCTTTGTGGCGAGCCTGCCGGTCCCGGCCGAGCTCCCCACCGACGCGCGGGGGCGCGACGGCGGTGCCCGCCGGCACGCGGATGCTGGTCTTCGAGGACAACCCGGAGATCCTCCAGTCGATCGGCCAGCTGCTCCGGCGATGCCCGGGGCATCCGGCTGGGAGGTCACCACGACCTGCCGGGAGCGCTTGCCGGACACTCCGGTGGGACTCATCACCGGCTTCTGGGACCGGCTGGAGCCGGGAAAGATCGAGCGGCATGGCGTAGCTAGTCGGCGAGCCCGCCGGTTCCGTCGGCGGCCCGCCGACGCTCGTAGTGGCGGCGGCTCTTCGCCCGGTTCCCACAGGTGCGCATGTCGCACCACCGGCGGCTGCGGTTCTTCGTCGTGTCCATGAACAGCCAGCCACAATCATAACCGGCGCACTCACGAACGAAGGTTATGTCATCCGAGGTCAGCAGCTCGGCGGCCGAGCGCGCCACCCACCATGCCACCCGGTCCAGATCGGGGGCGACGTCCGGCCACGCCCACTCGAAGCGTGACCCGGACGGAATCAGTCCGGCATGAGCCATCGCCCGGCCGACCGCCCGGTTGAGGGTTCGCAGGTCGGCCTCGCGCGCCGGCAGACCCGCCGCCCGGGAAGAGAAGATCGCGTAGGTCGACTCCCGCAGTCCCCGGACGTGGGCGAGGGCATCGGCCGCGGAGCGCTCTCGCCTGTGCGAGGCCTCGGCGAGGGTCGCCGCTTCGCCCGGCGTGATGATGGTCGCCTGACGGGCCCATGCCAGCAAGTCATCGTAAGAGTTGATCAACTCCAGCCGATCGCTGACTGGGCGGAAGTGTACGGTGTTGACAAAGTCCAGGCAAAGGCGTCCTGCGTTGAATGCAAACTGCCCTCGCGTCCGATCTCCGGGCTCGACCATCAAGGCGGAGACTATAACTAGCTAACGTCGCTTTGTCAGGCCTAAATTTTTCGGCCGAGAACCTTCTGATACAGGAGGCTGACGAGCAGCAGGACGACACCGAGCACCAGGAACGAGAGGATCCGATAGGACGTCTTGACCGCTGCGAAGTCCACGGCGAACACCTTACAGACAGTTAGCCCAAGGAGGGCGAGCGCCGCATAGCGAACGGCTGGATTGCGACGGACGAAGCCCCACGCGAGGGCCACGGCGGCATACACCGTCCACAGCACCGAGAGACCGGCCTGTATACGCCAGTCGGCGTCGCCGGCGGGAACGCGGCCGGCGGCTCGCGCGGCGACCTCGACCGCCTCCTGATACCGAACCCACCCCATGCTCAGCACGAGGAGGAAGATGAGCCCCGCGGCTCCCGACAGGATCCGGCCGATCTGCCGGGCGGCGTCGACCGGGGCCCGGACGAGGGCTCCTCCCGCGAGCCCGATCGCCAGGCACGCCCCGGTGCGGGACAGGAGCGGCACGCTCACGAGCGAGCCGGCGGCGGCCCTCGCCAGCTCATCGTCGGCCACGAGGACCCGCAGGGTCAGGACGACGGACAGGAAGGGGAGCGCCACCGGGAACGCAGGGGAGGTCGCGCTCCGCGCGAGCCACCCGACGATCACGAGCTCGAGGGTGAGCAGCGTTGCGGGCCACAGGCCGGTCGGCTCCCGCCAGAAGAGGACGGCCAGGGTCGCCACCGCGGCCACCCACAGCACCGCCCGGAGCATTCGCCGGCTCGGCTGCCAGGCCCCCTCCCCCCGTGCCCGGCCCCCGAGCCAGCCGCCAGCCACGAGGGCGACCGCGACCAGCAGGTGGATCAGGAAGATGAGGTTCCACACCGCCACGACGTCGGCCGACCAGTAGCGGTCGAAGGCCACGACCCGCGAGCCCGCCAGGAGGAGCGCCGCGAGCCCGCCCCAGGCGGCCACCGCGGCCGGGACCCGAGAGGCGAGCCAGAGGAGCATGACGCCCTCGACCGCCCACGCCAGGGTGACCCACTGGACGTCGAGAACGATCGGGACGGCCAGGGTGAGGAAGGTCCACGCGATACCCTCGTGGACCAGGACCGGCGCCGGGTCGTCGGCAACCCGCGAGCCGTAGTCCGACGAGACGAGCCGGTAGAGCACCGCGAGGCCCACCGCCCACGGCCCCTCGAGCCCCGGGCGCGTGGCCTCCAGGGTGACGTAGACCGCCCAGAAGTACCCGGCCGCGTTGGCGACCACCAGGGCCAGGTCGATCGGCTGACTGCGGCGCCCAGTCGCACGCTCCCGGAACACCGGAGCGGCCAGGAAGATGAGGAAGAGCGCGGATAGCAGCAGGAGCCGGGCCAGCGGATGGGGCGCCTCGGGCGTCCGCGAGAATGTCTGCAGCAGGAGCAGCGCGCTGCCGCCCCATGCGAGCTGGGTGAGGGCGGGCCACGTCCGGAAGCGCGCCACCAGCAGCGCGAGCACGTCCAGCACCAGCAGGTAGGCGAGCAGGTTGCGCTCGTCGGGCCGCTCGACCTGCAGCAGCACCGGGGTGAGGAGCCCGCCGAGCACCGCGAGCACCGCGGTGCTGAGCCGGCCGGTCAGCACCGCCACGAGGGCGCCCAGCAGGGTCACGACGAACATCGAGCCGAACGCGGTCGCGGCGCCGATCAGGCCGTAGAGCGCGTGCGCGGCGAAGAGCGACAGGTAGAGACAGCCAAGGCCGCCGCCGGACAGACCTTCGCTCAGGTACGGGACATCGCGCCGGCGGTGAAGGGCGAGGCCGCCACCGAGCATGACGAGGCCGCCAACGATGCCGACGCCCACGCGGGCGGCGGGCCCCAAGTACTCGTTGTCGAAGGCCCACTTGAGGAAGAGGGCGGCCGCGACCAGGATGACCACGATGCCGACCCACGTCGCCCAGCGGGCGCCGATCCGCTGCTCGAGGTCGAGCGGGGGCCGGGCCGGCGGCGCCGGAGAGTCCGGGCCGGCGGACGGCCACGCGAAGGGCGCGGCAGGCGGAGCGGACTCCCCGGGGAGCGCGGGCCCGACGGTGGCCTCGACGACCGGCGCGGGCGGCGCACTCGTGTCGATCCCGTCGGTGACCCGGGCCGGGCCGGTCGCACCCTCGAGCGCCCGCACCCGGTCGAGCAGCGCGCGCAGCTCGCCCTCGAGCGCGGCCACGCGCCCGTCCGCTCGCTCGGGCGTCGTCCGTGCACGCGCCGCGAGCAGCGCGATCACCGCGACGAGGAGGGCGACCATGGAGAGGAGCAGGCCGAGCGCGAGGGACATCGCGGGCACGGCGCGAGCCTACACCCGCCGCCCGCCGCGCCCGTCGTGATTTGTGACGACGACGCGAAACCGTGCTCCGCGTCTCGACGGGTGAGCGATACTAGGGGCCGTGTCGCGACCTTCCCTCGCCGGCCGGCTCACGCTGACCGCCCTCGTGCTGGTGATGCTCACGGGGAGCGCTCCCGGGAGGGCCGAATCGCTTCGCTTCCGCATCCAGCCCGAGGCCAGCGAGATCACGTTCCGGGCGACGTCGCGGCTGATGAACGCGGAGGGGCACTTCGGCCGCTTCAGCGGCGACGTGGTCGCGGACCCGGCCGGCCCCACCGGCGCGCGGATCACCCTCACCATCGACGCGGCCTCGCTCGAGACCGGCATCGAGATGCGCGACAAGCACCTGCGCAGCGCCGACTTCTTCGACATCGAGCGCTTTCCGACCATCGCCTTCCAGAGCGTGCGCGTGGAGTCGGCGGGCCGCCGGGCCACCGTGATGGGCCGCCTCACGCTCCACGGGGTGACCCGCGAGATCGCGGTGCCGGTGGACGTGCAGATCACCGAGACCGCGCTGGTCGCCTCCGGCGAGTTCATCATCAACCGGGGCGAGTACGCGATGAACTACAACTCGTTTCTGAACCCGATCGGAAACGAGGTGCGGGTGGCGTTCACCTTCCGCGCCCGGGTCCCCTGAGGAGCCACGCCTTGGACGCACGCATCGCCGGACGACGCCTGACCGAGCTGCTGGATCTGCCCACGCCGCCGGTGGCGGTGACCTTCGCCGCCGCCGCGCCCGCCGGGATCGCGCGGGTGTCCCGTCCCGGCCCCGCCGGGTGCGCCTACTGGAAGCAGGCGGCCGAGGGCGCGGTCTTCTACACCGAGGCGGCCGATCACTTCAACTGCCCGGTCGGCGCGTACACCCACGGGGTCGGGCTCCCGCCCGAGCGCGCGAGGGAGCTGGAAGGGGTGGTTGGCACCATGGTGGGGCTCCAGTACATCCGCATGGAGGAGGTCGGCGCGCTGCCGCGACGCACGGAGCCGTTCCGGATCGCGATCTACGCCCCGCTGGCCGAGACGCCGTCGCCGCCCGACGTCGTGCTGGTGCGCGGGCGCGCGCGCCAGATCATGCTGGTGGCCGAGGCCGCGCGGGCGGCCGGCCTCGAGGGCGACCGCGCCGCGATGGGGCGGCCGGCCTGCGCGATGATCCCCGCGGTCCTCGAGGGGCCCGGGGGCGTGACCAGCCTCGGCTGCATCGGCAACCGCGTGTACACCGGCATGGGCGACGACGAGCTCTACTTCACGATCCCGGGCGCCCAGGTCGGGGCGGTCGTCGAGCGGCTCGAGGCCGTGGTGCACGCCAATCGCGAGCTCGAGAAGTATCACGAGGCGCGCCGGGCGAGCCTCTAGGCTCCGGGTCGGGCCGCGCGGGATCGGCTATAATCGATCCCCCATGAACGCTCCGCTCGCCGGGATTCTCGTCGCCGACCTGACCCAGAACGTGGCCGGTCCCTACTGCACCCAGATCCTGGGAGACATGGGGGCCGAGGTCGTCAAGGTGGAGCGGCTCGGTCGCGGCGACGACGCGCGCTCCTGGGCGCCGCCCTTCTGGGGCCGGGAGAGCGCCACCTTCATGGGCGTGAACCGCAATAAGCGGAGCCTCGCGATCGATCTCAAGACCGCCGACGGGCGCGCGGTCTTGGAGCGCCTCGTCGCGCGCGCCGACGTGTTCGTGCAGTCGCTGCGGTCCGGCGCGGCCGACGAGCTCGATCTCGGCTGGCCGCGCCTCGCCGCGCTGAACCCGCGCCTGGTGTACTGCTCGGTCACCGCGTACGGCGCCGAGGGCCCGCTCAAGGACCGGCCCGGCTACGACCCGCTGATGCAGGCCTACGGCGGGATCATGTCGATCAACGGCCATCCCGGTCAGCCGCCCGCGCGCGTGCCGATCTCGGTGGTGGACATGGGCACCGGCATGTGGGGGGTCATGGGCATCCTGGCCGCGCTGCGCGAGCGCGACCGCACCGGCAAGGGCGCGCACGTGACCACCGCGCTGTTCGACACGGCGCTCGCGTGGTCGGTCTTCCAGATGAGCCACTACTTCGCGACCGGCGAGGTCCCGCGACCGCAGGGCTCGGGCACCGCCATGATCGTGCCCTACGAAGCCTTCCCGGTCTCCGACGGCTGGGTGATGATCGCGGCCGCCTCCGACGCGCTCTTCGTCAAGACCACCGCCGCCCTCGGCGTGCCCGAGCTGGCCCGCGATGCGCGCTTCGCGGACAACCCCCGCCGCGTCGAGCACCGCGCGGCCCTGCAGGAGGCGCTCGCCCGCGTGACGCGCGGCCTCAGCTCGGCCGACGTGCTGGAGCGGCTGCAGCGGGCGGGGGTGCCGTCGGAGCGCGTCTCGACCATGGACCAGGTCGCCACCGAGCCGCAGACCGAGGCGAGCGGCATGCTGCCCGCGGTGAAGCACCCGCGCGTCCCCGACTACCGCGCGGTGGCGCTGCCGATCCGGTGGGACGGCGAGCGGCCCGCCACCACCCGGGTGCCGCCGCTGCTCGGGGAGCACTCGACCGAGGTGCTGGCCGAGCTCGGCTACGACGCGGCCACCATCCGGGATCTGGCGGAGCGCCATGTCGTCCAGCTATAGGACCCTCAACGTCACCGCGTCGGCGGAGGGTCACGTGGTCACGGTGGAGCTCAATCGCCCCGAGGCCCTCAACGCGATGAACACCGCGATGGGCGAGGACCTGCTGCGCTGCTTCGACGGCCTGCGCTGGGACCGTGCGGCGCGCGCGGTGGTCTTCACCGGGGCCGGCACCCGGGCCTTCTGCGTGGGCGGCGACCTCAAGGAGCGCGAGGGCATGACCGACGAGGCCTGGCGCGCCCAGCACGTGATCTTCGAGGCGGCCGCCGCCGGCGTGCTCCACTGCCCGGTGCCGGTGATCGCCGCGGTGGAGGGCTTCGCGATGGGCGGCGGCTGCGAGCTGGCCGTGCTCTCCGACTTCGTGGTGTGCGGGGAGACCGCGGTCTTCGCGGTCCCCGAGGTCACCCGCGGCATCTTCCCGGGCGTCGGCGGCACCCAGCTCCTGCCCCGCATCGTGGGCGCGCCGATGGCCAAGGAGATGATCTTCACCGGCCGACGCGTGGACGCCCGCGAGGCGAAGGCGATCGGGCTCGTCAACCACGTGGTGCCCGCCGGCCAGGCGCGGGCGAAGGCGCTGGAGATCGCGGCCACCATCGCGGACAATGGCCCCATCGCGGTGCGCCAGGCCAAGAAGGCGATCGCCTGGGGAAGCGAGACCGATCTCGAGACCGGCATGGCGCTGGCCATCGAGGCCTACAACAACACCGTGACCACCGAGGACCGGCTCGAAGGCGTCCGCGCCTTCAACGAGAAGCGCAAACCCAGATTCCAGGGCAAGTAAATGAAGAGGGGTCACGCATGACTGCCGACATGACCTTCGTACTCACCGCCGAGCAAAAAGCGCTCAAGGCCGCGGTCTACGACCTCTGCAAGCAGTACCCCGGCGAGTACTGGCGCGACCTCGACTCCCGGCGCGAGTACCCCGAGGCCTTCATCAACGAGCTGACCAAGGCCGGCTACCTCGCGGTGCTGATCCCCGAGGAGTACGGCGGCGGCGGCCTCGGCATCATGGAGGCCGCGCTGATCCTCGAGGAGATCAATCGCTCGGGCGGCAACGCGGGGGCCTGCCACGCCCAGATGTACATCATGGGCACCGTGCTCCGGCACGGCTCCGCCGAGCAGAAGCAGCAGTACCTGCCCAAGCTCGCCACCGGCGAGCTGCGCCTGCAGGCCTTCGGGGTCACCGAGCCCAACGCGGGCTCGGACACCACCAAGCTGCAGACCACCGCGGTCCGCAAGGGCGACCGCTACGTGGTGAACGGCCAGAAGATGTTCATCTCGCGGGTGCTCCAGTCGGACCTCATGCTGCTGCTCGCGCGCACGACCCCGGTGGACCAGGTGAAGAAGAAGACCGACGGGCTCAGCGTGTTCCTCATCGACATCCGCGAGCTCAAGGGCAAGGGCCTCGACGTGCGCCCGCTCCGGATGATGATGAACCACTCGACCAACGCCCTCTTCTTCGACAACATGGAGATCCCCGCCTCGAGCCTGATCGGCCAGGAGGGCCGGGGCTTCTCCTACATCCTCGACGGCATGAACGCGGAGCGCATCCTGGTCGCCTCCGACTCCCTGGGCGACGCGCGCTGGTTCATCGAGCGGGCGGTCGCCTACGCGGGCCAGCGGGTGATCTTCGGCAAGCCGATCGGCTCCAACCAGGGCGTGCAGTTCCCGATCGCCAAGGCGCACGTCAACATCGAGGCCGCCGATCTCATGCGCACCAAGGCGGCGCGCATGTTCGACGCGGGCATCCCCTGCGGCGGCGAGGCCAACATGGCCAAGTACCTCGCCTCCGAGGCGGCCATCGAGGCGGGCAACGCGTGCATGGACGCCCACGGCGGCTACGGCTTCGCGGAGGAGTACGACATCGAGCGCAAGTTCCGCGAGTCGCGGCTCTACCGCGCCGCCCCGATCAACAACAACCTGGTCCTCGCCTTCGTCGGGGAGCACGTCCTCGGCATGCCCCGCTCCTATTGAACCGGACCGACTAGCGAATGCTGGGTCCGATCCTGGAAGGCGAGCGCGTGCGGCTCGAGCCGCCGCGACCGGAGTACCTCCCGGCTTACCAGCGGTGGTTCTCCGACATGGAGGTCACGCGCTACCTGCTCCACCGCTTCCCCTTCACCCCCAAGGCCGAGGAGGAGTGGCTCGAGCAGGTGGGCCGGGACCCGAACCAGGTGATATGGGCGATCGTGCTCAAGCACAACGGCCGCCTGATCGGCAACACCGCCATCGAGAAGATCGACTGGCGCAACCGTCGGGGCGAGACCGGCACCGTGATCGGCGAGAAGGACGAGTGGGGCAAGGGCTACGCGGGCGAGTCGATGCGGCTCCGGACGCGCTACGCGTTCCGGGAGCTGGGCCTGGAGACGGTCACCACGCTGGTGGTGCAGGGCAACGACGCCAGCCGGCGAGGCCTCGAGCGGGCGGGCTATCGCCAGTGCGGGATGCGCCGGCGCTACTACTTCATCGACGGGCGCTGGCACGACGCCTGGCAGGGCGAGATCCTCAGAGACGAGTGGGAAGCAATTCAGGAGGCGACGCGATGAAGCTGCCCCGGCACGTGACGATCTGCGAGGTGGGAACGCGGGACGGGTTCCAGATCGAGCCCGACTTCATCCCGACCGGCGACAAGATCGAGGTGGTGAACCGGCTGGCCGCGGCCGGGATGCCCCGCATCGAGGTCACCTCGTTCGTGTCGCCCAAGGCGGTGCCCCAGCTCCGGGACGCGGCGGAGGTCATGGCCGCGATCGAGCGGCGCCCCGGCACCACCTACTCCGCGCTGGTGCCCAACGACAAGGGCGCGGTGCGCGCGGTGGACGCGCGGGTGGACGAGATCCACACCGTGGTCTCGGCGAGCGAGAGCCACAACCTCGCCAACGTGAACATGACCATCGCGGAGTCGCTCGCCAAGCTCGCCGCGGTGGCCGAGGTCGCGCGCCGCGCGTCGGTGCCGGTGGTCTCCGGCATCTCCTGCTCGTTCGGCTGCCCCTTCGAGGGGGACGTGCCGGTCGCGCACCTGGAATCGGTGGTGGCGCGCCTGGTCGACACGGGCGCACGCGGCATCGGCCTGGCCGACACCACCGGCATGGCCAACCCGGCCCAGGTCGCGCGCGTGCTCGAGCGTCTCGTGCCCCGCTTCCCGGGCGTCGAGTGGACACTCCACACCCACGACACGCGGGCGATGGCCATCCCCAACATCCTGGCCGCCATGGAGCACGACGTGACCCACTTCGACGCCTCCATCGGCGGACTCGGCGGCTGCCCGTTCGCCCCGGGGGCCTCCGGCAACGTGTGCACCGAGGACCTGGTCCACTGCCTGCACGCCATGGGGGTGGAGACCGGGGTGGACCTCGACGCGCTGCTCGCGGTGTCCAGGCGGGTGCAGGAGATCGTGGGCCACCCCCTGCCCGGCCAGCTCGTCAAGGCCGGCAAGTGGGACCGGCGCTATCCACTGCCGGACGGCGTCCGCGAGAGGATCCCGACGCGCGCATGACCAAGACCGCGACGCGAATGCTCCGATTGATGGACCGCGCCGTCACCCTCTGGCGCATCCCGGTCATCGGCAAGGAGAAGAGCCGCGTGCTGCGGCGGCTGCTGCTCCGTCACCGGCCCCGGCACGGCATCGAGGTGGGCTCGCTCTTCGGCTACTCCGCGATCCTGGTGGCGGGCCACATGCCGCGTGGCGGGCGGCTGGTGTGCGTGGAGCAGAACGCCTACCTGGCGAAGTTCGTGGTGAGCAACGTGGAGAAGGCCGGGCTCGCCCGGAGCGTCCGGGTGGTGGTGGGCGACGCCCTCCGGGTGCTGCCCCTGCTGCGCGGCCCCGTCGACTTCCTGCTGATCGACGCCAACAAGGAGGACTATCTCGACTACCTGCGCGCGGTGGAGGCGCGGCTGGTCAAGGGGGCCCTCGTGGTGGCCGACAACACCGGCATGTACCGGCGCGACGTGAAGCCCTATCTCGACCACGTTCGCAACGATGCGCGATACGAGAGCCGGGAGTACGATTTCGGCTTCGACTGCATGGAAGTCTCGGTTTCCCGCGGCTAGGCCTCCGGTCATGTTCGGCGAGAAGCACGACCCCGAGTTCCTCAAGCATCTCTTCGAGACCACCGAGATCCTGCGCAAGCCGGTCGCCGGCATCATCGCGGGCTACCACGTGCTGCCCTACATCCTGGTGGGCCCGCAGGAGGCGCACCCGGCCTCGTCGGTGGAGATCCGCGGCAAGATCAAGGTCTCGCCGCGGCTCGTGCTCGCCCCGGGGCGCGCCGGGCAGACCTACGGCGATCTCTTCAAGGAGAACGAGCTGATGGACGAGGCCCTCGTGGCTCGCGTCTTCTCGTTCGCCTACTCGAACCGCCACCAGGTGACGCTCGAGAGCGAGGATCTGCGGATCCAGCGCTGGGACCGCAACCCGCAGGCCCAGATAGAGCGCGCCCTCGACGAGCTGAGCCAGCGGGAGGTCATCAACACCGGGGTGATCCTCGCCCCCAACGTCCGCTTCTACCCGGTCTCGCTCGATCGCTTCATCACCGAGATCCTCGACCAGGAGTTCAAGCCGTAGGCGGACGGCACCGCGCGCGGCCAGAGCCAATGCCCACGATGGACGAATACCTCACCCGGCCAGTCGGCGTCCGCCTCGATCGGCTGCGCAGCACGCCGGCCGAGATCGCCCGTCTCCTGGAAGGGCGCGACGGCGCGGCCCTCGCGCGCCGGCCCGACGCGCGCAGCTGGTCGGCCACCGAGATCCTGTGCCACCTGCGCGACGTCGAGGAGCTCTTCCTCCTCCGATTCCAGACCATTCTCGCCGTCGACGAGCCGCCGATCCTCACCCTCGGCGCCACTCCCGAGGCGCTGGCCCGGTGGGGCATCGGCGGCGCGGTGGGCCACCCGCTCGATCCGGACCGCTGGGCCGAGGACCGCCAGTACGCGCGCCAGGATTCCGCCGGAGCGCTCGAGGCCTTCGGCCGCCGCCGGGGCGAGGTGGTCGCCGTGCTCGACGCGCTCTCTCCCCGGCAGTGGCGGCGCGGCGGCGTCCATCAGGCCCGCGGGCGCATGGCGATGGGCGAGTGGGTGGCGAGCCTCGCCGGCCACGACGACAACCATCTCGCCCAGCTCCGGAGGACCCTCGATGGCCGGCCCTGACATCCGGATCGACGCGCTCGACGCCGACGGCGCGCGCCGGGAGCAGCCGTCGCTGGTGACCCTGCTCCGCAACGTGGTGGACGACGGCGGCTCGGTGGGCTTCCTGCCCCCGCTCTCCGAGGAGGACGCGCGCGAGTACTGGGAGGGCGTGGCCGCCGCGGTCAAGGGCGGCGGGCGGCTCCTGTGGGTCGCGCGCGAGGCGCACGGCGCGAGCGCGGGCCGCATCGTCGGAACGGTCCAGCTCGACCTCGAGAGGCGGGCCAACGGCAGCCATCGCGCCGAGCTGATCAAGCTGATGGTCCACACCAGCGGGCGCCGGCGCGGGATCGGCCGCGCCCTGATGCTCGAGGCCCAGGCCGCCGCGCGCCGCGGAGGGCGATCCACGCTCGTGCTCGACACCCGCCAGGGCGATCCGTCGGAGGCGCTCTACCGCTCGATGGGCTGGACCTGCGCGGGAGTCATTCCCCGCTATGCCCGGAGCGCCAACGGCGAGCTGCACGCGACCGCCGTCTACTACCTGCTGCTCGACCGATGACCTCTGCGAGGACGCCATGACCACCGACACGTACGACTGGGACGCGATCGTGAACGGCCTCAACCAGTACCTGCGCCTCCGCTCGATCCCGATCGGCATGAAGCTCTTCGAGACGGTGGCGGAGATGGAGGCGATCCCCAAGATCCGGCGCCCGAAGGCCAAGCACACCACCGACCAGATCGTGGCCCAGGCCCGTCAGCTCGGCTGGACGGTGGGCATCACGATGGCCGACCTCGTGGGCGCCCAGTGCGGCGCGGTCATCGGGCTCTCGCCGCAGGACGACGAGTGGCTCTCCGGCAAGCGCATGGCCGGGGTGTGGTTCAAGACCCAGGACGACGCGAGCCTCCACCAGCACGCGATGGACTGCGTGCCCTACGGGCGCTACAAGGCGATGGCGGTGGCCCCGCTCACCTCCGGCCGCCTCGAGCCGCCCGACATCTGCCTGATCTACGGCACCCCCGGGCAGATGATCTTCTTCATCAACGGGCTGCAGTGGATCGGCTACAAGAAGATGTCGTTCACCTCGGTGGGCGAGTCGGCCTGCGCCGACTCCTGGGGCAAGGCGCTCAAGACCGGCGAGCCCGCGCTCACCATCCCCTGCTACGCGGAGCGCCGCTACGGCGGGGTGGCCGACGACGAGATGCTGATGGCGATCCCGCCGCGCTTCCTGCCCAAGGTCATCGAGGGCCTGGCCGCGCTCAGCAAGAACGGGCTCCGCTACCCGATCCCGCCCTTCGGCATCCAGTCCGACGCGGCGGCCGGGCTGGCGGTCAGCTACCCGAGCCCGGCGGCCGGAGCGGGCGGCCGCTGACGGCTCAGAGCCCGATCGCCTCGACCACGAGCCGGGCGAGCTCCCGCCGCAGCTCGTCGCGCTCGCGCGCGCGGCCCGGGTCGTCGATGAGGTTCGCGAGCTCGTAGGGATCCGCGGCGAGGTCGTAGAGCTCGTCCACCCCGTCGCGGTTGACCCAGTGGATCAGCTTGGCCCGCTCGGTCCGCACCGCCTTGTAGGTCATCCCCACCAGCCAGGGCATCGCGTTCTCGCTCCAGTACTCGACCAGGAACGAGGTGCGCCAGTCCGGCGGGCGCCGGCCGCCCAGCAGCGGCACGAGCGAGCGGCCCTGGACGTGCGCGCCCGGCGTGCCCCCGGCCAGCTCGATCATGGTGGGCGCGATGTCGAGCGCGAGCACCAGCGGGTCGGGCCGGCTCCCCGCGGGCACCCGCGGCGGGTAGCGCACGAGGAACGGCGAGCGGATGCCTTCCTCGTAGGCGAACCGCCGCTCCGGTCCGAGCGCGTGCTCGCCGAAGAAGTAGCCGTTGTCGCCGAGGAAGACGATGCAGGTGCGGTCGAGCTGCCCGGTCCGCTCGAGCGCCTCGAGCAGCATCCCCACCCCCTCGTCAACCGAGGCCATCATCGCCGCGCGCAGCCGGATCTCCTCCTGGGTCCCCGCGTGGATCGCAGCCAGCACCGCCTGCGCCCGCTCCGTCGCCTTGAGCCGGAAGGCCTCCGCCCAGGCCGGCTTCCCCCGCAGCACCTCCTCGGGCGGCAGCACGTTCGGCCGCGCCGGGAACACGCAGCCCCGGTAGAGATCCCGGTGGCGCTCGGCCGGCTTGTATCCGCCGCGGCTCAGGTCGAGCGTGCCGTCGGCGGCCTGGTGCGCGTCCGGGTGCACCGCCTTGTGGGCGAAGAAGAGGCTCCACGGCTTCGCGCGCGGCCGCTCCACGAACGCCAACGCCTCCGCATTCAGGACGTCGGTCACGTACCCCGGGACCGCCCGCCGCCGGCCGTCGATGTTCAGCTCCGGATCGAACAGCGTGCCGTGGCCGTCGAAGCTCACCCAGCGGTCGTAGCCCGGGCGCGGCGAGCCGTCGTTGCCCATGTGCCACTTGCCCACGTGCGCGGTCTCGTAACCCAGGCGCTGCAGCTCGAGGTGATAGTTCGGCAGCCGGTGGCTCGCCGCGTCCCGCGCCACGTTGTCGATGATGCCGTGGCGGCTCGCGTACTGGCCGGTCACGATCGAGGCCCGGTTGGGCGAGCAGAGCGGAGTCGTGTGAAAGGCGTTGAGACACATCGCGCCCTCGCGGGCCAGCCGGTCCACGTGGGGCGTCTGCATGTAGGGGTGCCCGCCCGCCCCGAACTCGTCGAAGCGCAGGTCGTCGATCAGGATGACGAGGAGGTTCGGACGCTCGACGCCGGGCCTTGGTCTCCGCGTCGAGCCGAGCGAAGGCATGCCGGGAGCCTAGCACGGCCGGTGGGGGATCGTCCGGCCCGATCAGCCCGACTACGTACACCACGCTACCGACGGAGACGCCGGAAGAACTCGCGCACATCACCGACCAGGAACTCCGGGACCTCCAGGGCGACGAAGTGGCCGCGCGCTCGAACTCCGACCAGTACACGACGTTGTTCTCGCGCTCGGCCCAGCGTCGGATCGCGACATCTGCGTCAGCGAGACCGCCACGCCGGTCGGAACCATGTTGCGCGCCTTCCGCTTCCCGGCGGCGGGCTCGTGCAGCGTCTGTAGTAGAGATTCGCCGATGAGCCCGCGGTGCGGGTGAACCAGTTCACGCTGACGTTGGTGAGGATGCGGTCGCGGTCGATCGCATCCTCGGGTCGCTCGGCCGCCGGATCGGTCCACTCCTTGAACTTCTCCACGATCCAGGCGAGATGGCCGGCGGGGAGTCGGTGAGCCCGTAGGCGAGGGTCTTCGGCCGGGTGGCCTGGATCTGCATGTAGCCCATCATGTCGTCCCGGAAATGCTTGAAGCGCGCCAGGCGCCGCCGCTCCGCTCTCCTGAAGAATACGAGGCCGGCGAGGATCTGCGTCATCGAGGGAATGGTCACGAGCGCGTTGACGTGTATGCCGATGATACGCGCGGGGTCGATTCGACCCATGTCCGGGGCGATGAACGCACCCTCGTCACCCCCCTGGATCCCATAGCGTTCGTAACCGAGCCGGCGCATCAGGGCGGTGAATGCGCGCGCAATGCGCGCGTGAGTCCACCCGGGCCCGCTGAGCGGTCGAGAGAAGCCGTGGCCCGGAATCGATGGAATCACGAGATGGAAGGCGTCGGCCGGGTCCCCGCCACGCGCACGCGGATCGGTCAGTGGGCCGATCACGTTGAGGAACTCGACGACCGATCCGGGCCATCCGTGGATGAGCATCAACGGGGTGGCGTCCGGCTCGCGGGAACGCACGTGCAGGAAGTGGACGTTCTGGCCGTCGATCGTGGTGGTGAACTGTGGGTATCGGTTGAGCTCGGCCTCGTGTGCGCGCCAATCGTAGGTCGTGCGCCAGTACTCGGCCAGCTCCCTCAGGTAGCCCTGCGGGACGCCGCGGCTCCACCCCCGATCAGGAACGGCCGCAGCGCGTCCACCGGAGCATCCTATCCCTGCGGGCGGTCCTCCGGCG